>CAVBQD010000101.1:0-7963 GCA_963597385.1 bacterium | reverse complement strand
ATTTATACTCTTTGCGGTGGAACATATATTAATATTACAAATAAATGCCCTTGCAGATGTACTTTTTGTATTCGTTCACAGGGCAATGCAGTAGGTGATGCTGAAAATTTGTGGTTTTACGGTAACGAACCAAGCCTTGATGATATTAAAAAAGCTGTTGACGGTTACGGTTTTGAAAATATCGATTCCGTTTGTTTTTGCGGTTACGGAGAACCTACCGAACGCCTCGATGTTTTGATTGCAACGGCAAATTATATCAGAACAATTAACCCGTCAATTAAAATCCGCGTTAACACAAACGGTCTTTCCGATTTAATCAACGGCAGAAGTACAGCCAAGGAAATCGGCGAAGCGTTTGATATCGTTTCCGTTTCTCTTAACGACCCGGATTCCGACAGCTACGATGCCGTAACTAGAAACAAGTTTCCTAAAAAAGCATTTCCCGCACTTCTTGAGTTTACAAAAGAATGTGCTAAATATTGTCCCGAAGTTCATATGAGCGTCGTTGATGTTATCGGTGAAGAAAATATCGAAAAGTCAAGAAAACTTGCCGAATCCCTCGGTGCCAAATTCATCTGCCGCTCCTTTGATGAGGGCAGATAATTGCAAAAGTATAAGACTGCAACTTTTTCGGTTGCAGTCTTTTTTTACATTTTATATGTTTGGGTTTGGATAGAGTGTGAAATTATCTGCAAGATCCCAATCGCTCATATTTACAATTCCGTCTTTGTTAATGTCAAAATACTTGTCATCTATTCCGGTTACTTCACTGCCTTTTCGGCTTTGGTTTAACAGTATTACATAATCTTTTGCATTAATGTATCCGTCATTGTTCCAATCATAACATATTAATCCAATGGGATTTTCAATGATTAACGGTTCATTGTCAGTTATGCTTATCGTTTGGTTTATATTATAGCCGTACGGATATTCAAACTTGATTTGATTTTCTCCGTTGTCTGCCGAAAACAGAACAAAATATCCCAACTTGTCCGATACGCATTGTGTTTCGTCCTTGTATACAACGCTTACATCTTCTACAGGGTAATAGTATTGATATGTATCTTCAAGGTTTTCTTTTGCAACAATATTTCCGCAAATAAATGCACCCGGTTTAAAATAAATGTTGTGTTCATTTGCGTAAGTTTGAGCATAACTGTCGGCAACGCCCGCGATTGTAATATTTGTTGATTCTTCAAAAGCATTGTCGGCTATTTCTGTTATGTCGCTTGGAATATATATCGCTTGAAGAGTAGGGCACATCCTAAATGTATCTTTTTCTATTGTTGAACCGCCTTTTATAATTACAGCTTCTAATTCCGAACAGTCATAAAATGTTGAATCGTTTAGATTTTCGCCGGAAATTGTAACGGAATTTATTTTACTACCCGAAAAGCCTATCTCATCAAGCATATCGCACCCTGAAACATCAATGTTTCCTTTCACTTCCAAATCATTAAAATAACAGTCTAACAGCTTGTATTTACCGGAAGCATTGTCAAGTTTCCAGTTAACATTTTCCCATTTTCCGGGTGTTGATAAATCCCAGTCCAAAACTTTATTGTTGTTTCGTTGATTTGCAAAGTCAACAAGTAAGTTGTAATCATTTTCATCAAATGCAGAAAGTTCTTTGTTAATATATTGCTTTTTGTAATTTAAACTTGCTCCTGCTTTAAATTCAATATATTTGACAATGTTGTCGGTAAAAATATTTATATCTAAATAATTATATTCGCATGAAACATCGTATAAAGAACTTGTTTTTGCATCTGCGTTGCTTGGTAAAGTAAGACTTTCTAATTCACAATTATCACAATGTAGTGTTTCAAGTTTAGTACAACCTTTTATATTAAGCATTGTGATTTTTGTGTTCTCACAATAAAGTTCTTGCAGCGATGACAAAGATGTTAAATCTAATGTTCCTGATATATCTAAATCAGATATGTCTATCGAAACCGCACGGTACTTGCTTCCGTCATATTCAAATAAAACATTATTTTGTAGTTTCTCGGTGTCAATGTTTCCGTTGTCATCAAGCCAATTCAAAGCAGTATTGTTATTATTTGTGTTTGCAAAAGTTTTGAGTGAATTTAGTTCGGTAGTATTAAATGTTGCATTATCGGGAACAGATTGAGGATAGTAATTTACATAACAATCACTAAACATTAAGTCATCAAGGGTGCTATATAAAGTGCCGCCCTCATGAGTATCAAGATAATTGTAGCAACAAGTTACCGAAGTAAGATTAGTACAATCACTCAAATCCAAATCGGTTAATTTATTGAATGAGCAATCAATTTCTTCAAGTGATGAGCAGTTATCCAAATTCAATGATGTCAAATTATTACCGGTAACATTAAGTTGTTTTAATGAACTAAAATTCGATAGATCCAAAGAGCCCGATAAATTCTTAAATGATAAATCTATATTTTCAACTTTTCCGTCAGCATTCCATGTTATGCCTGTCCATGTTGACGGGTTATCTAAATCCCAGTCAAGGATAGATAAATTCTCATCTTGGTTTGCAAATATAGAAAGACAGGCTGTTTCATTTTTGTTATATGGAATGATGTTATCATTTAATGAATATACATTTTTGGTCTGAATTTCTGGATAATCTATACTGCTAAACATATCTTTATAAGTTTCGTATGAACAATATGAAAAGCACGAGGAACCATATGTACTAATTATGTTACTATAGGTTGTATAATTATGAGCGTTAACAATAGTAGAAATATTATTTCCGGCAGATAGTATTAAAGGAACGAAATCAGGAAATTGTTTAAAATCTGCATAAAGTGAATAAATACCAATTGCTTTATTCTTTTTGCCGGGCATCATTGTTTTTGCAAAAGAGTTATGGAAGAAGTTATAGGCTGTTACTGAAAATGTATTATTAAAATCGTAACAAGGTTCTTTATAATATTTTTCAACAGAACTCCATTTTGTCATGGTATTATGAACCTCAACAACGTCATTCTTATTTACTAAAGGAATATTGCTGTCAAAATTTTCTTTTTTTAAATCAGATAAACTAACCCAATATGTATATCCATATTTCCAATAATTCCAACCATCAGTTGGCATAGTTAAAGGTATTGTGGGAACAAAATCCTCATAAAAACAGAAGTTAAAAATGTTATTATAATTAGTCATTGCAGAATGAAATTTTTCAACATTTGGTGTTGCAAAAGTATAAGCAACAACTTTATTTGCAAACATATTTTCATCAATTGTTCCCAATTTTCTATTGTCAGAAACATATTTTGCATATAGATTAGCAACTGCTGCACCTCTACTATGTCCGGTAATATAAAGATTTATATTCAGATCTTTATAAAATTTATAATTCAAATCAAAATATTGATTGATTTCATTTTTTAAATATTTAGAACCATTGAAAAAACTCTGATGTTGTTTTACATCTTTATAATCTTCACCAGTTATATCCATATTACCTTGCCATTCTTCCTCTGTAGTTCCCCTAAGAATAATATATAAGTCGACAGATTTATTTGCTTCAGAAAAATTAGGTAAAATAGTATAACTAATGTTGTTTTCTTCTTTTCGTCCTTTATGCGCATTACTCCTTATTAATCCGTTTGTATTAAAATCTTTCAATTTAGCAATAGATATAATCTCATCAGGTACTGACTTAGAAAAATTTTTAGAGTATGCAGCTTTTGAAAAATTCATGCACAGTTTCATATCGTCTTCATTATAGTTTGCTAAATCAATTGATGAATTATATTCTTTTCGTAATTGCTTTTCTCCTGTCATTTTAAAGTCTTCTAAGTGCCAAGAGCCAAAACAGAAGCAGTCAGCTACGCCTTCATAAGGGGAGATGGTTGTATAGACGTTTGAATAATATCGGTCATTGTAAAATTTGACTTGAAAAATAAAAGTCATCAAATTTTCTCCTGTTACTACATTACCGGAAATTGGTTTATTTGTGAAACTGTATATGGAAATCCCTTCTGCGGAAAAAGTTCCTCTAAATCTTTCACCGATGACTTGTGTGATGGTTAATGTACAAGTTACATTATATCCATTGCTATGTGTTTCCCCACTATACTTGTAAATGTAGTCGTTTGTGGTATCACTTGCATAAACAGTAATTCCGAATAATATATTTTGAATAATTATGATAGCTGATATAATAATTGATATAATCTTTTTCATATAATAAATCTCCTTTTCTGTTTCTTATTTACCATAAGATTGTTTTTTTAAAGCTTTTATTTGCGAACTGTTCTTCGTTTATTTCATTATAAAAAATATAATTTTGATTTTCTTCAAATCCAAAATAATCAAATCTTTCACCGTCATCAATCCTTTTTGTAGGTAAATCGTAATTTACAAAACAAACATTTATCGGATTAGTCTTTGGATGAGAATAATATTTCCCAAATTTGGATTCTATTTTTTCTGTGATTATTTCCTTTTCTTTTGATAAGGACGGTAAATCTTCAAAATCCGAGCGTAAATATACGGAAATAATTCCGTTATAATCAGCAAATATTTTTTGAATAAGCTTATGAATGTTTTCTTGTGTCCATTTTGTATTGTCATTCTTTAGAATATTTGTAAGTACATCATATTCATAATAGCTTGAACTATACGGGGTGTGTAAAACAAGTACATCTGTAATATTGGAATCACCGGTAACATTTATTAAGTACTCTTCCATATATCGGTTAATTTCTTCCAATTGGTAATCATCATAAAATTTGCCTTTATTATATATGACAGAAAAATCTTTTTCTGTATCTTTAAAATTAACAGCAAACGGAACAAATACACCGGGTTTGTATAATAGAGGCCAATCGAAGAAATCGGAATCGTCTTTATAGTAGGGTAGATTAATGCTGATAATTTTAAAATCCTTATTGTATTTCTTTTCAACATATGCGGTTGCATTGTGTATTAAGCAAATTAAAAAAATTATAGAAAATACAGTTATACATAATAAGATTATCAGTATAATATTTGCTGTCTTTTTTCTACTGTGTTGCTTCATGTTTTTCACCACCTGTAACTTTATCACTAATATATCTTAAATTTCTTTTTGTATTTATAAATAATTCTTCTTTTATACAAAATATCATAATTTCAAACTGAATTATAAATATCTTCCTACTCTTTTTATATCACATCTGCACAATTTCGTCAACAAATGTTTAAAATTTATGTATAAATTATACAGTTTTGCATAAATTAAAATAATCAAAAAAATATTGCCAAAAATTAGTGACAAACGGTGTTATTTATTGTATAATAGTTCAGTAAATTTATAAAAACTGAAAGGAGTTTTTTATGAAACACTCTGAAATCGTCGGAAAAATGAGCCTTGAGCAAAAGGCTGCATTTGTTTCCGGTTATGACTATTGGCATCTTGAGGAAGCTCCGGAGCTTGGCTTGCCTAAGATTTGCATCACAGACGGCCCTCACGGCTTGCGTAAGGCAAAGGGTAAAGATTATGTACCTGAAGAGGGAGAAGCTAAGTCATCGGGCGGTATCGGTCTTGGCAACTCCGTGCCTACAACATGTTTCCCGCCTGCCGCAACTTCATCTTGTTCTTGGGATGATGATTTGCTCTTTGAAGAGGGTGCGGCTATGGGTGAAGAATGCCTTAAAGAAAAGGTTTCCGTTATTCTCGGCCCCGGTACAAACATCAAGCGTGCTCCGACTTGTGGCAGAAACTTTGAGTATTTTTCAGAAGATCCGCTTCTTGCCGGTAAATGTTCAGCCGCTGTTATCAACGGCGTTCAGTCAAAGGGCGTAGGTACTTCACTTAAACACTTTGCTTGTAACTCACAGGAAGCATTCCGTATGGTTCTTAATGAGGTTATTGATGAGCGTACAATGCGTGAAATCTATTTTCCTGCATTTGAAATCGCTGTTAAAGAAGCACAGCCATGGACTGTTATGAATTCGTATAACCGTATTAACGGCGTGTATGCTTCACAAAATGAATGGATGCAACAGCAGGTTCTCCGTAAGGAATGGGGCTTTAACGGTCTTATTGTTACAGACTGGGGTGCATCTGTTGATCGTGTTGACGGCGTAAAGGCAGGTACAGACCTTGAAATGCCTACTTCCGGTAAGCTTAACGCTAAAAAAATTGTTGCCGCTGTAAATGACGGAACTCTTGAAGAATCAATTCTTGATGAAAGAGTAGACGCTGTTGTTGACCTTATTTTGAAGTCAAAGCCGGCTCTTGAAAAAACACATACATATGACAAAAAGGCACACCACAAAATCGCACAGAAGATTGCTGAGGGCTCAATGGTTCTTCTTAAAAACGACGACAGCATACTTCCTCTTCAGGCAGGTCAAAAGGTAGCTGTTATCGGTGAGATGGCAAAGGCTCCTCGTTTCCAGGGTGCAGGTTCATCTGTTATCAATCCTACAATGCTTTCAAATGCCTATGATGAGCTTGTTTCCCTTGGCGTAGATGTTACTTATGCTCAGGGTTACTACAAAACAGCAGGCTCTAAGAAGGAACAAAAGACAAGAATGACTGAGGCTCAGCTTACAGCAGAAGCTGTTAATGCTGCAAAGAATGCCGATGTTGCAATCGTATTCGCCGGTCTTACCGAAGATTTTGAGGGTGAGGGTTACGACAGAGAAACCATCAATATGCCACCAAATCATAACAAACTTATTTCGGATGTTGCCGCTGCAAATCCAAATACAATTGTTGTTCTCGCTGGCGGTTCTGTTGTGCTTATGCCATGGCTTTCAGAGGTTAAAGCACTTCTCAATTCCGGTCTCGGCGGTCAGGCAGGCGGTGCCGCAGTTGCAAATATTCTTACAGGTAAGGTTAATCCGTCGGGTAAGACTTCTGAAACATACCCTGTTTCTTACGAATCAAATCCAACATTCGGCAACTATCCGGGCGGACCTGTAACTTCAGAACATAAGGAAAGCGTTTATATCGGTTATAGATATTACGATTCTGCTAACGAAGATGTTGTGTTCCCGTTTGGCTACGGTCTTTCTTATACAACATTTGAATACAGCGACGTTAAACTTTCAGCTGCTTCAATTAAGGATACCGATACTCTTACTGTATCGTTTAAAGTTAAGAATACAGGTGATGTAGCCGGTGCAGAAGTTGCTCAGGTCTATGTTGCCGATAAGGAATCAACAATATTCCGTCCTGTAAAAGAACTTAAAGGTTATAAGAAAGTATTTCTTAACGCAGGCGAAGAAAAGGAAGTTTCTGTTGAACTTTCAAAGAGAGCATTTGCTTTCTATAATGTTAAAATCGGTGATTGGTGTGTTGAATCCGGCGACTTTGATATTATGGTTGCCGCTTCATCAAGAGATGTAAAGCTCACCGCTACCGTTAATGTTGAAGCTCCGGCTTGTGAAATTCCTGATTATCATACAACAGCTCCTGCATATTACAATGATGTTAAAAACATCACTCGTGATGATTTTGCGGCTGTTTACGGCGAACTTCCGAATCCTCAAATTGATACTTCAAAGAGAATTGACAAGTATTCGTGCCTTAATGATGCAAGACATACTAAGTGGGGCGGCAGACTTTGTCGACTTATTACAAAGATTATGTCCGGTATGGGCTCTGCCGAAAACGGTGACGGAAAAATGCTTGCCGCAATGGCAACTCAGATTCCTGTTCGTAATTTCGTACAGATGTCTATGGGTGCATTCAGCGAATATCAGGCTGAGGGACTTCTTATGATGCTCAATGATGACCAATCTTCATTCATCGGCTTCAGCAGAATTTTCTGGACTCTCGGTGGAACACTCGCAAGACTTCCAAAACTTCTTTCAGCTATCTAATTTTATAGAACAAAAAATCGAGGCTGTGATTTTTTCACAGCCTCTAAAATTGTTATAAAGTTCCTAAAACACACCAATATGTAAATATACAATTATGCCTTCACTTTTTTTAAAAGGGGAGGTGTCAACACGGAGTGTTGACGGA
>CAVBQD010000100.1:0-8012 GCA_963597385.1 bacterium | reverse complement strand
GCGTAAATAGAGCAATTTGAGCAATGCATTTTCGTTCGGAAATGCACCTTTTTTGTAACTTTTCTGAAACTCGAATTTATGCTTTCAACTGCGTTAGTTGTGTACATAACCTTTGCTGATTTTACTTCACTTGAAAAGCTTGGAACAAAGGTATATTATGCACACCCATATTCTTCTTGGGAAAGACCGATTAACGAAAGAACCAATCGTGAATTCAGAAAATTCATACCTAAAGGAAGATCAATGAACGATTACTCTGAAGATGAAATCTTGTCAATTTCAGATGAACTCAATGATACTCCGAGGAAAAGATTGGGCTATCGTACTCCTGCTGAGGTTTTCGAGGAGCAACTCGATAGAATTTATTCATTAAGTGATTGATTTTTTGTTGGTGTTCAATTTGTTATTGCAATTTACATCTTTTTTATAAATCGCACATTCGAAAAAGAAAACCTCTTTTGGTACAATTCAAGTATCAAAGGAGGTTTTACTATGAATAATGCGGGATAATAAGATTTTAATTTTTAAATTCAAACCATAATTTCCCACTTGCCGTATCTCTTTCCACTTTCACGGCGGATATAGTTTTTATCTTGCAGGGATTTCATAATTCGCTTTATGGTTGCAATGGATTTTCCGGTTGCTTCTACAAGCTCTTGCTGTTTCACTGTTGGGTTCTTTACAACCAATTCTAAAACTGCAAGTTCCTCCAAAGTGCAGTCTAAAGTATCAAATTGATACTTTAGAACTTTTGGATTGATACTTTGGGAATCGTTTTCGTCCACATAATCAATGTACATATATCTGTTTTTCAGTTCGTAATGCGTATCTAACAAAAGATTTGAAAAGAACATTTCCAAAAACTTAGTAGTGGAATGGATGCCTTTTTGCAGGTTGTTGTAATTTGCACGAACCAAAGCGTTACGGAAATACCAAGAATTTTTCTCAAATGCGTCGTTATTTACGCTAAAGCCGAATGTTTTCATATATTTTATCATAAATACGGCAGTTGCACGGGTGTTTCCCTCGCTAAACGGGTGAATTTGCCAAATATCGGAAGCAAATTTAGCCAAGTGCTTTACAGCCGCATCAACCGATAAACCCTCGTAAGAAAACTGTTTTTCGGTGGAAAAATCGTAATCCAAAGTTTCCTTAATACTGTTCCAATCCGCATAGATGACAGTATCTCCGTTCAATACCCACTCTTTCTTCATGATGTTGTACTGCCTGACTTGTCCTGCGTGACTGAATACGCCCTCAAACAGTCTGCGATGAATTGAAAGCCACTCGGCAGGGGAGAACTGAAACGCTTTTTCGCCTAATAACTTTGCAATTCTTGCCGAAACAATATCCGCCTCTTTGGTTTCGTTTTCGGTTTCGGTGCGTAAAGAACGCTGCTCATAGTAACTGTGAATACGCTTTTGAGCCTCGTCGATTGTAATTTTACCCTCGATATGCTCTTTAGCGGTGTCTAACAAATAGTCAGAAGTATTCAGCCCGTCAACAGCCTGCAAGCCGATGGCAGTTTGCCACGCTTCGCTTTTTTCGGCTTTGTCGGGTTCGCCTTGCTTTATATATTCTTCAAGTTCAAATTGCCAATTCTTGTCAGGCATATTTGCACCTCATTTCGTTATTATAATTCCCATGCCTTAAAGGTTGTATATCCCTCATAGTAGTAGCTGTGGTCGATGCCTTTCATATAGACTTCACGGCTGTTTATTTCATCTGTAAGTGCATTTTTCAATAACACTTTAATCTCAATATCTTTAATCGGACTGCGTTCCATTGCAAGGAGATAATCTTCTTTATCCACCTTGCTCCAGTCTACAACTTTTCCGATTTTGTTTTTCAAGATATGGTCAAGCCAAATGCGAGTGCTGCGACCGTTACCCTCACGGAACGGATGTGCAATGTTCATCTCAACATACTTTTCTACTATCTCATCAAAATTTGATTGCGGCATTTTGTCGATATTTTCAAGTGCCGATTGCAAGTACATAAGCGGTGCAAAGCGGAAATTACCCTTTGCCATATTGACCGTGCGGATTTCTCCGGCAAAGTCGTAAATATCCTCAAAGAGGTACTTGTGGATTGCCTGCAATGTTGCAAATTTACCTGCCGGAAGAGTATCAAGTAAGCCTGTTTCAAAAAGTTCAACAGCCTTTTTCTTGCTGATGCGTTCTTCTTCACGGGCAAGGTCGGCAGAGCTTGTCAAACCTAATTTATTTTTAAGTGCCATATTGCACCTCCAAAACGAATTATTGTTTCTGATTATGGATTTCTTTCAAGTCTTCGATAGCAAGAACAGGATCCATTGTGTGAAAAATCATATAGTTGCGTTTCATAGTCAGGGCAGGGGCTTGCTTATAAATTTTTGCACTGTCCTCGCCGTTATAATAATGCCAATAACGGTAGATATAACCTATCCAGTACAGCATATCGGCAGAGAATATTTCGACATTGTTTGTGAGCATATCATCTGTACCTGCGGCGACCTCTTCAAGCAAATATTCTTCTCCTGCCCACTGCATACGGTTGTAAGTTGAATCCAGCTCCTTTGCAACATCGGACATCATAAACGCCTTGATAAAAGCAACGCTGTCATATTTTTTTTCGGCAGATAATTCAAACAATCTGCCTTGAATATCACAGAGTTTTAACTGAATTTCGTTCATTGTTTTCCTCCGGTTTTAGCCTCGTCGAGTATTTCATCAAAGTACATACCTTCACGACGATAATTCTTGCAAATATCGTTGGCAAGAGAAATGCCTTTTGCACGGTTCTCTTCGGCTATTTCTTTTATAAACTGTCTTTCAAGGTAAGAAAGTTCAACCTCCGCTTCAATGCGAACAGCATCACAACCCTTTTGTGAAATAACCACATATTGCTTGCCGAGCTGAAGAGCGGAAAGACTGTTGATAAGAGCCATATCGGTAACATTGCCGACAAAAAAGTTGTCGATAACGAAAAACATACGGTCGTTGGCGATATTGCCGATAATCAAATCTTTGTCTTTCGTCATATCACGGTACTTATTATAGAATGGCGTACCGTTTATTTTTTCCATTTTTCCCCTATGATATGCGACAAGCATTGCCCAGTCGATATTTGCCGGCACTTCAATTTGTGCAAGATTATCCGTATTTACGGAAACGATGTAGAATTTAGATTTTTCATAGTCGCAAATTAAAGTAAGTGCCTGACCGGGATCGGTTCCCATATAAAAACCTTTGCCAAAATCACATTGTTTTCGGCTTTTCGGCTCAATAGTGCCGTCAATACCGGATTTAGAACCGTGATAAAGAAGAACTCGGTTTGAATCAAGTTTGATTGCTTTCGATTCATCTGCAATCTTTTTTAGAATCATATCATAAACAGGGACTTGCTTTTCCCCGCATAAATCAAACATCTTTGACTGTGCCAATTTGTTTGGCAGGGCACGACCGTTTTCCCAACGGTTCACGGTTTGGAAGGTAACATTAAGTTGCTCGGCAAACTCGGTTTGACTCATATTCAAATATGCTCTTATCTGTTTTATAAGTTTCTGCATAATGCCACCTCTTAAATATAACAATGTTTCTATAAAATATTATATCTAATGTTATACTCTGTGTCAATGAATTTTGCCCTAAAACAGCCGCTGATTCCATACAAAAGACGGCACAAAACGAGGGTGCACACGGCGGTTATATTCTTTGTTATATGCAGAAAAAAGAGAAGAAAGTTTTACAATATGCACATTGTCATACTGACTGCTCAAAGCCCAAAAACTGTCGGGTACACGGTTTACGGTGCATAGGATATATTCGTTCTCGTAAAACGGTCTGTCTTTTGTGGTGCCGTTCTCAATTTCTTCCCACAGCTTTTTCGTCAATCTGCCACCCGGAGTTGTATCCTAATAGACATATAACGCTCGCTTTTTCTCATAGGCAAAATCAAAGGTTACATTTCCGATTTTAACATTGTGATAACTTGAATCTTCGGCGTTAATATAGTCTGTTGATAGGGATATGAGATTTTCTTTCAGCCAATAGTTGCACATATCTTTATAAAATGATGATAGCAAGACATTATTGAAATATTCCGTAAAATGTTCATAAATATCTTCGCCAAAACTGCCGTCTGCGTTGGGTACAGCGGTCAGCAGAGTTTTATACCATAAGGCGATATAACTGTTTGACGGATAATATTTTGTGTGTCCGTTCTTTTCGGGCTCTTTTCGTACAATTTCAAATTCACACAGCGTTTTAATGTACTTGTCGCATTTGTTTTTTGGATAACCCGAAAACGCCGACAGTTCATTGATTCGGTTGTAACCGTTTGCCATTGCGTATAGCAATGTGTTGTAACTTTCAGGCGTTCGGAAACATTCACCCATTTTATCTTTCATTAAACGGTAAAACGGTGAATTTATATTAAGCAACGCTTTTACATTTTCCTCAAAAGAAATACTGGTATCGTATAAAGATAAAAGTTCCGTAATACCTGCCGTCAAGCAAAAGATTGCTGCCGATTCCTTGCCGCTCACAGAAAGCGTTTCGGCTATCTCTTGCGTTGAATAGGGCATTATTGTTATCTCTTGGCAAGGAATTTCAATTTGTTCCCAAGGTCTGCCGATTAAGATTACAAGTGCACCGCAACCATTGCTTTTATATATAAAATCCATCAATGCATCATAAAAATCATTTTTATCGTTTCGTTCACCCACATTGTCAAAAAAGACTGTTGGGTGTTTTTCTTTGCCGTAAATCCGTAAATAATCAAAAAACTCTGCCCAAGTTGTGCAGTCTTTGAACACACCGGGATAAAGCTCGGTAAATGTTTTCAGTGCAAGTTCTGCACTTATATTGCGAAAGGAAAAGCAAAGGCTATCCTTGTTTTCTGCACAGTAAGACAACGCCGCATAGGTTTTGCCCATTCCCGAATCTGCCGAGAAAAACAATGCTTTATTAGTATTTGTGCGATAAGAATGAAACTTCTCAATTTTCTTTTTTAATTCATCAGGTATTCTTTTTAAAATCATAGTATCACCGTCATATCGTAAGTTGACCTTTTTGTCATTATAACAGATTTTTGCCCCTTTTTCTATCAATAACAAAAATATTATAAAAAATTTTTTCAGCCGAAAACCCTTGTAAATAAAGGGCTTTCGGCTGTTTTTTGTTTTTGGACGAAAAATATTTTTGAAAGTTGGGTGTACATTTTTCGGACCCCATTTATAAGTAGTGAAGGGGTAAATCCATAAAATACCCCAACATTCAAACAAAATCGGCAAAAAGACAGCGGAAAGAGAGTTCCCTTTGTTCTGCCCATCGTACATAGCTGTAAAAACTATACAGCTTATTTTCTCACAAAGGAGGTTAATAAAGATGAGAAAATCAGAATTGAAAGAGCTTTACAAGATGATGTTCCCGGAGTATCCGGACATTGTGACTGTAGCTCAACTTCAAGAAATGCTCGGTGTAAGCCGACACTTGGCATACGACCTGATTAACGACGGATATATTCCGGGTGTTAAAATCGGAAACGCTTTTAAAATTCCGAAGGTCAATGTCATCAACTATGTTATGGAAGAAGGTGTAAAAAATGCAAGTTGAAAAACTGAAAACAATCGACGCCGACACTCTTTTGTCAACGCCGATGGACAAGACCTTGTTTGTAGTTGACGGTCTGATACCGCAAGGGCTAAGCGTACTATCCGGTTCAAGTAAAATCGGCAAAAGCTGGCTTATGCTGTGGCTGAGTCTTCAGGTGGCAAGAGGACAACCTGTGTGGGAATTTGAAACGCACAAAAGCGATGTGCTTCTTTGCCTTGAAGATACTTACGCTCGAATACAAAACCGACTGTATAAAATTACAGACGAGGCACCGAGCAAATTACGCATAGCGACTACGAGTTTTCAAATCGGAAACGGATTGGAACAGCAAATTGAACAGTATCTTTCCGACTATCCCAATACAAAGTTTGTGATTATAGATACCTTTTAAAAGGTGCGTGATTCAAAAAACACAGGCGGAAAAAGCGGAATGTATGCAGGCGACTATGACGATGTATCTGCACTTAAAAATATTTCGGACAAGTACGGTATTGCCGTCGTAGTTGTTCATCATGTTAGAAAACTGAAAGATGTCAGCGACCCGTTCAATGAGGTGTCAGGCTCAACGGGTATCACCGGTGCGGCAGATACAAATTTTGTTTTGAAGCGTAGCCGAGCCAATGAAACGGGAACGCTTATTGCCACCGGTAGAGATATTGAGTATCAAGAACTGACATTGAAGTTTAACAGCAACAGTCACTTGTGGGAGTTGGTCGAGCGAAAAAATATGGACGATATTCGCCGTGAGGAAATTCCGAAGTTTGTTTTACGGCTGGTTGATTTTATATCCGAGATGAAAGAGTGGCAAGGTACGGCAACCGAGTTGATTACTCAGATGAACGAAACCGAAGTCACGCCGAATGTGGTAATAAAAATGCTTGCCCGATTTTCGGCGGAAGTTTTACAGCCGCAAAGTATTGAATACAAAACAAAACGCACCGGGACAAGCCGAATGATTCGCTTAAAAAAGTGTGACAGTAATGACGGAAATGACAATGCAACCGCTATATAGAAAAAGCCGTCACAACCGTCATTATCGTCATTTTTGAAAAAAGGGATATACAGGTAATGCCTTGCTTTCGGGGTCCCCGCAAAGTTGTTGACTTTGTGGGGAAAGGAAGAACAAAGCAATCGAGCGGAAGTTTTCGGAGAAATCCGGAAACGGAGCATGTATTGCCTTTGTTCTGACGTAGCGAGCATAGGTTTTGTAATGCCTACAAAACCGGCGGCGAATGCCGAAAGTGGCTGCCGCCCCTGTAACCCCGATTATACAAAGAAAGGAATGTTAATTTATGAGACAAAGAACAACTGCAATCAATATCAGAGTGACCGAAACGGAAAAAAGAAAAATGGAATTTGCCGCTAAAAAATGCGGACTATCCCTCTCTGCTTACCTTAGAAAATTAGGTTTGGGTAAGCAGGTTCAAGCGAGTTTGCCGCAAGAATTTTATGAGGCGTACCGAGGTTTAACAGCACTTCGTGACAATTTCAAATCACTTCCCGACGAAAGAATAAAAGACGGATTTGATTATGTAATCGACAAATTTTTGAAGGCTTATCACCAAAGTGACAAGTCGGAAAGTGGGAATGAATCACCGTGGCAGTAACAAAAATATGGGCTGTTACCGACAGCGTAAGTCGAGTTTTAAACTATGCGGCGAACCCTGACAAAACAATTTACGGCGATATTTTCAAGGCACTTCACTATGCAAGTGACGAGAGAAAAACCGTAGCCGGCGAAGAAAAAGCAATGTATGTCACAGGCGTGAACTGCTCTGCCGACACCGCTTTTTCGGAAATGATTTCGGTGCAGGAACGCTTTGATAAGACTACCGGCAATGTGGCTTATCACGCATATCAGAGTTTTAAAACAGGCGAGGTTACACCAGAACTTGCACACAAACTCGGCGTTGAACTTGCCAAAAGAATGTGGGGCGATGAGTACCAAGTGCTGGTCGCCACCCACTTCAACACCGGCACTTATCACAACCATTTGGTCATCAATTCGGTGAATATGTGGAACGGCAAAAAGTTCAATTGCAATTAGGGTGCGTATTGGAAACTGCGTAGCATTTCCGACGAACTTTGCAAAGAAAACGGCTTGACGGTTATTAAAAATCCTAAAGGGAAGACACCACGCAAGCTGTACTTTGCTGAGAAAAACGGCGAGCCGACACAATACAATTTAATGCGTGAGGCGATTGATAAGGCTCTTGAGATGAGTACAAATCCAAAAGATTTTGTCTATGTTATGAAACGGCTCGGATATGTAATCGACCTGAATCCGTATCACAAATACGCCACTATCCGTTCGCAAAAAAGCAAGAAAGCAACCCGATTATACCGCTTGGGAGAGGCTTATGACCGTGATGCAATTTATGACCGAATGAGAGATAACTTGCGAAATAATCCGCA
>CAVBQD010000099.1:0-8039 GCA_963597385.1 bacterium | reverse complement strand
TGGTAACACGCGGAAAACAAGCCAGGTAGTTTTCGTGTCCCAAAACCTCGTCACAGAGTTTCATAGCGTTTTCAATTTCATTATCATCAATACTGACAAAAATAACACCGTCATCAGTCAACAAATCCTTTGCCAATTTCAAACGAGGATATATCATATTGCACCAATTTGCATGGAATTTATTGCCAGAGATGTTTTTTGTATATCGTTCGCCTAATTCATCAACAACGCCTTCGGCAATATCGCTTTCCTCCTGCGACATAGAATAATCATCATTATAAACAAAATCGTTGCCCGTATTATACGGAGGATCAATATAAATCATCTTGATGGAATTATAATAATTTTGCCTTAAAAGTTTAAGTGCCTCCAGGTTATCGCCCTCGATATAAATGTTTTCGGTTGTGTCGGCATTTTTACTTTTTTCAGGGCAGAACTTCAATGTTTTGCCAAAAACATCCTGCTGTGCAATCTTTTTTGCATTTTGCTTGCCGGACCAAGTAAATTCGTACTTTTCTTTGCCAACCTCTTCAAATGTGCCCAGTTCCTCCTTAAGAGCATCAATATCAAGCTGACCGTCCTTAACTGCAGACGGAAAAAGCTGTGCCAATTTTTCAAGATTATCCTGCACAACATTGTTTATTTCTTGAGGTACATTTTTATATTCTCCCATACTTATGCCTCCTACTTTTCCTCCAAAAACTGATTAAGTATTTCAATATTCTGTTTGATTTTTATGTTATAAGGCAGTTTTTCTGCCTGCGTTGTTGCTTTTGACAGCATATATTTTTGGCTGACCAAATCTTTATAAGCCGAATAAAGTGCAACCGTTTTATCAGCGTCATACCACAAATTTGTATTTAGCAGTTCCAACGCTTTTTGATACGCCGTGTCATTATGCACAACATAAGCCTTAACAAACATTTCGTTATAAAAATCAAGTTTATTAACTTTGCATTTTATATTTTCATAAGATATTGCGTTCAGCAAAGCGGTCCTTTGACCACTCGGCAAAACTCGACTGAACGGTTTTGTAACAAACGCATATTCAACAACAACTTCGTTTTCATCCTGCCTATTTAGCCTTTTCAGTCCAAAGGAATAGCTTTCGCTTACTGCATCATAAAAACGAATCACGCAAGGCGACTTAATAACAGCTTGATAAATATTTGCAACAAACGGTGCATCCTTCATATTGCCTACTTCAATATCAAAGAACTGTATAACCTCGCATCTGTTGTTTTCATCAACAAAGCTCGGTATTTTTTGACCTGCAATTTGATGCGTAATACTTACAGACCTAATGCTGTTTCGTATTCTTCGTTTTTGCTCCGGCTTAAGAAATTTCGGTATAAATTCCTTTATCGGAATTTTGCTGTTCACTTTATATTCATCGGGTATATTTATATTCATGACTCAACCACCAAGAAAGAAATCAGTTCAAAATCGTCTGCTGTCTCATCGGCGAATGAATTATTAAAGCCCGAAAAATCAAACACGGTTTGAACAGCCTGCTTTTCCTCTTCACCTTGAATTGAACGAATACCCTTATTGAGCAAACCGGAATAGAAACTCATTTCCTTTGCATTATTTGTACGCTTAAAAAACTTTTCAAACAAAGCCATATTGGGCTGTTTTTTGCCATAGCAAAGTTTTCTGAAAAGCTTTAAGGTCATTCTTGATTGCAAATTGGTATACAAAATTTCGCCGTCATTTTTAACATAGATAAGATAAAACGGATAAATTGAACTGTCCGACTTTGGCTTTTCTTTCTCGTTCCTATGCTTAAAGCAGAACAAAGCACCTGCCTCTTCACCGACAGTAACGGAATATATACCTCTCGGCATAGCCTTAAGTGATTTATTTGAATTTACAAAATCTGACAATTCATACAGGTATTCGTTTTGATTCAGGTCAGTCAACGAAATACTGTCGCTTGCATCATCAATGTCAATTACTTCATTTTGAATCTTGATAAGCTGCTCCGTACGGAATGCAAAATCGTTCATTTCAGGTGTCAAGAAATCCTCGTCACTGGTTGATACGAGATTCAAGGTGGTCATTTTACCTTTTACTCTGCGTTCAAGATTCAGGTAATCGTTTAACTGCATCTCCGGGAAGAAATTGATAAGTTGAATACATTTATTTGTACTTCCGATTCTGTCAATTCTGCCGAAACGCTGAATCAGTGACACAGGATTCCACTGAACATCATAATTGATTACCGTATCGCAGTCCTGCAAATTCTGACCTTCCGAAATACAATCCGTACCGATAAGAACATCTATCTGCTCCCTTTCAGGTATCTGCTTTTTCATTTTTGACATTGGAGAAAAGGCACAAAGTACAGAATTGAAGTCGCTTTCAACATTTGGATTATTTAACCTGACGCCTTTGCCGGTTACGCTTGCACAGTAAATGCCTTTTTCTCGCAATTTTTCGCCGAGAGTTGAATAAATATAATTTGCCGTATCCGCAAATGCTGTAAAAATCAACACCTTTTTATTGCCGGCGTTATAAGGTGTAGTGTTTATTTTTTCTACCATAAGCTCTTCAAGTTCTTTGATTTTTGCATCCCTGTGTTCTTTCAAAACAGTCTGTGCCTGCTCCAGAATGCTGTTGATAATAAATCTATCCTCGTACAAATCGTTTATGTAATCTTCAACTCTAAGGTGCTTGATATTGATTTCATATTTACTGCTCTCTAAAACGAATTCGTCGTCCTCATACTCATAGTCTTGCTGTGTAACAGTTGTACCTTTATTTAGATTTTCAATCGTTTTGTCAATATTTTCGAGTAGCCTGTGCAAAGTTTCTTCAAACGAATAAACCGAACTTTCAAGTCGCTTAAATAGATTAAATCTATGCAGGACAATCATACCCTTTGATTGGATAGAAAAGTCCATATTGCCGCCACGCTTACCTTTTAGATTATATTTTTCAATATATTCCCTCATAAACTCCGGCTTTACATATCGCATAGGTGTATAAACGCTCAAATTCAGCAATTCCAAAAGTTCATTTGTCTTTTGGAATGTAAGCAGTTGGTTTTGCGTGTCTATGATATTGTGCTTAGTGATCGGCTTATTCTTTTCAGGAAATGTTCCAACATCGCCGTTGGCATAATAATTCATAATATGTTTTCTGCTTCGTGAAATAGTCATAATTTCAAGAAGCTTATAAAAATCAGACGGCAAGTCATCAAGCAGTTCATCTTTTGTATGATTTTGTTTCTTTTCCCATGTATTTATTACCTGTGATGATTTTCTTAAAAGATTTTCAACACTTGAAATGCCTTCGTCTTCAAAAGCGAAATCTTCATCACGGGTGATAATACTTATTTGATTTTTCAAATCAACAAGGCTGTTATTTACAGGTGTTGCAGAAAGAAGCAAAACCTTTGTGTTGTTATTTCCGTGTTTGATAACATCCTGCATTAGGCGAGCATACCGTGTCATCACAAGCTGGTCGTTTTCGTCGTATCTGTCGTTTCTGCTTCTGAAATTATGTGACTCATCAATAACAACGAGATCGTAAAGTCCCCAATCAAATTTCTTTAAATCCTGACCGGAGCGTGACATACCTTTATACCTTGACAAATCGGTATGAAACATAATTCTATAATTGAAAGATTCATGCAAAAATGAATCCTTATAGTCGCCTCTAAACGAATTCCAGTTGTCATAAAGCTTGGCAGGAGTCAGCACAAGCACCCTGTCCATAGCAATTTCAAAATACTTAATTACGGCAAGAGCCTCAAATGTTTTACCAAGTCCTACTGAATCGGCAATAATACAACCCCGGTATTTTTGAAGTTTTCTGATAGCCGATACAACGCAATCCTTTTGGAAGTCATACAAAGCATTCCATATTTCAGTTTTCTTGAATTTATCGCTGTCCCGTTCAAAACGTTCAACACCTTTGTCAAGCTGATTTCCGAATAATTCGTTAAGAGTAAAGTAATAAAGCAGTTCAGGAGAGTGTTCCTTATAAACGAAATGCAAACTGTCTAAAAGCTGTTCTTTATAAGAAACGGTAAATTGTTCGTTGTACCAAAGCTGATTGAACATTTCACTGCATCTTGCAATTTGCTCTTTGCCTGTTTCGTCATTGTCGGTAACAATAGCATCAAAGTTTGCAGCAAATACAGATGAATTTCTTTTATCCGGCATTTCAAGAGAACTTTGACCTGTAAACATAAAATTATTATCAATACAAATCAAATTACTTTTTACAGAGCAAGCATTTGTTACACGCTTAACATTCACGTGCCTTTTTATAAAATCATGCATTGCTTTTGCTTGATAAAAATGCTGAAGCTTATTCTTTTCCGTTATGTCATAAGAATTGAACAATACATCGTTAATGTTTATTTCAAATTCTCTTGATACTTCTTCACCTTTTGGCAAATATCTGCTGTCTCTGATTATGAAATTGATTTCTTTTACATTGTGTAGGTTTTGTTCCAAAAGCGCAAAAACAGACACTGTTAATTTATCGTTGATGATATTTATAACAGCGTCTGTTTTATTCTTTAATGTCTTGTTAATTCCGTCAATTATATCTTGCGATGATACAAATGAAACATTCATAATATTTTCCGCCTAAACACAAATAATAAAAGCAGCATTTCTCGGAATAGATAATTCTGAGAAATGCCGTACGGTTACATTTTGACGAAGTTATTTAATTTATTCATTTGTTTTTTCTTCTGCGTAAGCGATGAATGAACATACAAATTCATAGTTGTTGATACATTAGCGTGACCGAGAATTTCACTCAAAGTTTTATAATCCATACCGAGTTCGATACAGCGAGTTGCAAAAGAATGGCGAAGAGCATGAAAGTTAATTTTGTCAATTTTGCAATCGGCAAGACATTTATTAAAAATGTTTTGTGCTTGCCGTGGTTCGATAAATTTATCTTCAAGACCTGTCAGTAAATACGCATTTTCATTTTTAGGATTAAAAGATTTCAAGACAGATACAAGAAATTTCGGCAGTGGAATTATTCGATTTGAGTTTGTGGTTTTTGGCGGCGTTATTATAATTTTTGTTTTACAATTTTCGTCATCGCACTGCACCCTTTGCATTGTTTTGTTGATACTGACAATGCCATTAAACAAATCAATATCGCCCCATTTTAACGCACAAAGTTCGCCGCATCTTATGCCGGTATATAGTGCAAAAAGAACGGCAAGTTTCGTTAAATCAATATTTTTAGTAAGGTAAACTGTCAATAGTTTTTGCTCTTTTTGAGTCAGTATTTTTCGATCATTCTTCTGTTTTTTAGGAAAAGTGATTTTGATATGCTCAACGCAATTATAGTCATTGTCATAAGCGAAAGATAGAATACTGTTGATAACAGATATGTATGTTTTAATCGTAGTAATTGACATTGTGTTACAGATCAAGATTTGATTGACAACCTGCTGGATAATCTTGCTGTTGATTTTTTCAAGCGAATAATCACAAATGATTTTGTCCATATTTTTAGTGATAAAAAGATACTTTGTATAAGTCGATTCTTTCCAAAAAAGTTTGTTGTTTTCAAGCCAAAGTACCGATACATTTTCAAAACTGCTATTCATATTGCAACTCCTAATCCAAAAAATTGTACAGTCATTTTCTGAAATCCAAATTTATTTGACTGTGCTACCATTATGTAATATAATAACAGTACTAAAGTTTTCTCAGAATTATCTATTCCGAGAAATCTTTTATATTATATTGCGTTGCATATTAACTTGAAAAAATAATAGTTGCAAGTATCAAAACAGGTTTGCCCTACATTTTAGGGCAAACCTGTTTTTGCGTGAAAATAATTTGTAAATTTTATTTCAAAACACATCAACAAAGCTCGAATTTTTCTCCGTATTATAGAGGGGTATTTTTTTGCTATCGTGAAATGAAATGTAAATAAGATGTAAAGATTTTTGAAAAACACCCGAACAAAATTGAGATTTTTCTCCGTATAGTAGAGGGACTTTTTTCGTGGGCGAATTTTTGTTTTCAAATTTACTTATGCTTTTTTCTTTTTGAAAAAGTATCTCTCGAATAATACGAAAGGAGGCAGCGCAATGAAAGAATGCTACAAAAGTTTTGATGAGCTACCGATGATGATATCGGTGTCGCAGGTCGCAAAGGTGCTTGGAATATCACGCACAAGGTCGTACGAGCTTGTCAATGAAAAAGGTTTTCCGAAAAGAAAAATCGGCACAAGAATTGTTGTACCGAAAGATGAATTCAAGTTGTGGATTCAAAAAGAAATTGAGAAAGGATAAAAATTATGTACGCAAATAAAAATTACAAAACCGACGGCAAGGTTTACTACATGCCGAACAAAATCTTTGATGAAAACTTTTCGCCGCACGAATTTATGATTTACTGTTTTCTTGTTTCGGTTGGTGACAGCAAAGGTGTAAGTTTTTGGTCTGTTCCTAAGATGGCGAAAAAGTGTAATATGTGTCCGACCACTTGCAGAAACACGCTCAAGTCGCTCGAAGAAAAAGGCTACATAGATATTACTCATAGATTTTTTGAAAACGCACAGCAAAGTAATATCTACACAGTTCATCAAATATAGTGTACCCCACTGTAAGTGCTGATGACAAATAATCTAAAAGCCTAAAATTGAAAAAATAGCATTTTTTCTTTTGAGTTTTTCGACTTGATTTTTAATGCGGTTTTGGATGAAATCTCGGCTCATTTGAGTGGGTTTTGGAGCGGATTTCAAGCCGTCGATTTTAAAGCAGGATAAAGGGGTATGATTTTCGGGCATTGAAATGCCCGAAAACGCCGTCCGGCAAAGCCTGTCGGCTTTTCGATTCGTAATACTTTTGCGTATGATTCCAAATTCGTATGCAGTTGAGGCTGTTTTTCGCAGGAAATCAAGGCTTTTGCGTATTCACTTGAGTATTGCCGTATGATAAACCCATTTTTGAAAAATCGGGCAACACTGCAAGCAAAAATTGACGAGTTTGCTCAAAAACAGATAAACTCGTCGGACTTAAACAAAAAACGGCTTACAGGCGATTTGTGACGGCTTTTTGATAAAAAAACGAAACAAGCACGCACAATCTTTGGTCTGGATATTGAAAAAGGTTTGTGATATTGTGTGTGCGAAAGGAGTGATAAAATGCAAAAGCAACTGCTGACAAACGGCAACGCATTCAAAAGAACAGACGGCAGATGGAGTGGCGTTGTTTGGTACAAGGATGAAAACGGCGAGCGAAAACGCAAGAGCTTTTCCGGCACAACCAAAGCCGAAGTCAACAAGAAAATGACGGACTACATAACCAAATTCGAAGAAGAAATCATTGACGCCATTGAGGGTAACAAGACTGTAAAAGACAGCCTGCTTAATTACCTGCAAGTGTTTAAGTACCCGAATGTTGAGCGAGTGACCTATGACCGTAACGAGCAGATATACAAAAATCAAATCGTGCCATACATGGGCAAGCTCATTGTATCCAACATAACAGGTGCTGACATTAAGAGGCTGATTAGTAAGCTGACCGACAAGGGATATTCATTCTCAACTGTCAAGCAAACATACAATCTGCTCAATGAATACTTCGATTATCTTATGCGTGAGGAGTTCATAAAAAAGAATCCGATGAACGCTGTGCCAACGATAAAAAAGTCAAATTATCTTGCAAAGCAAAATAAAGAAGTGCTACCCGTATGCGAAACGATAACCGTATTTACCGATGAGGAAATTGAAAAATTCAAAGCGGAAGCATGCAAGAAGTACCCCTCAGGCAAACCGAAACACAATCAAGCATCAGCATATATTTTTATGCTGAACACGGGACTGAGAACAGCTGAAGCGTTAGGTTTAATCAACAGCGACATAGACCTTGAAAAGAAAGTGATGCACATACAAAGAGGAGTTAAAGAAGCGCAAAAGCGTGACGGAACAGAACGAAAAAGCGGACGAGAAATTGTAGTTGGCAAGCTGAAAACCGCTTCAAGCAAGCGTATCGTACCCTTAAACGAAACGGCTGTTCAAGCGATTGTCGAATTACGAAACGAGCG
>CAVBQD010000098.1:0-8086 GCA_963597385.1 bacterium | reverse complement strand
CAGTTTTTCAGCAGATAATCGCACACGATTTCTTCATATCCCGGATATTTCAAATGTGGCTTATTAGCCGGATATTCGCTGTCCTCACCGGCGTCAACCATTGCAAAATGCCCACTACTTTCAATGATTATACAGTCCGACGAACCGGTATTCAAAAAATGAATAAAGTTACTCATATCAATTAGCAAGTCCTTTCAGGCGACAAATTCTATACCTTTTCATACAGCTTCATTTTCTATATAGCACATAATGTTTTCGTCGTTTGAGCATATTACTTTATCGGCAAGTGCCTTGATTTCCGCACACGCATTCGATACCGCATATTTTTTCGCCTCGGTCATAAAAGCAGTCAAGTCGTTTTTGCTGTCGCCGACCACGGTAACATCTTTTATACAGTATCCCGCAATTTCGCACAGCTCACAAAGTGCCTTACCTTTATTAATTCCCTTTAGCATAATTTCCAAATTATTTGTCATTGAAGTTGTGATTTCAATTGACTCAAACTCATCTTGCAACCTTTTTTTGCACGCTTTTCGTTCGTCTTGATTTTTGAAGAAAACATCAAACATTTCCGTTTTATAATCGGGGTCAAAAATCAGATTGTCAAGGCTGTTGCAAATGCGTCTGCTCTTGTACATTTCGGGAATGAAATCCTTGTCGATTTTGTAATACTCAAATGATTTATCTGAAAATTTCGTTTTATCAACAAACGGAGCACCGCCCGTATACACCTCAATAAAAGTTTCGTATTCCGACAAAATCCGATAAATTTTATATGCTTCTTCGTTTGGAATTGTGCGATATTTAATCATTCCCTTTTTGGTATGATAGATGCCCGCACCGTTTGAAAAGACTATATATTCCACGCCCTTGCAAATACGCAATTCTTTGGGTACTTCGTACAAGGTTCTGCCTGTAAGTAAAACAATTTTTGCTCCTTTTTGTGCAAGTCGTTCAATTGCTTGCAGATTTTCCTCGCTAACATCTGTATTACTTTTAAGCAATGTTCCGTCAAGGTCGGAAGCGATTATAAGCGGATTTTTAAGCATAACTTTTTCTTTTTTGTTTATTTGTATAATATATCTTTCCAACGGATAAGTCCATATTGTCGGAATATTGATAATGATGAATTTTGAAATTATCTCAACAATCGGCGACGACATATTATGTGCCGTTATAAATGTGCCGAAAATTCCGCCCAAATACGAGCTGACAAGTATGTTAAACATTGCCAGCATCGCATATAAGACAGAACTGTATAAGGGGTTTACATTGGATTTGAATGTGATTTTTCTGTTTATCAGGTACGCCGCAATGTAGCCGATCGATGTTGAAATAAGATACGCATAAAGGTATCCCCTGTACTTTATTCCGAGCAGCGACAAAAGTGCCGAGTCGGGAAGCGGCGTGCTGTTTTGATTTTTGAACGCAACATACAGCAAAAACATATAGCTGAGTATATCGAGTACCGATGTTACGATAACACAAATGTTAAATTTGAGGAACTTCCACAGCTCCGATTTCGCTTTGGTAGACTGTGTTGTTGCTGTCGGATTTGTTGTCATTATTTGTTTCTTTCTTCTTTCTGTGAATTACAAAACGGTTCATAGGATAAGTCCAAATTGTCGGCACGGTCATAACGATTACCTTAGTAATCATCTCAACTATCGCATTGTCCCAACCGTTGTTTTTAACTATTGTGCCCAAAAACGCACCGAACCAGGTGTTAAACGCTATTGTGCACGCAACCATAACCGCATAGATAATTGTTGACATAACAGGATTTGCGTCCGCTTTGAAGGTAAGTTTTCTGTTCATTACATACGCGGCGGCATATCCGATAATTGCCGAAATCGCATATGAATAAAGATAGCCCTTGTATTCAATTCCCAAAAATGAGAGAACCGCATTATCCGTTACCGGTGCTTCGTTAAGCGATTTAAACACCACATATTGCAAAAACATAAAAACGCCGAGTTCCAATACCGAAGTGCTTGCACCTGTAAAAGTAAATTTAATGAATTTCCAAATTTCAGCGTGCTTTTCGGCAAATTTCTTAAAATTTTCTTTCATAATTCTTTTCCTCTTTTCTTGTTACAAACAAGGTCATTGTTGCACATAGAGCAACCACTGTGCTTACAGAACAAACTCCGTAGCCGATAAGACATTCTACTCCGATTTTTCCGACTGTGCCGGCAACTGCCAAACAGCCCGCAACAAACACGATTAACATACTCGCCATAATGATTAAATAGTTTTTTACTTTCATATCTTTACCTCCTTGTTTTGTTGCTTTTGATTCTTTTGATTTTTCATTTCTCTTTATTTACAAAATAACACTTGATTGTAAAATCCAAAAATAAATTATCGTAAAGAGTATGTAAAATAATCCTTGACTTAAAGTTAGCTTTAGGTTATATAATGAAGAAAAATCATTCGGAGGTTTTATTATGAAAACTTTAGTTGTATACTATTCATATCAGGGTAACACAAAAAGTATTGTTGATGTGATAAATAAAAAAATCGACGCAAACATTGTTCGCATCGACACGGTTGTCCCTTACAAGGGCAGTTATTCGGCTGTTGTTGACCAAGGTCAGGACGAAGTAAACAGAGGGTTCTGTCCCGAGATTACTCCAAGTGACATTGACATTTCCGCATATGATACGGTGATTATAGGAACGCCTGTTTGGTGGTACACCTTTGCACCGGCAATGCACACTTTTATCAAATCCCAAAATTGGCAAGGCAAAACGGTTTATCCTTTTGCAGCCAACGGCGGTTGGATAGGTCACACTTTTAAGGACATTGAGGAAATCTGCAACGGTGCCGATGTAAAGGACGGGCTCAATATAAAGTTCGACGGTTCAACTCTCCGCACACCGTCAAAAGAAATTGATAAGTGGATTGATAATATTAAATAGTTACATATAACAAAAAGGCTGTCAGGACTTTTCCCGACAGCTTTTTTAACAACAAATTACAATTACAAGTTACATCAGAGCCACAATACTGTCCGCAAGCTCCGTTGGATTATCAATAGGAAGACCTGCAATAAGTCTTGCCTGCGAATAAAGAATTTTTGTATACTTTGCAAGCGTTTCTTCATCAGCCGAAGCAAGTTTGTCTGCAATCGGGTGCTCGCTGTTAATTTCAAGAACAAGCTGAGCCTTAACGCCGTTGTCATTTCCGCCCGGCATTTGCGAAAGCACCTTTGCCATTTCAAGACTTACATAGCCCTCTGCCGACAGGCAAACTGCGTGTGAGCCCAATTTGTCCGTAAGCTTAACGGACGAAACCTCGTCACCGAGAACGTTTTTCATTTTCTCAAGCAATTCCTTTGCGTCCTCGTTTTTCTTGGTCAACGCTTCCTTTTCGGCATCGGTTGACAAATCCAAATCATCCTTGCAGATATTTGCAAATTTCTTACCGTCATAATCCATAAGCATTTGGATTGCGAATTCGTCCACCTCGTCGGTGAAGTAAAGAATCTCATAACCCTTTGCCTTTACGCCCTCGCATTGAGGAAGAAGTGCAATCTTTTCGGCACTGTCACCGCAAGCATAATAAATGGTATCCTGTGAATCCGCCATACGCTCAACATATTCCTTAAGCGTTGTATATTTGCCGTCGTTTGACGACTTAAACATAATCAAATCCTTCAGCGTATCCTTGTGCATACCGTAATCGGAATATACGCCCCACTTAAGATTTGTGCCGAAAGTTTCAAAGAATTTTTCATACTTTTCTCTGTCGTTTTTGAGCAATTTTGCAAGCTCGGACTTAATTTTCTTTTCAATAGCCTTGGCAATAATTCTAACCTGATGGTCCTGCTGCAAGGTTTCTCTTGAAATGTTAAGATTAAGGTCGGCACTGTCAACAAGTCCTTTTACAAAGCTGAAATAATCAGGCAATAGGTCACTGCACTTGTCCATAATCATTACACCGTTTGAATAAAGCTGTAAGCCTTTTTCGTAATTCTTTGAATAAAAGTCCATCGGTGCAACAGACGGAATATACATAAGAGCGTCAAATGTTGCCTGACCTTCGATTTTTGAGTGAATAACCAATGTCGGGTCGCTGTAATCATAGAACTTCTGCTTATAGAAATCGTTGTATTCTTCGGGTTTGATTTCGCTCTTGTTCTTCCTCCAAAGCGGAATTCGAGAATTCAAAACCTCGTCATTCACTTCTGTAAGATACTCACCCTCTTTGTCCGGGTCAGGAACTTGCTTACTCATTTCCATTACGATTGGATAACGAATGTAGTCACTGTATTTCTTAACAAGTTCCTGAATTTTATACTGCTCAAGATATTGCGAATACTCTTCGTTTTCGGTATCTTCCTTAATATACAAAGTGATAACCGTGCCGTTTGACTCCTTGTCACACTCCTCAATCGTGTAACCGTCAACACCTGTGGAAATCCATTTGTTAGCAACATCTGCACCGAGTGCTTTTGATACAACTTCGATTTTGTCTGCAACCATAAATGCAGAATAGAAGCCGACACCAAACTGA
Source organism: bacterium (assembly GCA_963597385.1). Lineage (GTDB taxonomy): Bacteria > Bacillota > Clostridia > Oscillospirales > Acutalibacteraceae > Eubacterium_R. The sequence continues at coordinate 3,565 of CAVBQD010000098.1, read as the reverse complement.
CCGATAACCTCAATATCCTTTGCGTTTTCGTCATCGGCATTTTCTTTCTTAAAGTCCATCGAATCGGACTTTGCGATTGTACCGAGGTTGTTTTCAAGCTCATCGGCAGTCATACCGATACCGTTATCGGTAATTGTAATCGTGCGGTTGTCTTTGTCAAGGTCAATTCTGATTTTAAGGCTGTCTTTATCAGCTTTAATGCTGTTGTCGGTAAGCGATTTAAAATAAAGCTTATCCGTTGCGTCACTTGCGTTTGAAATAAGTTCACGCAAAAAGATTTCCTTGTGAGTGTAAATTGAATTGATCATCATATCGAGGAGCTTTTTTGACTCCGCTTTAAACTGTTTTTTTCTCATATCTGTCACCTTCATAAAGAATTATAGTCATTTTGGCACTCTTTGTGTCCGAGTGCTAATTATATTATAACCCTTATTTTACTTTTGTCAACACCGATTATTTTTTGTTAACAAAAAAATCACAATCGCCCACTTAAAGCAATTCTATTGTATGAGAAAAATATTTTTCCTGAAAGTGAACAGCCTCTTCTATTTCATCAGCCGTAAATGTCAGACCGTCAGGCACAACAATCCACTTGTCCTCAACATCATCCGTTCGATGAACAACGGCTGTAACCTTGCCGGAAAATTCGGCAACAGGCTCATTAATTCCCAAAACATACGCATCCTGCTCTTCGCCGTCACCTGCAATTAGCCCCTCAATGTATCCGTAATTAACAGGATAAAACAAATCCTTGTGTTCGGGATGAAAACCGCCCATCGGTCTGTCGATTTTTACCGTAACTTTTTTCAAATTTTCAATATATTCATCCGCTTCATTATGAGAATGAAAAATTACCACGGTACTGTTGTACTTTTCAATTAATTGATTAATTTCGGGCATAACACCAACATTGAAGCGTTTAATAAACTCAATAAGATCATCGTTTGACGGCAGTTGACAAGGCATTTCAGGTCTGTTGCCTTTTCTGTTTTTTGCTCCGTCAATGCAGGTTTCTGTAGGCAAATCAAAGAGAAAAACAATATCTGCCTCCTTAATTCTTAATTCGAGAGTTGATTTAAAATTTCCGTCAATAATAAAATTATCGGTTTCAAAAATCGTTTTCTGTTTTTCAATGAGTTCCTCCCGTGTGATATGGGTACAATCCTTGTTCCAATATAGAGCGTCCATGTGAAACAAAGGCAGATTTGTAACTGTATGAAGTTTTCTGCTAAAGGTGCTTTTTCCCGCACCCGGGCAACCAATCACCACAACTTTTTTGTAATCAAACATATTTTACCTCCAAATAAAATAAGCCCTTGCAAAAAATAATGCAAGAGCTTTACTTCTGTGTTCGGAATGGGAACAGGTTATCTCATTTTTAATCAGTATCGGCTGATAGATTTATTATATCACAATTATAAATTTTTGCAATAAAAATTAAACAGTGATGTTGGAAATCTGTTCAGTTTTAAAGAAATCAAGAACATCATTTATTGATTCAACAATATAATCAGGTCTTTCAATTTCGTGTTTAACGCTTTGAAATTTTGCAAAGCCTTGCCGCACCCAAACGGTTTTCATACCAAGCTGTTTTGCAGGAACAATATCATTATCAAGCCTGTCGCCAATCATTACTGCTTCGTTCGGATTACACTTTGCCCGTTCAAGTGCCATATTAAAGATTTTCAAATCCGGCTTTTCACACCCCGCCTCAGCCGATGCAATCACCACATCAAAATACTTGCCGATACCCCAATTATCAATGCGTTTCTGCGTACCCGGCCGCTGATTTGCAATTATTCCAAGTTTATATTTTGATGACAGCTTCTTCAAAATTTTTTCAACATCGGGATAAAGTTTTTCAAGCTCACCAAACCACTTAGGAACTTGCACTCTGTATTCCCGAGCCGCCCATCTAATTGCAAACGCATCCTTTTCGGCATATTCAAGAACCTTTTTACAGAATTCATCGGCATTCAAATTATTTTGCTCAATTATAACCCTGCAACGTTCTTTCAAACATTCGCTTTCATCCACAATCGTTGAACCCAAATCAAAAAATATCCACTTTTTGTTTTCCATTTTATCTCCGTAAACACCTTTTTAATCATCAAAGTAAGTATAATATAACATAATATAAAACAATATTCCATACAAAAATAATTGGTCAATATTCAAAATTTCCTTGATTAATTTAAAATTCAATGCTATAATATCAAAAAAATATGATACTGCTACCGAGTAGTAGAATGCACGGCATTCGTTTACACATCATTAGGTCTTAGAAGATGTGTATGCGGATGTTTGTTTTTTAAGGGGACATTATGATCAAAAAGCTTATTAATTATTTTTCAAAAAACGAAATTATACTTTGGTGCCTGTCGGTATTCTTTATCACTTTGTCGTTTTGCATTTTCGACCGAGAGAATTATCTGACATTAGTTGCATCTTTAACAGGTGTTACATCATTGATTTTCAATGCAAAAGGCAATCCGTTCGGGCAGGTTTTGATGATTATTTTCAGCTTGCTGTACGGAATTATATCCTACTCGTTTTCATATTACGGAGAAATGATTACATATCTCGGTATGACAATGCCGATGGCGATTTTTGCTCTGATTTCGTGGCTGAAAAATCCATATAACGGCAATAAATCGGAAGTCAAAGTTAATTCAATAAGCAAGATTGAAATTGCATTTATGTGGATCTTGACGACTATAATAACGGTAATATTCTATTTTATTCTCAAGGCATTTAACACGGCAAACATCATACCGAGTTCAATTTCCGTTACAACAAGTTTTCTTGCCGTTTATTTAACATTCAGAAGAAGCTCATATTTCGCTTTAGCATATGCGGCAAACGATATTGTTTTAATCATTCTATGGACAATGGCAAGTATAGCCGATTTGCGTTATATATCCGTAGTAGTTTGCTTTGTTGCATTTTTGATTAACGATATATACGGATTTGTTAATTGGGAAAGGATGAAAAAAAGACAAAATCAATAAATTATACTGATATACTCAGTTTATTAAGTATCAGCATGATTTTAATATATAGAGTCATTCATATAAGTCATTTATTTCTTCACAATCATCAATTTTATCTAACCAATACATACCAAGCACTTTAGGCCATTTGTTTGTATTGTAGATAGTTGTTGCATTTATATTACCCATATGACAATGGAAGTGTCTAAATTGACCCAGAATTAACGATAATCTGTTATACTCACACCCGTCTGGTTTTTCATACAAATCCTCATCACTTAACGAGTTTAAATATTCCATTATTTTCTCTTTGATTGTTTCAAAATAATCAATTAATAATTCCCGTGATAATACCTTTTTATTATCATAATCATCAAGACTATTTAAATTTGGTTCATGGAAATCCGGTTCAGTATATACTTCAGGATTGATATACCACTGATCCAAAGAATGTAAAGTATGGTACACATGTTTCCATATCGGCATATCGCATAAAATCGTATCCATATCACATGTTTTTAATGTAATAGAAAAATTATAAAACATCACATTCGTATGCTCAATAACTGTAT
>CAVBQD010000097.1:0-8104 GCA_963597385.1 bacterium | reverse complement strand
CGTCCTCATATTCTATATTTTGGCTGATTTCGTCTGGTTCCGTACCGAGAACATCGCGGAGCGTCATCTCATTGCCGTCCCAATCCGTGCTTAAAGGTTCATCAAACGACAGTTCGATTTTCGAATTACCCGTTTTACGCAGATACATCAAAATTTCATTTTCAATACAGCGTGAAGCGTAGGTTGCGAGTTTGATGTTTTTTGTGTAATCAAAGGTATTGACAGCTTTCATAAGACCGATTGTTCCGATAGACACCAAATCCTCGGTTGTTGCGGTCGGGCATTCGTACTTGCGTGCGATATAGACAACAAGTCGGAGATTGTGAACAATAAGCAAATCCTTATGTTCATCGTTACCGTCGGCAAGTTCAAGCATAATTTTTTGCTCTTCTTCCCTTTTAAGCGGCGGAGGCAGTACATCGGGACCGTTGATATAATGGCAAAACTGCTTTGGAAAAATTTTTAAAAACATTTTTAGTAATTCATTTTTCATATAAACACCTCAAATTGAAAGAATATCATAATTAAGTATCGCAGAATAATTCTCGTTTTTCACATCATTGCTGAGTGCTATGTAAGCATTTTCTATCACTTCTTCACCTTTTGCGGATTTTAGGATAATTTTATCGGGTTTAAATGCGGTTAAAAATCCTACGCCTTTGACGGTTGACACAGGGATGAGTCGGGTATTTTTACCGCAAGCGGAAATTTTAGTTGAATCGACGACAATGACGGGAGCGTTTGAAAACGGTTCTCGCAGTTTATTACCGGTATCGAGAAAAGCAAGCAAATCGACGGAAGTACCGTTATTTTCTATTGTTAAAAAATACACCTCTTTTTTTGACAGAGTTCGATTATACAATCGAATTATTAAGGACGCCACAACATACGCGATAACAGAGCAAGCAATAATTGAACTTGACGAAATGTCAAAATACAAAATGTTATTATTAACAGCAATGAATTTCAATTTAAACAAATAGCAAGCCGCCATCATAACACCGAGCAAAAGGAAATCTGCGAAATAAAAGACAGCGAGTTCTTTAATGAAGGTATAAAATCTCTTAAAACCGAACGCGACGAATACCATAACTGCCGAAACGGCAATTTGACCGAGCACAAGCGAAAAAGTCGGGACATCATCGCAAAATATAACAAGCGAATATGCCGAACCTATAACGGAAGCAAGAATTATTTTTACAAGCTTCGGTTTTCTTTTACAGAACAGACATGTGATTTCAAGCAGAAAAAACGACACAAAAAAATTAAGTGCTAATAATATATCAACATATATAACAATAAAAATACCCCCTTTGCATACATTATAAAATGCAAAGAGAGTATAATTTGTCAAAATATAATTAATCTATAATTTCGATTGTATCAATTGTAACATCAAAAACAGGCTTGTCGTTCATACCGGTTTTTGTTGCGGCGATATCTTCAAGGACATCTTCACCGTCGGTAATCATACCGAACACAGTATGGTGGAAATCAAGCCACGGTGTACCGCCCTTTTCTTTATAAGTATCGATAACTTCACGAGGAAAGCCGTTATCCTGCAAGTCCTCCATTTGTTCAAGAAGATGTGACGGAATTTCTTTTGCCTGAACAACAAAGAACTGCGAGCCGTTTGTATTCGGTCCTGCGTTTGCCATTGAGAGAGCACCGTAATAATTGCGTGCGTCAAGAGAAAACTCATCTTCAAAGTTTTTACCCCAAATTGACTCACCGCCCATACCGGTACCGGTCGGATCACCGCCCTGAATCATAAAGTCTTTGATTACTCTGTGAAAAATAAGACCGTCATAATAGCCGTTTTTTGCGTGAGTAGTAAAGTTTTCAACCGCCTTAGGAGCAACCTCAGGCATAAGGTCAAAGGACATATCACCCTTGTTTGTTTTGATAATAGCTTTCATTATAATTTAACCCTTTCGTTAATTGATTTTAATACATTAGTATCAATTTTTTGTATCTTTCTGTCATAGGTAAACAATCCGTTAAGCTCATCCTCTACATCGGTAACCTGGGTGTAAACCGTTGCGGACAGTCCGTCTTTAATCTGCGGAATAATTGTTTTTTCAAACAAATGCTTATAGGCTTTTGTAAGTCCCTCTTTTGACTTAAAAATTTTATAACCAAACATCTTATTATTAAATGTATGATATTTTACCCGTATACTTAGTCCGCCGAATTCAGTTAAACACCACGGCTTATCACCGGAATGAACCTTAATCGGGGTGAAGTAAATATGCTTTGAAATAACATCGGTATCTCCCCTGTCATGCCAACCGGAAGCGGAGTCTACAATTCGAGTGGTATCCATAGATTTAAGGAGCAAATAAGCATAATTACTGTCGAATTGTCCCCAACCCTCGTTAAACGGAACCCACATTGCAATACACGGACAATTATAAAGAGCAGTGACCATTTCCTCAAGCTCTTTATAATACAACTTGCGTGCTTCAAGGCTTGTACGATTGAATGTTTTATAATTCGTATCATCAAGATTTATGCCGACAAACGGAATTGCACTGACCTCAAGACCGTAGTTACCACCGCCGTTAATCATATCCTGCCAGACAATAATACCGTTTACATCACAGTAGTGATACCAAAGCATAGGTTCGATTTTTATATGCTTACGAAGCATATTAAAACCTAAGTTTTTAACAGATTTAACATCAAATTCCATAGCTTCGTTTGACGGCGGAGTAAGAAATCCGTCGGGATAATAGCCTTGGTCAAGAAGACCATTCATAAAATACGGCTTATTATTAAGCATAAGACGAGGAATACCGTTGCCGTCCTTGCCGACCGAAAACTTACGCATACCGAAATATGAATGAACTTCATCGTTCTTATATTTAAATACGACATTATAAAGGAACGGACTTTCGGGCGACCATTCTTTTACATCGTCGATTTTCACAACATCATCGGTTGTATCGACAATAAGAGTATCGCCGTCATAAATGAGCTTTTGAACAGTGATGTCATTTTTCGTTTCAAACTTGACTGTCTTACTGTCCAAATCGGGAGTTATGCGAACATTTGGGATATAATCAACGGGCGTGCTTTCAAGCCATACAGTTTGCCAAATTCCGCTTTGTGCAGAATACCAAATACCGCCGCGTTTGGTTTTTTGTTTACCGCGTGAATACTCATTTTTTTCCGTCAAATCGCGAACAACAACATTAATAACATTACGCTCCTTGATTTGCTCGGTGATTTCAAATGTAAACGGGGTATAGCCTCCGTGATGAGAACCTATAAATTCGCCGTTAATATACACTTTGGCGATTTGGTCAACCGCACCAAAGTGAATAAACACTCTGCCAATGTTAAATTTATCAGGCAAATCAAATTCTTTTTTATAAATAAGATATTCTGTTGAATTCAGCGTTCTGTTAACACCGGAAAGCGGAGTTTCGGGAGAAAACGGAACGACAATATCATAAGAATAATTTTGTGGGAGTTCTTCCGATTCACAGAATTCGCACTGCCAGATACCGTTTAAATTAAGGTAGCTGTCACGCCTAAACTGCGGTCGCGGATACTCAGAAAGAGGACAATTTCTATTTAAATCCTCGCCCCATTTTGTCATCAACATTATTTTCCTCCACAACAATTTTGCCGTCGACAATTTGAATATGCTTATTGCAAATTTCAAGAGCGGCTGTTTTATGCGAAACTATAATACAGGTTTTATCCTGCATTTCTTTTAAATTTTTCAAAAAGCGAAGTTCGGTTGCCTCATCAAGTGCCGATGTTGCTTCGTCAAGGAGCATAATCGGTGATTTTGACAATACGGAACGAGCAATAGCAAGACGCTGAAGCTGTCCCTCGGAAAGGCCGATACCTCTTTCACCGATAACGGTATCAATTCCGTCCGGCAAGTCATAAACAAACTGGTCGGCACAGGAAATTCTGACTGCTTCCTTTATTTCATCTTCGGTTACATTGGAATTTATAAAAGTAAGATTATCTCTTATTGAACCGGAAAGCAGGAAATTACCTTGCGGAACATATGAAAAAAGCTTTCTTGTGTGACAGTCAACGGGAATTTTCGCACCGTTTACATCAAGCGTAATTGTACCGGAATTAACGGTAAACACACCGAGAAGAAGTTTTAAGAGTGTCGACTTACCGATACCGGAAATACCCATAATAGCAACAAAATCGCCTTTATTTACCTTTAGTGAAGTATCATTGAGAATCAAATCTCTGTCATAGGCAAATGTGATATTTTCAAAATCAATACAGTCAAGGCTGTCATATATTAATTCAACATTAATATCATTTTGGTTTTGCTGAACTTCATCTTTGATATTATCAAACTCGATAATTCTCTCTGCCGAAGCAAGGAGGGCAAAGTATTTCGGAAGCATACCCGAAAGTGAGGCGAACGGCTGCTGAATTTGGTTTACAAGCTGAAGCATAGCTACAAGATTACCGTAATCAAGACCGTGAAGCAACCGATATGCACCGTATGCGAGAGCAAAAACATAACCGAAATTGAATGTAGCGGAAATGCCTGCATTTGCTACAATTCCGAACAGACGGCGTTTCATTTTCGTTTTATAGTTAAGCTCCATAAGCTCATCGGCTTCATCGGACACCTTTTTTTCTACATTAAAGGATTTGACAACAAGAAGTGATGTAAGAATTTCCTGAATAAACGAACGAACTTTACCCTCGGATTCCTGTACTTTTTTATGTAATCTTTTAAGCACCTTTCTGAAAAGCATACTGCATATAAATACAAGCAAGCCGCCAATCAAAAATACAAGTGAAAAGATTTTATCGATTACTACAAGATAAATAAATGCACAAAGAAGTCTTACAACAAAATGCACCAAATTAGGCACAATAGTGGTAAAGCCGTCGGATATTGTTGTAACATCACTTGTCATACGGTTTTGAATTTCGCCGGTATGATACTTTGTTACGCTTTGATAATCCTTTTTCATAACAACATCAAGAATGTGTTTACGCAAGGTAACTTCAATTCTTGCTTTGCATCGTTCTGTAAAGCTTCGTGAAACAAGCGTTAAAAAAAGTTGAAACATTATGAGCAACAAGAAAAGCACTGCATAGTAAACAACTCTGTCAAAAGAGTGCTCTTCCGTTGCGGCGTTTACAATATTTTTTGAAAAGTCGGCATACACTACTGTAAGAATCGCATTAAGCGTGTTTGTAAAAATCAAAACAAAAACATGCCAACGCTCTTTATGAAAAGTTTGCCACATCCATTTTATTGTAGTTAAATCGGATTTTGATATTTTTCGTCTTTGTTCCACTATCAATACCTCTTTAAAATTCGTCTGTCAATAAAATCTAAGCAACGGTTAATAAACATAGTAATCGGCCTTATCGGCATAAGAGCAACCCAAACACGGGAATAAATCTTATACCACAGTGTTTTATTGCAGTCGACATATTTTTTACCCTTACGAAAATATCCGACAAGGACGCCGCAAATCATATCATCGGTTACATATTCTCTGTTCTTTAGATTATCGCCGACAATTATGTAATGGTCGTCATGCACTTCAATAATTCTGTGCATAACATACCTACCCGATTTAATTTGATACACAGGAACATCGTATTTTTTCAATCTGCCGGTAGGCTTAACAACAATAATATTGTCCCTGTTTTGATGGATAATCGGCAACATAGAAGTACCGGATGTAAGCCCTGTATATTTGCCGGTTTTATCTAATATTTCTTTAATAGAAGTAAATTCATCCATATAAAAACACACCTTAGATTTTATTTATTATTCAAAAGAACAACTGCATGAGCAGATATGCCCTCTTTCCTGCCTGTAAAGCCGAGTTCTTCCTCGGTTGTTGCTTTAACACTGACCTGCGATATATCGACATTACAAGCCTTTGCAATATTTTCTCTCATTAAAGGAATATGCGGTTTCATCTTTGGTTGCTGAGCAATAAGAGTTGAATCTATATTTTCAATAACATAACCGTCAGCAGACACTCTGTTAACAACGGCTTTTAGAAGTTTAAGAGAATCCGCACCTTTCCACTTTTCGTCTGTATCGGGAAACATACCGCCAATATCGCCTAAAGCAGCGGCACCCAAAATTGCGTCTGATATTGCGTGAAGTAAAACATCGGCATCGCTGTGGCCGAGAAGACCAAGTTCGTACGGAATTTCAACTCCGCCGATTATCAGTTTTCTGTTCTCGGTTAATCTGTGTACATCATATCCGTGTCCGATACGCATAATTACACCTCTCTCTTTTCAAGCAAACTCTCGGCAATCGGAATATCGTCAGGAGTAGTGATCTTGATATTTGAATAGCTTCCCTCGACCATTTTAACCTTAACGCCACTGTATTCGGCAAGCTGACAGTCATCGGTAAAGTCCTTGCCGTCAGATACGGCTTTTTCGATTATTTTGCCGTAAAGAGAAAAATCAAAAATTTGAGGAGTTTGAACAGCAAAAAGCGATGAACGCTTCGGAGTTTCTACAACAAAAGAGTTATCATCTATAATCTTAATGGTATCCTTTACCGGAACGCCGACAGCGGCGGCCTTATGTTCTTTTGCCTGACGGAGAGTATTTTCGATATCTTCGCTTTTCACAAGCGGTCTTGCACCGTCGTGGATTGCAATAATTTCTGCTTCATCAACGGTTTGAACAGCGTTGTAAACACTCTGCTGTCTGGTATCTCCGCCGATTACAAACGAAACTCTTTCATCAGGAAAAAGAGAAATAAAAGTATCTATATCCTGCTGTCTTGCAACAATGATAACTTCATCAATATCCGAAATGTTCAAAAAAGCTTCAACACTGCGTTCAATAACCGTTTTTCCTTTTATTTTAAGCAGAAGTTTACTTTGCTCGCATTTCATCCTCGTTCCGTTACCGGCACCGAGAATAACAGCAACATTACTCAATTTCTTTTACCTCCGCAAGTTCCTCTTCGTTCGGAGTAACATACTCCGTTTTATAATCGTCATAAATAACCATACCGGGTTTTGCTCCGTTCGATTTATGAACATTTTTAACTATGGTATAATCAACAGCGACATTTGATGAAGAAGCCGCCTTTGAGTTAACGCAAGCAAGCATTGCCGCCTCACGAATAAGTTTGTCCGTAAACGGTTTTTCTTTAACCGCTTCAACAATTACATGAGTTCCGGGTGTATCCTTGACATGAAACCACAAATCATAATTTTTTGCGGTTTTAAGCGTAAGTTTATCGTTTTGTACATTATTTCTGCCGACAAATATTGTGTATCCTTCGGAAGAAAGATACTTTTTAGGTGGCAATTTTTTTTGCTTTGGATTTTTAACACCAGCTCTTGACAGTAAGCCTACAGAGCGAAGTTCATCCCTGACAGCGGTAATTTCACTGTCGGTTTCAGCTCTTGAAAGTTCGTCAATAACGGTATCGAGATAGCTTGCCTCTTCTTCGGCATCTTTAATAAAATCAAGAAGTTTATTTTCGGCAACCTGTTTTTTACGGTAATTTTTATAATACTTCTGTGCGTTTTGTGCCGGAGATAATGTAGGGTCAACAGGAATTCTGATTGGATTCATATCGTCATAATAATTTTCCAAATCGTAGAACATTGCACCTTTTTCAAGCCTGTGAAGATTGGCATTAATCAAATCTCCGCATATTTTAAGTCGCTCTTTATCCGCACATTCGTCAAGTTCTCTTTTACGGTTAACAGATTTCCTCACAGCTCGCTCCTTGAGCGTATTAAGGCGGTGAAATAAATCGTTTGAACGCTGTCGAATTCTTTCAATTCTTACCTGCTCGTAATAAAAATAATCAACAAGCTCGGATAATGTATCAAAAGTTTTATATGTGCAAAGGTCGCCGTACTGGTGCGGCATAAAATAAGTAAAGTCTTTCGGTTTATCAAGTATAACAACAGTCGGCTCAGGGTGATTGATATGTTCCCTAAGTCCCGATAAGCTCAAATCAAACTCAATTTCATTGGCGACAATCGGCGAAATGCCTTGAATAACCTTGCCTGCCGCCTTACCTCTTGTAGTATCAAGCGACTTCATTTTTGCTTCAATTTCAGGGATACTGTCGGTCAAGATATTCATTTTATCC
>CAVBQD010000096.1:0-8285 GCA_963597385.1 bacterium | reverse complement strand
CCTTTCGGTTGGACAGTTCGGCACCATAACAACAAGGTCGCCTGTTTTGAACTTGCCCGACGGGTCGTGCAAAACTTCGCCGATACCCTCGTGAATGAGAGCCATAGGAAGTTTTTCTGCAAGAACCTTGGCGTCACGCGTGCCGAGGTAATATCTCATATCCGCATTGCAGATTGAAAGATTGGTAGGCCTTACAATTGCGTTTTCACCGTACATATTAATGTCGTCAAATGCAATTTCAAATCTTCTCGGAGCTACCAAACGATAAATTGTATTAATCATCGGTTTCGTCCTCCAGCAAAGATTTTGCCACTCTTAAATCATACGGATAAGTTATTTTCATATTGTAGGTTTCGCCTTGAACAAGAGCAACCTTTTCGCCTTTGATAACAAAAATTTTTGCGGCGTCGGTAAGAATATCTTTCTCTTCGTCCGTAAGGCTTTCGTACATATTTTTAAGCTTGAGAGCCTTAAACGATTGCGGTGTTTGACCCTGATACATTTTGCTTCTGTCAGGAATGTTTGAAATTGTTTTGTTGTCCATAGCTTCAACAATTGTGTCTGTTGCCGGAACAACCGTATCGCAGGCACCGAATTCTTCGGCAGCCTTGATGTTCTCTTCAATAATTCTGTGGGTAACGAACGGACGAACGGAATCGTGAGTAACAATGATTGTGTCATCGTTGAGGTTGCCCTCGCTTTCGATAAGCTTGATAGCGTTCATAATGGTTTCGTTTCTTGTTGAACCGCCCTCAATAACTTCAACTTTGTCCTTTGCCGGAGCAATGTGCTTTTCAATGAGGTTCTTTGTGTGTTCAACCCATTGACTTGGGCAGAGAACGATAACTTTTTCAAATTCAGGTACTACCAAAAATTTTTCAATAGTATAGATGATGATAGGTTTGTCCTTTACGGTAAGGTACTGCTTTGGCTTGTCGCCGCCCATTCTTGAGCCGATACCACCGGCAAGAATAACACCGTATGTCATAATATTATCTCCTTAAATTACTTTAATTGATTTAGCAAATTTGCAAGGCTGTTGCCGTTGCAGTTTGCAAGATATTTGTCCTTTATTTGATTATAACCCGAATAATCGTAGTTTTCAATATCCAAAATTTCTTTTATAACATCGTCAATGCTGTTGTATATAGGAATATTGAGGTCGTTCTTGGCATCAATAAGCGTTTCCGTTTCCGATAAAGCCTTGTTAGTGTTTTCTGTATAAAGGAACAAAGGCTTGCCCGTTGCGGCAAATGAAATAACCGGAGCGTTGATGTTGCCTATTGCAATATCGGCAATCGACAAAAGCTCATACGGCTTGAATGTTTCGCTGACATCAACAATGCTGTCCGCATAGTAAACAAGCGTTTCGGTAACATTGTTTGGATTTGTGTAGCATTTGAGAAGTACATAATCTTTGTAAAGATATTCGTACATAGCCGAATCGTCAATTGCTTCGCCGTTGGTTGAAATGTAAACGATGATTTTTCTATCCTTGAGCTTTGGATGATTTTCATACAGCTTATCAAGGATTTTTTTCTTATTTTCTTCATCAAAGAAAATATCGGTTTTAACATCGCCGATGTTAAGTACATTTACATTTTTGCCGAATTCTTTTTTAAACAATTCGCCTGTTGCTTCGCTCGACGCGGTAACAGCAGATACGCTGTTAAACAACGGTGCAACTTCATAGATTTCCTTGCGAAGACCGCTTCTGTACTTCTTTGTGTCGCAACCGAAAGTTGTAAGCGGAAATGCATTAGGAGGAAGGTAGATAACCTTTGTTTCTTCTCTTATTTCAAGACTGTCAAGCAAAGTGCTCGGCTTGTCGATAATGATGTATTCGCTTTGTGCGATAACAGGCATTGTTTCTTCAAGATTGCCCGATTTAACAAGCTTTACACCTTGTGCCTTTGCAAGTGTTCTCACTTCTTTTGACTTGATGTCAAGAGCGATAACACTGCCTTTTTGTATATCACCGTTTTTTAAACCGTCATAAAGTTTTGTTGCAGTTTTCTTTTGCTTTTTGATTTTCTCAACTCGCTTGAAGTACGGAGTTTTACTGCTTTCAACCTTAGGCACAGTGTAAAAATGCTCAAAGTGCGTACATTCCTTTTTATGTGCCTCGGGATTTTCAAACATAGTGTCGATAATTCTTTGCGTTGCGTGACCGTCGCACGAACGCATAAACTTGTATCGAAAATCCTGAATGGCTTTTTTATCAAATCGCTCGTCAATGTGCTTGATGTAGTCAATCATTTCAAAATTTGTTTTGGCGATAAGACCCGGAGCAAGCTCAAAGTAATCGTAGTAAAAGCCTCTCCAGTCAAAATATTCGTCTAAATCGTAAGCAAAGAAAATGAGCGGTTTTTCAAAAAGACTGTATTCAAATACCAACGACGAATAGTCCGAAATGCAAATATCGGCAGTTGAGAGCAATTCCTCAATGCTCAAAATATTACCCACATCCATTGCAAAATTCCTGTATTTCTCAGGTACGGCAGGCGGATTTTTTACGACCGGATGGTGCTTGATAAGAAGTATATATTCGTCTCCGAGAGCCTCGTAAAACATTTTGATGTTGAGCATATCCGGCGTTTCGGCTTTTGCAACTCTGCCGCGGAATGTCGGAGCGTACAGAATAATCTTTTTGCCCTTTGCCTGCGGAACAAGTTCGTAAATATGTTCTCTTGCCTCTTTGAGGAACTCTTCGTCATAAAAAATATCCGTACGGCTTGAGCCGGTCGCCTGAACGATGCCCGTGCTTTCGTCAATGTTCATAGCCTCATTGTACGCCCAGATAACCTCGGGTGAACTGACCGTTACAAGCGAGTAGTTTTTGTTAAATGGGTGCTTAAGCTGTTCCTCTCTTGATGCACCGAACAGCAAATCGGCAGTAGAAAATCCGAATTTTTTAAACGCACCGCAACCGTGCCAAAGCTGAATGATTTTCGTTTCCGGACGGAGTGGCATTGCCGACATGGTATTTGATGCTTCGTTCATAAATACATACTTTGCCGTTGCAATATCCTTTACGGCGTCAAGGCAACGCTTTCTGAAATCGGCACGGATTGTTCCGTTTGTAAGCAAAAAGTGCGTGTGAATATTGTAGTCATAGTTGTTTGCAAGTTCGTCAAACATAACCTGCATACTGTTTGTTACTTTAGGGTGCCTGACTTCAACAAAAACAACTTTCTTTTCATCAACAGGTGCCTTTGCCGCCTCTCTGTACGCTTTTGGAATTTCGGTATCCATAAGCTTATTCATAAAACGGCGATATCCCTTGTGGTGCATATTTGACTGAAAATCTTTTGTAAAATCCTGAAAATGAGTCAAAATGTTTCGTTTGATTGAAAAAACTTTAGATGTGTTTTCTGTTTGAAGTACCTGTAAAGCAGGGTCGGTTTTTGATTTGTATGCCATATATCAGCTCTCCAAATTAAGTAAAGATATTATTTTATCAGCCACTCTTTGACTTGATTTTCTGTCAATGTCATCAAAGAATGTATGCTTGAAATTTTCGATTTTTTCGCTTTCAAAGTCGTTATTTTTAACGGCTGTTATCAGCTCGTCTTGAGTTTTTACCGTTTTGCCCGGAATGAATTCCTTAAAGTCGTAGTAAAAATCACGGTTTTCAATGTATTCGTCAAGGTCAAACGCATAAAACAGCATAGGAATGTCAAGCAGTGAAGCCTCAAATACAACGCTTGAGTAATCCGTGATGAGCAAATCCGTAACAAACAGCAGGTCGTTAAGCTCATCCGCGTTTGACAAATCGATTATGCGGTCTTTGTATTTTTCGTCAATGTTGTACTTCTCTTTGCAAAACGGGTGAAGTTTGATGATGATTGCATATTCTTCATTAAGAGTTGCACAAATCTCATTCGGGTCAAATTTATCGGCAGGGTAGTATGCACTCATTTGCCCCTTGCCTCTGAATGTCGGTGCAAAGAGAATTATTTTTTTATTTTTTAATTGCGGATATTTTTCAAAAAACGCTGCTCTCGCTTTTGCTTTGTATTCGCCGTCACAAAAAATATCGGTTCTCGGCACACCGCTCGGCAGTACACAACTGTCGGGAATGCCAAAGCCCTCGGCATAATGCTTTGCAATATTCTTTGAGCTGACAACGGCGTAATCATACATACGGTGGTTTTTAGCCCACTGTCGGGGGCCGCCGTCTTTGCCGATGCGTGTAAAGCCAAAAGTTTTGAATGCACCGCAAGCGTGCCATAATTGGAAAAGTTTTACATCATCTTTCTTCGGTACAATGTTGAGCATTCTGAAGTAATCGTCAACAATCACAACTCTTGATGTTGCATAGAGTTCAAAGAATTTTTTGATATTTTCAACATTATAATGCCCTTTTGCACTGCTGAACATCAAAAATTGAAAGTCGATGCCCGGTGTGTCTTTCAGCTTGTCATACACAAATTTTTCGTTGCCGCTCAGTTCCGACCGCCTGCCCGAAATGAAAGTAACTCTGTTCATTTTAACAGGCTTTTTCCAAAACCTTTTGTAATAAACATTAAGCATTTTTACAATCGGTTTTTTGAGCGTGATAGTGTATGTTGAACGCTTGGTCAAATCCTGCAATCCGAAATGCTGTTTGTGATATTTGATTTTGTCACTTATTATTACTCGATTGCCGTCAATTTTTAAATGACCGTCATCAAATTTGTCAACGGTAAAATCAACCGCCTCGTATTCGTTTGCACCGTAAGCTAAATCAAAGGTTAAAACAGCAGGCTCTTTGAGCGTTTGCATATAAAAAAGATAATAGAGGTTGTAGCTGTATTGTGCCTTTGCCTTGCAAATGCCGTTTTCATCCGTGCATTCCCAAACCGGAAGCGGAAAACGCCTTGTCTGTCCCTGACCGCAAAAATACAGCCTTATTTTCGGTACGGTTGC
Organism: bacterium; assembly: GCA_963597385.1. Classification (GTDB taxonomy): domain Bacteria; phylum Bacillota; class Clostridia; order Oscillospirales; family Acutalibacteraceae; genus Eubacterium_R. Next base: position 3,374 of record CAVBQD010000096.1, on the reverse strand, counting down.
AAGTGGATTTTTTTCAAATTCGGCTGTAGCTTCAATATTCAGTTTTCCTTTTTCAACAAAAATGTTGTTGATAACAAGCCGATATTTTTGCATACCAAACCCCTTTTATATTTTTAACCTATAAATTATAACATATAAATTATAATAAATCAACATTGATAAAGCTCTTGAAATACGCCGATTGATAAATTAACCGATTTGAGCTTTCTTTGTGTAAAGCGTGGCGTAACACAACCGCCGCAGAAAAAAATCCGCGGCGAATTAATTTATATGTATTTTCGGCAATATTCATTGTACTTCTCAAGCAAGTGAAACGATGCCTTTTTGCTGATTTTTGCAAACGGTACCATCATATCAAATGCGTGGAAGCAACCGTCGTATTCTGTCAGTTCGCAAGGCACTCCCGCTTCTTTCAGTTTGTTGAAATACTCCTTTGTTTCGGCGTAAAACGGGTCTGCCGTTCCGACTATCGAAAATGCAGGCGGCATATTTTTCAGACTTTCAGCTCTTGCCGGTGCGGCATACGGTTCAACGGAATTGTTCATTACACGGTCGCCGAGATAAATGTGCCAAGCTGATTTATTTTCGCTCGTTCCCCAAATCGGAGCCGTGTTGTGACACGATGTAGGCGTTACTCTGTCATCAAGCATCGGGTAAAGCGGAATATGAAATCCTATTGAATCGTCGCCCTTGTCCCTTGCATAAAGGCACAGTGCCGCAGTCAATCCGCCGCCGGCACTTTCACCGCCGACAACTATTTTGTCCGATGTTATGCCAAGCTCGCTTTTGTGGTCGTTTACCCATTTTAATGCCGTGTATGCGTCATTAAGTGCGGCAGGGTAGGGCTTTATTGTCGACAGTGTGTAATCGGGTGAAATCACAACGCAGTTGCAGTTTCTGATTAAATATCTCGGCAAGGTCATAATTGCCATTTCGGGTGCACCGAGAGAATACCCGCCGCCGTGAAGCCACAAAACACCCACGGTTTTGCCGTCTGTTTTTTTACCGTGCATAACGCAGGTTCGCATAGATGTTCCGTCATTTCTCGGAATTTTCTCTTTCTCACAGTTGAGGTGTTTGAGTGATAAAACCGACATTGCTTTTGTTGACAGCGGACCTATTGCTTTTTGCACTTTTTCAATTCCCAACGGACTTATTGCTTTGTAAAAAGCTCCCTCGAGCCTTATTTCTTTGTTTATTTCTTTAAGTTTCATATTTTTGTCCCACATCGATTATTATAGTAAAAATATAGCACAATTTTGATTTTCTTACAATACTTTACTTTTTAAAAATGTTTTATTCGGCTTTGTTTATGATAACAAAAACTTTTTGAAAACAGTATTGACAAAGTTAAAAAAATCCTATATAATTACCAACGATAATTAACTCTGGTAACTATATTAGGAGGCTTGTTATGACTAATGATTTGATTAAGCAGATGTTTGACGCTTGCTATCAGGCAAAGCGTGTGAGAGAAATGCTTCCGCCGCTTCCAAAGGGCGTTATGCCGTCTTATATTCAATGCCTCAGTGCAATCGGAAATTTGCAAAAAGAGAAAAAAGATGTTTGTATTTCAGACATAAGCTATGCTCTAAATCTTCCCCGTCCCGGTGTTACAAGAACGGTAAAGCAAATGGAAGAAAAGGGCTATCTCAAAAAAATAGCCTCATCCGAAGACGGCAGAATTGTATATATAGACATTACCGAAAAGGGTAAAAATCTTTCTCAAAAATACGACCGTGATTATTTCGGTGCACTTTCTGTCGGACTTTCGGATATATCAGAGGAAGAAGCAATTTGTATGATTCAAACTATAGAAAAACTTTATGATTTTATGAGAGAAAAGGGGAGAACATTATGACAAGTGAAAAATCGGATTTTACTCAGGGAAGTATTTTAAAAAAATTGGTTGCATTTATGATGCCTGTTCTCGGTGCTTTGATTTTGCAGGCGGCATACGGTGCTGTTGATTTGCTTGTTGTGGGAAGATTCGGAACCACTTCAGGCTTGTCTGCCGTATCGACCGGAAGCCAAGTTTTAAATCTGGTAACATTTGTGGTAACACAGTTTGCAATGGGCGTAACGGTTTTGATTGCCCGTTATCTCGGAGAGAAAAAACCCGAACAAATCGGTTCCGTTATCGGCGGCTCGGCAGTTGTGTTTACAATAATTTCCGTGGTGCTGTTTGTCGTTATGGTGTTCTTTGCTCGCCAAATTTCCGTGCTGATGCAGGCTCCGACGCAGGCGGTTACACAAACTTCCGCTTATGTACGGATATGCGGCGGCGGAATTATTTTTATTGTTGCATATAATCTTTTGTCTGCAATTTTGCGTGGACTCGGCGACAGCCGTTCTCCACTGCTTTTTGTGTTGGTTGCCTGTGTAGTAAATATAGTCGGTGATTTGGTACTCGTTGCGGGATTTCATATGGACGCCGCAGGTGCGGCAATTGCAACTGTAGCCGCCCAGGCTTTGAGCGTTGTGTTTGCAGTCTTTCTTTTGATTAAAAAGAACCTTCCGTTTACGATTTCAAAAAAAGATTTTCGCTTGAATCCGCAATGCAAACGATTTCTCAAAATCGGATTACCGTTGGCACTTCAGGAATTTCTGACGCAGGTTTCGTTCCTCGCTTTGTGTGCATTTGTCAATCGGTTGGGACTTGAAGCGTCCTCCGGATACGGCGTCGCTTGCAAAATCGTAAATTTCGCTATGTTGATACCAAGTTCGCTTATGCAGTCAATGGCGTCTTTCGTGTCACAAAATGTAGGTGCAGGGAAATTGAAGCGTGCACAAAAATCTATGTATACCAGCATAGGCGTCGGATTGATTGTGGGTTGCTTGGTTTTCGTCTTAATTATGCTCAAAGGTGATGTGCTTGCCGGATTCTTTTCAACCGACCCGGCGGTTATCCAAAAAGGATTTGAATACCTAAAAGGATTCGCACCGGAAACGATTGTAACGGCTGTGTTGTTCAGTATGCTTGGCTATTTCAACGGAAATAACAAAACCGTTTGGGTTATGATACAGGGACTTGTCCAAACGCTCTTAGTGCGACTTCCGATGGCTTATTTTATGAGCATACAGCCAAATGCAAGCCTTACAAAAATCGGCTTGTCCGCACCGGTATCTACCGCTGTTGGAGTTATATTAAATGTTGGATTCTTTATATATTTCACCCGAACGCAAAAAAGACAGCTTTCTCAAAACGAATAATAAAGCCCTTTTGATATAAAGTACATCAAGAGGGCGTTTGTATGCTAAAAAGTCATATAGCTTTTTGGAAGGCTTCAAATGACATCACGATCAATATCAAATATTCTGCGTTCGCAGTGAGAGTTTGATTCTGTCGGCAATCATAGCTATGAATTCGCTGT
>CAVBQD010000095.1:0-8311 GCA_963597385.1 bacterium | reverse complement strand
GCGTAAATAGAGCAATTTGAGCAATGCATTTTCGTTCGGAAATGCACCTTTTTTGGTGACTTTTCTGAAACTCGAATTTATACTTTCGACTGCGTTGGTTGTGTACATAACTTTGCGAACGGCACTTCCGTAATCAAAAAGTTGCTCAACATGGTTGAAATTTCGCTTCCAAACTTCTACGGCTCCCGGATATTGCGACCACTCCTGACAGAATTGCTCAAACGCTTTTCTGCACGCCGCAAGGCTTGCTGCACCGTATACTTTTTTCAAAGACTGTGTGAATTTTTTGTAATCTCTGCTCGGAACATATTTTATTGAGTTTCTGATTAAATGCACGATACATCTTTGCACAACTACATCTTTGAATATTGCCTTAGCTCCTTCTTCAAGCCCGGAAACGCCATCCATACTGATAAATAGAACATCCTCTACACCCCGCGATTTAAGCTCATCAAATATCTGCATCCATGTATGCTTGCTTTCGCTTTCATTGAGCCACAAGCCCAAAATATCCTTTTTACCGTCTAAATCATAGCCTAAAATCGTATATACGGCATAGTTTTTGCTTTCATATTCTTTTCTGATTGTTACATACATACAGTCCACGAACAAAAATGTATACATCTTTTTCAGCGGTCTGTTTTGCCAATCGCTCAACTCATCAAGTACGCAATCTGTTATTTGCGATATCATTTCGTGAGAGATTTCAAAGCCGTATATATCATCAATGGTTTCGGCTATATCACGCTGACTCATTCCCCGTGCATACATCGCCAGCACCTTTTCTTCAATTTCCGATACATCCCTTTGGCGTTTCGGCACAAGCTTCGGTTCAAAGCTTGAATCACGGTCACGGGGCACTTTGATTTCTACTTCTCCGCCTGTGGTTTTTATCTTTTTGCTTGTATATCCGTTTCGGCGGTTATCGGTTGATTTTGCACCGTGGTCATTACTTTCATACCCAAGGTGATTATTCATCTCGCCCTGCAACATCGCTTCAAACATCGGACCGAATATGTCTTTTAATGCGTCTTGCATATCGGCTACGCTTTTTGGATTGTACTGTTCGATAATTTGTTTTGCGAGGTTTTCTCCCGGTGTGCTTTCCTTTTTTCTTCCCATTTCGTTCATTCCTTTTTATCCTTTCTTTCATTGTAGCACACTTCCTTAAAGTTGCAAAAAGTGTGCAAGTTGTTTTTCTAACTTACACACTTTATTTTACAAACTCTAACCACCAGTTGAACTGGTGGTTTGCACAGGCCCTATAAGGGCCGCCTACTGGCTTGCCGACTGAAAGTCGGCACTGATGGTTTGACATCGCATTACTTTTTCAAGCAGCCCCTCTCGTGGGGCTGCTTATTTTTGCTTACTTATTCTTGTTACCCGTAAACGGGTCAACATACTCTTTGAGTGATATTTGATCATTTGCAAAATCTTCTTCCAATTGATTTTGTATGTATTTCTCTATCACTTTCTTATTTCGACCGACTGTATCTACATAGTATCCTCTGCACCAAAAATGACGATTACCATACTTGTACTTCAAATTTGCGTGTCGGTCGAAAATCATCAGCGTACTTTTCCCCTTGAGATATCCCATAAATTGTGCTACACTTAAGTACGGTGGTATTGATACCAAAAGGTGTATGTGGTCTTTGCACGCTTCTGCTTCTATAATTTCTACACCTTTCTGTTCGCACAATTTACGGATGATTTCTCCTATGTCTTTCTTTATCTTTCCGTATATTTCTTTCCTTCTATACTTTGGTGCGAACACTATATGATATTGACACCTGTATGTTGAGTGAGACAATGTTTTTATTTCATTGTTTCCGTTCTTTTTTATCATGTTTTTAACCTCCTGTATTTTAGTAACGCGGTTGCCAAACCGTTTCTATTATACTTGGAGGTTATTTTTTTGCCAATACATTCGCCTTGCTTTAAGCTCGGCGGGTTTATTTTTACTAAAGCTTTTTATTTCCCCCAGTAGAACTGGGGGTTGAGTCTTTGCTGAAGAGACAATATAAAACAAGCACCGACTGTAAAATCGGTGCCGTTTTGTGAAGACAGCAAAACCTTAAGGCTTATGCTGATGACCTGCACGAACATAATCACTCTTAACATTGTTAGGAATTCTTACAAGAATATCAGAAACCTCACAATCTAAAGCGTCACAAATCAAATCAAGGTGTTCCAAATTAACTCGCTCAACTAATTCGTGATACATTTCATTAATCGTTGTCGGTCGTATTCCTGTTTTTTGTACAAGGTCGGCTTGTGTCCAACGAAGCTCGCCCAACCTCGTTGAAAGTAAAATCCTAATAGCCATATTTATTTGCTCCTTCAATAATTAAAATAACACATTTCGTAAATTCATAGTGCATTTTGTTATAAAATAACGAAATAGGTTATTTTAATTGTAAAGGTAAACTCTATAAAGCAAAAACATTTGCAGGGTAGGTATGTAACCTTACATACCTTTTTTGTATAAAAAACAAAAAAATCTTGATATATACACATTAAGTGTGTATAATGATAAATATAAGGAGGAGTAAATGAAAAAAAGAGATTTAGAAAAACTTTTCAAAAATAATGGTTGGCACTTCTTAAGGTCAGGCGGTAATCACGATGTATATACAAATGGAAAAGATACGGAAATGATACCAAGACATAAAGAAGTAAATTAAAATTTAGCAAAAGCAATCATCAGGCGTAGGGGTTGAAATAAATCCCCTAACACTTGAAATAATATATATAAATCTAATGGAGGTCATTATAATATGAAACTTGTTTATCCTGTAATTATAAGTAAAGAAAAAAGCGATATATATTACGATGTTTATATTCCTGACTTGGAAATCAATACAGAGGGTGAAACAATCGCAGATGCAATTGAAATGGCAAGAGATGCTATCGGCTTGAAATGTCTTTCACTTGATGAAGATACTAATGAACCATTCCCGGATGCATCAAAATTTGATGATGTAAAGTGTAAAGATAATGAATTTGTGACATTGGTTGATGTCGATTATAGTGAATATAAAAAACAATATTCAATGAAAACAGTCAGAAGAAATGTAACTTTACCATCTTGGATAAATTATGAAGCTGAAAAAAGCGGTGTAAATGTTTCTGCCATATTAGCAAATGCACTAAAACAAGAATTGCATTTGGCAGATAAATAATTTTAATAGTAAAACGAAAAAATCCCCCCTAAACTCTAATTAAAGAGCCTAAGGGGGATAACTTTTTATGTAAATTGCAATAACAAATTGAACACCAACAAGACCCTACTATGTCTTTCAAAAGCTTATTAGAGCTTTATAATTCAGACTTGAATGACAGAACAAGGGAATCCACCAAAGATACCAAAAACAATATGATAGACACGCATATACTACCTTTCTTTAAGAACTATGCAATAGATGAAATATCTCCTACGGTCATTCGTAATTGGCAAAATGAAATGTTGTCTAAAACAAAAAAAGACGGCAAGCCGTACTCTCCTACATATCTCCGTAGCATTAACAGTCAATTAACAGCTATTTTGAACTATGCAGTAAAATATCAAGGCTTGCCAATAAATCCTTGTGACAAGGTGGATGCAATCGGTAAGAAGAAAGCAAAGGAAATGCAGTTTTGGACTTTAGACGAATTTAATCAATTTATATCCTATGAAAAAAGACCTGCATATCATTTATGTTTTAATATTCTGTTTTGGTGTGGTTTGCGTATCGGCGAATACCTTGCCTTAAAACCCGATAAAATCAACAAGGAAGATATGTCATTAGAAATATACGAAACATATCACAGAAAGCAAGGCAAGGACATTTTCGGCCCAACAAAGACAGATAACGGCTTTAGGAATGTTACTATGCCTAAATTCATTTATGATGAGCTGACAAAGTATATAAGCAGTCTTTACGGCTTAACCGACAATGATAAAATATTCTACTTTTCACGAACAGCACTCAACAAAGAAATGGAGAACATTTGCAAAATATCAGGCGTTAAAAAAATTCGTGTGCACGATCTCCGCCACTCGCACATCTCCTTGTTAATCAACATTGGTTACAAAACTCACGCTATTGCCAAAAGGATAGGCGATACTCCGGCGGTGGTAGACAGAACATACGCCCACCTTTATCCTGATGTCAATTTATCCATTGCAAAAGAGTTAAACAAGCATAAAGACGGCTTTTTGCTTTAGTACCATAAAGTATTGTAATATGTGGAATATATGAAAAGGCATATTTTTGTAGTACCATTTTAGTACCATATAGGCATAAAGAAACCCCGAAACGCCCTATTCAAGCGGCTTTCGGGGTTTTGGTTTGTCATTCCCACTCAACTGTTCCGGGTGGTTTGGAGGTTATATCGTAAACCACGCGGTTGATATGATTACATTCATTTGTAATTCTATTGCTGACTTTAGCAAGAATATCGTACGGAATTCTTGCCCAGTCGGCGGTCATAAAATCGTCGGTTGTAACGGCTCTGATAACAACCACATTGTCGTATGTTCTGTGGTCACCCATAACGCCTACCGAGTTGACGCCGGGAAGCACGCAGAAGAACTGTGCAAGGTTGCTTTCGTATCCGTTCTTGCTCATTTCGTCACGGAGCACCCAATCGGCATCCTGCAAAATTCTTACCTTTTCGGCTGTAACTTCGCCGATAATTCTTACGCCGAGACCCGGTCCCGGGAACGGCTGACGCCATACAAGTTCGTGAGGAATTCCGAGTTTTTCACCGACTGCTCTTACTTCGTCCTTGAAGAGGTCGCCGAGCGGTTCGATTGTGTCAATAAACGAAATATCCTTTGGCTTTTCAACCATATTGTGGTGGGTTTTGATAACGGCAGTCTGTGCCTTGCCGTCGCTCTTGCCCTTGCCGGATTCGATTCTGTCCGGATAAATTGTGCCCTGTGCAAAGAAGCCCTCTGCGGCTCTTGCTCTGACTTCGTCCCAGAACACCTTGTAAAACTCCGTACCGATTATCTTTCTCTTCTGTTCCGGATCGGTAACGCCCTTGAGGCGTTCCATAAAGTGATCGCCGCAATTTACGCGGACAAAATTCATATCAAAAAGCTCTGTGAAAGTCTTTTCTACAAAATCGCCCTCGTCCTTACGCATAAGACCTTGGTCAACAAAAACGCAAGTGAGTTGCTTGCCGACTGCACGGGAAAGCAAGCCTGCTGCAACGGAGCTGTCTACACCGCCCGACAAGCCCAAAATTATATGCTTATCGCCGATTTTTTCACGAAGTTCTTTAACCGTATTGTCAATAAAATTATCCATAACCCAGTCGCCCGAGCACTTACAAACTTCGTAAAGGAAGTTATAAAGCACCTGCTTGCCGTACTCCGAATGAGTAACCTCCGGGTGGAACTGAACAGCGTAAATGTTCTTTTCTTTATTCTCCATAGCGGCACAAGGGCAATCGTCGGTGTAACCGATAATTTCAAATCCTTGCGGCGGAGTTGCAATATAGTCTGTGTGGCTCATCCAAACTACCGACTTTTCAGGCACACCGTTGAAAAGCACGGATTTTTTGGCATTGAGTTCAATCTTACCGTATTCGGACACAGGAGCGGTTTTAACCTCGCCGTCGCCCATCCAAGCGATAAGCTGACAGCCGTAGCAAATGCCGAGAACCGGCACGCCGAGCTCCAAAATATCCTTTGTATAATGCGGTGACGACATATCAAAAACGGAATTAGGTCCGCCTGTGAAAATAATGCCCTTGTAACCGTTTGCTTTGATGGTTTCAAGCGTGGTGGTATAAGGCAAAATTTCGGCATAAACATGATGGTCACGCACACGACGGGCAATAAGCTGATTGTACTGACCGCCGAAGTCCAAAACTAAAATCTTTTCCATATCTTTCTCGCAATCTAAAAATTTAAAATACATAATTATTATATAGTATATCCTGAATTAATGCAAGGGGATAATATAAAAGCCACGAAATATCGTGACTTTTAATTTTGTAAAACATTATTTTTTTAATGATTTTATTGATTCAGCCGGTATACGCCAAGGCTTTCCCGGTCCGTCTTGTTCTGCTCCTTTAATTTCCCCTTTTCTGCATTTTCTTGATATAGTTGCTTGAGAATAACCGCTGATTTCAGCCGCTTGACTTGTTCCAATATATTCACTCATAAATTCATTATCTCCTTTTTCTTTTGCTCAAATTCTTCTATTGTAATTGCACCCATATCTAAAAGTTCTTTATACTCTATCAATATGTCGGCATTACTTTTGTTTACGATTAAATAATCATATTGCTTTTTCTTTGCTTTACTTGAAGCAGCAATAATTACCATTTGTACTTGTATTAATATAGAAATTAATAGTGACAACAAAGGAGGTACTAACCCCCAATCCAAACCATATATATATCCGGACATTATTAAAATTTGTATTTGTATTAACACCAAAAAACTACTGCCTATAATTAAAAAAATGTTTTTTCCTTTCCTAACAAAAAAGCCTATTATTAAAAAAAGTATTGTTAAAACATAATAAATCATATGAAAAATAGATGGACTATAAAATGAGCCTAAATCACTATATATTAACGATAGTGTTAAATTCACTAAATATTCTATAACTATTACGATATGAAAAAACCACACCATAATCCAACTTTGTTTTTTCTCAATTAACAATATGATTAATGGCACAACCATTAGGACACAATATATTACATCATACCAATATGATGTAAAATAATGTATATCGTGTATTAGCTGATATACATAATATAAAATCGAAAATATACTTATTAATAATCCTAAAACAAAATTACCGATGTTTTCAATTGATTTCATTATAACAACTCCTTTTTCTTCTTTTCAAATTCTTCCATACTAATTACACCGGAGTCCAATAGCCCTTTATATTTTTTTATTTCTTCAACATTTGAAGAGCCATAAGAAAAAGTTGCTTGAGTTTCTGTTGCTTTCATAAATACATCAAAATTAAACTCATATGTCTTATTCTTAATATTAAACCAATCAATTATTGTTAGAATACCAAAACAACCGGCAGTAAGCAATTTTAATACACCTATTCCGACATCACCAAGCATAAACCTGTCTACACCAAGACCGCCCAAAAGCAAAGAAATTATTAACATTGTATTTGGGTCTTTATATTCCGCTGATGAAAGAAACATAAAATTTTCATCTTCCATCTGTTCAAGTCTTTCTGCAATAAACGGAATTTTCGTTGCCTCAAATTTGTTTTGATTTTGCATCATAAACATTTGAATTTTCTCTTTTGTCATATTACTTCTCCTTAAAATAAAAAATGCGTAGCCGCAAATAGCTACGCACAAAAACACATAGCTCATTTGCTACCACACAAAATTAAACACATCGCAAAAAGCGTGCATAAACAGAGCCTGTGTTTTTAACATATAAAAACAGCACGCCTCATTTTGCGATAATTATATTTAATTTTGTGTGGTAATGCTATTATATCACATACTTTTATTGATTACAAGAACAGTTTACAACAAATTACCTATGAAAACGAGGTGAATATCACTTCGGGGTTATTTGATATTTTTTTGTGAGGTAATTTTAAAAATGTTATCAAAATCCCAAAACAGGTGTATAATATATTTATAGACGAATCCGTAAAACTAACTTCGATTTGCAAAAGGAATTAAAAATAAATATGACCTATACATATCACTACAACTCACCTTTAGGCGGTATCACGCTTTCGAGCAACAAAACTGAGCTGACGGGGCTTTGGTTTGACGGGCAAAAGCATTTTGGAGATAATCTTCCGAAAGAATGTGAAGAAAAGAATTTGCCGATATTTGAAGAGTCCGTCCGCTGGCTTGATATTTATTTCAGCGGTAAAGCACCCGATTTCACGCCGCCGCTGTGTATACAGACAACGCCGTTTCGTAAATCCGTATGGGAAATTTTGCTGACCGTTCCGTTTGGAAAAACAATGACCTACGGCGAAATAGCAGATAAAATTGCAAAACAAAAAGGGCTTTCTAAAATGTCTGCACAGGCTGTCGGCGGTGCGGTAGGTCACAATTCCGTTTCCGTCATAATCCCCTGCCATCGCATTGTCGGTACCGACGGTAGTCTGACGGGATATGCCGGCGGCATAGAGAAAAAGATACAACTGCTCACATTGGAAAAAGCGGATATGTCCGCCTTTTTCGTACCGAAATAATATGTTCGACAGGATTTAGGATGTTGAGAGAGTATTTTTAACACACTGAGACTGTTGAGAAAGGTTCTGAATTTCGTTTTCTTGCGAAGGAAGATGTATATAAA
>CAVBQD010000094.1:0-8316 GCA_963597385.1 bacterium | reverse complement strand
CTCTTTGTTCAGCCTGAACAAAGCCACGAACCGTATATATCCAAAATGCACAAACAATCACGGCAAAACTTACTGCGGCAAGCTCTTTTGACATATCTGACGAACCGAAAATTCTTGCGGCAACAGATATTATCATACAACCGAGCCCTGCATATTCGATAACATCGATTTTCTTTTGAATACCGATAAGAGCAATAATGATGCCCTCAGCCGCCCAACCAATGCTTGCATATTCCACACCGAATATAAACGGAACAATAAACATTGAAAAAGCCAAACCGCTGATTGAAGTTATTGCGGTTGCAGCGGCAGAACCTTCTCTTTTTTCCTTAACGGCAAACGCCGACAAAAAGGCATAAATAAGCGTAAATGCAAGAAATACGAAACCGACGGTTTTGTCCGCCTTTGTGCTGTTTGAAATCAAATTATGCACGGTAACACTTACCGAAACAGCACCGCTGACGGTATTAAGTCCGAGAAGCACACCGTCTTTAACAAGAAACGGCTTGCCTTTGACGATTTTTGCACCCGGCATCATCAAATAAATCACAAAAGACACAACGGCAAACGCAACCGCAAGCGGCAAAGCGTAACCGTAACCCGTAAGGTTGCGAAGCGAATATGCACATTTTGCAACACCGCCGATTGCAATCAAATGGAGACCGTAACCTATAAACTGTGCAACATACCATTTTTTATTGTAGGTCATTGCAAACAATACGATTGCCAAAAGGCAAAAATACACGCTTGAAACAGGCAAAAATGTTACATCTGCGGCGGCTTTGCCAAACCCCATCATATAAATTGCAACAACAGGCAAATATCCGCCGACAGCACCGAAAGCACACACAACCTGACTTTTGACCTGATTTGAAAGAATAACCGCTGCCGCCGTAATCAGCACGCATATTATAAATGTTACCTTTGCATCGTAAAGCTCAAATGCAAAAAAACATGTTGCCGCCGCGGCATATAATGTTGCGACACCGCCGCTGATGAGCGTTGTTGAAAAGACTGTTTTTTCTTTTTTATAAAACAATTCGCCGACCGCAACAAGAACTATTCCGAGCAAGTAAATAAGTCCGCCCTTGAAAACATCCGACATATGCACATAAGCAAATCTGCCGAGCATAATTATACCTATTATAAATAACAGGATACCGGCTTTGCCGAGGACATTAAGACCGATAAAACTTTCAATGCTTCGCTGTTTTGTTGCCGCCTGCTTTTCGGCTTCCGTAAGCGGAGCATTCTTATACGATTCGCCGACTGCAAAATTTGTTTGCACAGCATTGTTAAATTCTGTGTTTTTGTATTCCTCAAGCCTTGCACGGCGAGCCTGTGTTTCTGCCCTGAGTGCTTTTAGATTGGCAAGAATATCGTCAAACTGCGAACTGCCGTAACCCTCAATCACCTTTACGGTATCATCAATGCTTTTAATACAATTACGCTCATAATCATCAAGTACACTGCCTATGCCCAGCTCTTTTTTGTAATAAGCTTTTTCAATACGATTTTGAACCGAAGAAAATGCAGACAGTTTTTCATCTGCCGCCTTGCTGAAAAGTGCCGCCTTTGTATTGTCAAGCGACTTTTTAAGGCTGTCATTTTCCGCTTTCAAATTACTTTCGGATTTTGCAAGTATATCTATTTTACTTTTAAGTTCTTCATTTTCACGATACACATCATCGGCAGAGATTGAGCGAGCCTCCGCCTTTACCGAATCAAGTATTGCCTGTTGGTCGTCAATGAGTTTGTTAAGTTTATCAATCTTCGATGACATATTGCTTCAGCTCCTTTCCAACGCTGTAAGATTCAGCCGTTACATAATCATAAAAATACAAATTATCTTCATTATCGGTAAAAAATTCGCCAAGTTCTATGAACGGTTCTTGGTATTGCTTTGAGCCGTCATATTCAAAATTAACCGTTACAACATACGGATTGTGCCCCAAAAATGCAGAAGTCTGCTTCTTATCAACAGGATAACCTTTGTTTTGATAGAAAAGGCAAAATTCCTTTATAAACCCGGAGCCGTTTTGCTTATTAAATTCCTTATCGGAAAACTCCGAATTTGAAATATAATCCGAATATGCTATTGTTCGGTTTTCAAGGCTTATACATTCAATATTGTCATATTTAATATTATCCTTGTCAACAGCAGTATTAACATAAAAATATTTTTGGCGGCGAACCTCAAGGAGCACGCTGTCGGAAAACTCGTTGCACTTAATTACAACCTTTTCCTTTTTGCCGTTTTTGTCATAATAATCGGCATACTTGGTGTCCGGATAGCAATCGGCGTCTTTGCCGGACAGCAAGGAATATTTTTGATATTCATCAGGCACAACAAAAGTTAAATCTGCAAATTCAATTTTTGTACCTTCACATCCTGCGTCCGTCACCTTGTTATTTATTTTTTCATCGGCATTAAAACCAAATGCAACGATTGAACAAACAACAATCCCCACCGCACACAACAAAAGAGCGACAATAAAAAATCTTTTACGCTTTTTATTCATTTTGCCAAGTTGAGATGACAACGAAGCATTCTCACTTTTCAATCGGTCAAGTTCCGATTTATCAACAGCAGATGATTCATTATGCCCGGACTGAAGTCCGATAAGTTCGTTGCCGTCAATCCCCATTATTTCGGCAAGCTTAAGCATGGTTGAAAGCTTTGGCATTGATTCACCGTTTTCCCATTTTGAAACGGCTTTGTTGGACACTCCGAGCATATCTCCGAGTTCTTTTTGTGACAGGCCTTTTTGCTTTCTTAATTCAACAATTCTGTTTGCAAATTCAAAATTATCCATTTCGTCACCTCCTACCCTTACATTACCAAATAAGCAGTCTAAAATCAATAACAATATGCTAAACAATCTATAAAATATCAATCCACTTTCGGTTCAATCCATTCAAAAATAAAAAAACGAGCCCATACGGACTCGTTTTCATAAATTCTCAGAACAATTTAATTTGTGCGTTGTTGAGGTCAATTTCCTTATAATCAATATCATCAAGAAGTTGAAGGAAGACCTTATTGTCTGCCGGCGTCAGAGCAATTTCAAGGTTTTTACCGTCATTCATATAAATAGAATACTTAAACGGATGTGAAGTCATATTGTTAAGATTCACGCCTTTTTTATAAATTCTACTGATGTTTTCGGTATTAACAATAACCTCGTCATTTGTTGACACCTTGCCTAAATTAACATACATTTTTTCAACTTGGCGAAACCATACTTTCGCCTCTCCCCTTTTTTATTGCGGAGCACGCCCCGCAATTTTTATCGTAGCACATCGAGCACAAGTTGTAAAGGGAAAATATAAAAATCAGTCAATAAATTTAATTGCTTGCCGGATGGTAATTAGGCACTACTGCCATAAGCTTTTCACGGACATTTTCTTCGTTGATATGTTTAAGCGATTCAAGCCATTTTTCAAACTGAGCGGAATCAAACTCCATAGGCTGATTTACAAAAATCTTTTCGTTAGCGGTACGCTGTCTTGTTTCCATTTCTTCGGACATAGAAAGCTCTTCATAAAGCTTTTCGCCCGGACGGAGACCCACAATTTCAATAGGAATCTCATTTTCTGTAAAGCCGGAAAGTCGGATAAGATTTTTTGCAAGGTCCATAATTTTAACAGGCTCGCCCATATCAAGGACAAAAACCTCGCCGCCATCGGCAATTCCGCCCGCCTGACAAACGAGTTGTGCCGCCTCCGGAATAGTCATAAAGTAGCGTGTAATATCCGGATGCGTTACCTTAACCGGACCGCCGTGAGCAATCTGTTCCTTAAAAATCGGAACGACCGAACCGTGAGAGCCGAGCACGTTACCGAAACGAACTGCGGCATATTTTGTATTTTTGCTTATATCGTTCATATACTGCACGATAATTTCGGTAATTCTCTTGGTACAACCCATAACATTTGTCGGATTAACCGCTTTGTCGGTTGAGAGAATAACCATTTTGTTTACCTTGTATTCATCGGCAACAACAGCCACATTGTATGTACCGAAAACATTGTTTTTTACCGCTTCGCAAGGGCTGTCCTCCATAAGCGGAACATGCTTATGAGCCGCCGCGTGGAACACAACATCGGGATGGAATTCTTCCATAATTTCACGGAGCCTGTCCATATCCCTAACCGAACCTATACGAACATCAATATCAATATTTTTACCGTATTTTTCAATAAGATGATTGGCAAGCTCAAACGCACAATTTTCGTAAATATCAAAAATAATTATTCTTTTCGGATTGTATCTTGCAACCTGATTGCAAATTTCGGAGCCGATTGAGCCTCCGCCTCCTGTCACCAAAACAGTTGTGCCGATAAGATAACTGCAAGCCTTTTTATCAAGCGTAATTTCCGGGCGTGACAAAAGGTCGGAAATATCAACATTACGAATCTTTTTAGGATTACCGGCGTCAAACATTTCTTCCTGCGACGGACTTGTCTTTACATTGCATTTTGTTTTCATTGCAACGGACAAAATTTCCTGTTGCCTTTTCTTCGGTGCAGACGGCAAGCAAAGAATAATTGTATCAATCCTGTATTTTGCGGCTATGGCAGGAATTGAGTCGCAATTACCGACAACCTTTACACCGCTTATTTTTTTGCGAAGCTTTGTCGGATTATCATCAACAGCAATGACCGGTCTGCCGTTTTTGTAGTTGTCGTTTCTAAGCATTTGAATAACAAAATTACCCATAAAACCGGCACCGACAATCATAACTCTCTCGTTTTTCGGATTTCTTGCAATAAATTGCGACGGAACAGTGCGTAAAATTCTGTACGCCACGCGTATGCCGGCAATACACAGGAAAAACATCATCCAAGTCAATACATAAGCATAAATCGGCATATGACCGTCAATTTTCAAAATACGCTCAAACAGCACTCTGTCGGTCAGGAAAAGAAAAACATTAATCACAGTAGTACTGCAAAAACTTCGCACAATTTCATCCGTACCGGCAAAAGTCCAAACACTGCTGTAAAGCCCGAAAACATAATTAACAACTACACAGAAAGCGGAAATCAGCAGAAAATGCCATGCCGACATCAGCACGGACGAATATGTACTTTCCGAAATTGTGCCGTTCATTGTTATATAACAAGCCAAGAAGTTTGAACCTGTCACCAGCACAATATCAAAGAACATAAGAATTAATTTTTTGATTTGTCCGGTAAATCTCATAATTTTAATATCTTTATTCAACATTTACGCTACCCCCCCCCGCAATTTTTTGTCAAGACAAAAAATTACTGTTTCTCTTTTTCTTTTTTATTTTGCTTTTTCTTTTCAACGATTTTCCTAATGGCAAACGCCAAAAGTCCAAGCACAACCGTTGCACCGCATATTGCAACGGGCACGAAATAATATTCGTCATTGTTCTTCAGTTTTTGAAGATTAATACCTATTTCATTCAGCTTTTGTTCTTTTGTTTTTTCGGTTTTTGAAGTGGCGGTTGTCAGCTCCTCCACATAATCATTCGCCGTTTTTTGCTTTGTAACCTCCGCCGAAGTTGAAGTTACGGTAAAGTCGCACTGCTTGTATATTTCGTCATTTGCACAAACAACAACGGTTGCCGTGCCCTCGCCTATCGCCGTGATTTGACCGCCGTTTTCAATTTGGATAACGCCTTCTTCATCGCAAAAATATCCCACAACAGCAGTCGCGTTAAGCGGTTCCAATGTGTAGCCGAGTTCTACGCTGTCGCCAACCTCAAGTTCGGTAGTGGAGGCGTGTATCTCCATATCCTGAGCCGGAACATTCTTTGATTTTGTCGTTTTCTTCTTTGTGGTAGTTTCGGTTGTCTGCGTTGCAGTTGATTTTTCCGTTGTTTGTGAAGAGGTCTCCTTTTTAGCGGTTGTATTTTTCGTAGTTTGCTTTGTTGTTTGTTTTGTTGTGTTTTTTGCGGCAGTTGTTTTTTTAGCCGTCGTGGATTTCTTTGTAGTGGTTACCTTTTTCGTGGTAGTCACTTTTTTTGTAGTCTGTTTGGCAGAACCGCCCTTTGCCAAAGAAGAATAATCGGGATTGCCGTAGCCCATAATCGCCGAAACATTATTGTACGGCTTAGACCCGGAAGTCGTATACTTTCTTGCTTTAACCTTGCCGGAGCAGTTACCCTCAACGGTATACACCGTACTGCCGTCAATATAATCGACTAAGCCGACATGCTGACTTGAACCGTTACCCGACCAGTCAAAAAACACCAAGTCACCCTTTTTCGGAGTATATCCCGAAGAACGGGTATAATATCTGTCACGGTTTTTGTACCAGCTAATCATAGAATTGCAGTTGCCGCCGCTTGGAACAATGTTCTTATACATTGAAACTCCGAGATTGTTGCCGGCTTTATTAAAGCACCAAAGCACAAAGGTCGTGCACCAACCGCCTTGATAGCCGTACCATTCGCCGTACTTACAATATGAACTTGTGCCCGTATATCCAACCTCATCATTGGCTACATCAAGCACTTCGCTTTGCATATCGCTCACCGAAGCGGCATATGAATTTGCAGGCATTGCACAAAACATCACAATCGCCGAAAGCAAAACCGCTATAATTTTTCTTATTTTTTTCATATTTTCACCAAAAAGCAGATATTATTATAAATTAACAAATCTTAAATCATATTCCATTATAACTGTGATTCTATCAAAAATCAACAATTTAAGCAAAATTTAATAATTAAGTATTGAAAATTATGTATTCACATACTATAATAATCACGCACTGTATCCACAGAGAAAAAATTTCTTTCTCGGCTAAAACGATTTTATGTGTTATTCGCAAGGCTTCGGAACAGTAGCAGAAAGGAAAATTCAATATGAAAAACACAAAAACACAAAAGATTGTGGGCATTGGGCTTTTTACCGCAATTATCGTAGTATTACAGCTTGTTGCCGCGGCAATCAAATTCGGCCCGTTTTCAATCACATTGGTACTTGCTCCGATAGTTATCGGTGCCGCTCTTTACGGAATCGGTGCAGGAGCTTGGCTCGGACTTGCATTCGGTGTAAGCGTTCTTATCAGCGGCGACGCTTCGGCATTTTTGACAATCAGCCCGATAGGCACGGTTTTAACCGTTTTGGCAAAAGGTGCACTCGCAGGTATTGTTGCGGCGGCGATTTACAAAGCTCTTGAGAGCAAAAACAAAACAGGTGCCGTTGTTTTGGCAGGTATTGCCTGTCCGGTGGTGAACACAGGAGTTTTTCTTGTGGGATGCTATCTTTTCTTCCGTGATTGGTTGGTAGCAACATTCGGAACAACGGGATTTATTACAGTAATTACAGGACTTGTTTCAATCAATTTTGCCGTTGAACTCGGCATAAATATGGTTTTGGCTTCGGTAATTGTAAGAATTATCGACATCGGCAAGAAGCAGGTTTTAAAGAAAGCTTAACATAAACACATCAAAATATTTACCGCTCTGTGTCAGGGCGGTATTTTTATATTGTGTAAAAGGTCAAATAATGTTATAATATCAGCAATAATAGAAAATATCGGTGAATAAAATGAAAAAAGAAAACGAAAAAGACAGAGATTACAAAACGAACGACAACCTTGTTATCGGCAGAAATGCGGTAACGGAACTGCTTAAAAGCAACAGAGAAATTGAAAATGTGCTTATTGCAAAAGGAGAACACGAGGGTTCTATAAACAGAATCATCGCTCTTTGCAAAGAAAAGAAAATCGTAATTAAAAATGTAGACAGAAAGAAACTTGACTTTTTAGCACCGGGAGGCAATCACCAAGGCGTTGTTGCAAATGTACCGGCTCACGAGTATTCAACGGTTGACGATATACTTGCATATGCAGGAGAAAGAGGCGAATCACCTTTTATCATAATGTGCGACGAAATTGAGGACAGCCACAATCTCGGTGCAATTATCAGAACGGCGGAAGCTTGCGGTGTTCACGGAATAATCATTCCGAAAAGACGAAATGTGGGACTTAACTTTATCGTTGCAAAAACAAGTTGCGGTGCACTCGAATATATGAAAGTGGCAAGAGTTACAAATCTTGCTTCAACCATTGACGAACTGAAGAAGAAAAACATTTGGGTATATGCCGCAGATATGGACGGTCAGCGTTGGGACAAAACCGATTTTTCGGGCGGTGCGTGCCTCGTTGTCGGTAACGAGGGCGACGGAGTAGGCAGACTGATAAAAGAAAAATGCGATGTGACGGTCAGCTTACCGATGCTCGGCAAAGTAAACAGCCTGAACGCGTCTGTGGCGGCAGGCATATTGATGTATGAAATTGCAAGACAACGACTTGATAAATAGGAGAAAGAA
>CAVBQD010000093.1:0-8345 GCA_963597385.1 bacterium | reverse complement strand
GTCATTTGCACCGGCGTCCAGCCCCTCCACTTTATCGGCAACCTCACTTCGTGCAGACAAAATCAACACCTTTGTTTTGCGGTCGGTTTTTCTGAGCGTTTTTAAAACTGTCATTCCGTCTGCACCCGGTAGATTCAAATCAAGTACAATGAGGTCAAAATTTTCCTCGGCAAGCATTTCAATCGCCGTCAATCCGTCATAACAATAATCCACGCTGTATGCGAGACGCTTTAAACTGCGAGCAATTGTTTCGCACAGCGTCCGTTCATCCTCAACAAGCAAAATGTGCATAAAATATCCCCCTTCTGAGTTTAAAACAATTATAACATAAACGGATAAAATTTTTGTTAAGTTTTTGTTCTTAACAAAGATTTTATCCATTGTGTGCTAAGATAACAACAAATAAATGACGAAGGGAATGATTGAAATCAGCAAAATAAAAAAAGCATTATCGCAAATTGCGTTACTTGCCTCGGGTTCGGCAATGGTATATATCGGCGTAGTACGAGGTGAAGCTCAAACAGTACTGAGCAAGGCAATCAAACTGTGTTTGGAGTGTATAGGAATTGGATAAAAATAAAAATAAAATCAAAAATATTTCTTCAAAACGGCTAACCAAGTTTCGCGGAAATATTCAGGCAACGGCAACTTTGCTGTCAAATATTCATATGTCGAATTTTATCAAAGGTACAATATATCAAGGCGACGGCAAAACAATCTGTGTTCCCGGACTGAATTGCTATTCCTGCCCGGCGGCTTCGGGTGCCTGTCCCATAGGTTCTTATCAAGCGGTTGTCGGTTCGTCAAAATACAAATTTTCCTATTATATATCGGGCTTTCTCATATTGCTCGGTGTGTTACTCGGAAGATTTATTTGCGGATTTCTCTGTCCGTTCGGCTGGTTTCAGGATTTACTTCACAAAATCCCGACAAAAAAGTTATCCACAAAAAAACTCAAACCGCTGACATATATCAAATATGCTGTACTGCTGTTGGCAGTTGTTTTGTTACCGGTGCTCATAGTAAATGATTTGGGTATGGGCGACCCGATTTTCTGCAAATACTTGTGTCCGCAGGGTGTACTCGAGGGAGCTTTGCCGTTATCGACAACTAATAAAGGCATACGCTCGGCACTGGGAAATTTGTTTTCGTGGAAAATGGTGATTTTGTCAACCATAACGGTTTTAAGCATATTATTTTACCGACCGTTTTGCAAATGGCTGTGTCCGCTTGGGGCATTTTACGCACTGTTCAACAAAGTTTCGATGTTCGGAATAAAGTTTGACGGGCACAAATGCGTATCCTGCGGTAAATGTGCAAAGGCGTGCAAAATGGATGTTGACATAACCGAATCGCCGAATCACACAGAATGTATAAGGTGCGGAAAGTGCATAAATGCCTGTCCGACCGACGCAATCAAATTTCAATACGGGTTCGGCTTGCCGGAAAACGACATTTACAAAAACGCAATCAAAATCAACAAAACCAATCAATGTTCAAAACGGAGGGATAAAAATGAAACTGTCAATTAAAGCAATAAAGATTATAACGGCAACACTTGTTTCGATAATGATTTTAACTTTTGCTGCTTACTCACTAATAACCCACTCGGTAATAAAAAGCAACAAATCAATACAAACAAAATCAAGCATTTCTGACTTGATTTCAGCAGAGCCGACAAACACCGAAGACGCACTCAATATGTACCAACAGTTGACAGAAAAGGAAAACGAAATTCTGTCAACCAACCAAGACCTTTGGGAGAAGGTGTTTTCAGCGGCAGATAAAAACAATCCAATGATTGAGGACGGCACCAACTACGGAGATTTTCTTCTTTATACAATTGAAAACGCAAAAGACCTTTTCACGGCAGACGAATTAAAAACGCTCACAGCCGATGCAGAACAAATCAAAAAAATACGGAGCAAAATGACGATATTAGAACAGAAATATCCGGAATGTACCGCTATAACGGACACAGGAAGCAGTGTGCCTGCCAACGAGGCAAACATTGTAAACGACATCGGTGAATTAACAAAATTTCCGTCTTTTGACGGAAAAGACCTTGATGACAACGGTGTAAAAAGCGGTGAACTGTTTTCCAAAAATAAAGTGACCGTAATAAATTTTTGGTTCACATCCTGCAATCCGTGCGTAGGTGAACTGTCCGATTTGGAAGAACTCAACAAAAAGCTCAACGAAAAAGGCGGTGAAGTCATCGGAATTAATTCCTTTACAATTGACGGCGACAAGTCGGCAATTGCCGAAGCCAAGGAACTGCTTTCCAAAAAAGGAATAACCTACAAAAACATATGGTTTGATTCAAATAGCGAAGCAGGAACGTTTACCTCCGGTATTTATTCCTACCCTACAACCTATGTTATTGACCGAAACGGTAACATTGTTGGCGAGCCTATTGTGGGAGCAATAACCGAAAAGAAACAGGCAAAGGTACTTGAAGAACAAATTGAACAGGCAATAAACAACAGCAACGAATAATAACAACACTAAGCAAAAAATCTGCCAAAGCGTAAATGCGGCTTTGGCAGATTTTATTTTACTTTTTAGTTTTTACTTTTTTTGATTTTGTGGACTTTTCATTTTGCTTTTCCGGCGACGATTTCCAAATCTTAATTCTGCCTGCGTCGTTAAACGCTTTAAGCGTCATAACGGTAAGCGGAACAAGGAACATACCGATAAAACCGAAAAGTTTAAGTCCGAAATAAAGACCCATAAGAGTTACGATAGGGTGAACACCGAGTGAACTGCCGACAATTTTCGGCTCGATATACTGCCGGATAACGGTGATAATCACATACATAACGAGGAGACCTATTCCCTGCTTGTAATTTCCGTAAATAAAGGAAAACAACGCCCACGGAATGAGAATACCGCCGGAACCTGCAACAGGCAAAATGTCAAACACGGCAATTGCCATTGCAATAACGGCAAAATAGCTGTTTTTCATAATTCCCATAAACGAAAGGATTGAAAAACCGAGGAACAGCTCGCTGAATGTTATGCACATAATAATGCCGTATGCCTTAAACATTGTGAGAATTGTTTTTGAAAAGACCTGCTTGAACTCAACAAGAACATGCTTTTTGCCCTCCGGAAGCTGTCTTTGTATAAATCTTACAATATAATCGTAATCTTTTGTGAAAAGTATCCAAGCCACAATACCGATAACAACGCCGATAAGAATTGACGGAACGCCCTTTACAACGGAATAAACATTTGAAACGCCGGAAGTAAGTTTGCTTGTAATACTGCTCAAATCGAGGCTTGAAAGAAGTCCTGCCGAAGAAGCGGCACCCTCTGCCGCATTAGGCTGAAGCTTATCAAACCAGCCGGTAATAGTTTCCGAAACGGACTGATAAATTCCCTTTGGCAAAAATCCGAGAGTGTTCAAAACCCAATTTTCAACAGTTGACAAAAACGATGAAATGTCGCTAAGCTGTTCGGCAATGTAACTGATGAAATCCGATATTTTACCGAAAACCGCCGCAAGGATGAATATCAACGGAACAATAACAATGGCTGTTGACAAAACTACCAAAAGTATTGACCAAAAGGCGTGAGCCTTTTTATTTGTTTTTTTATCAAGAAAGCGAAGCGGTTTTTGAAGAAGAACCGCAAAGAAAAACGACAGCAAAAACGGTGCGGTTATCCAAAACAGAAATTTGAAAAAAACATATATAAGTGCCAAAATAAGGGCAACATACATAAAATTAATCAAAAACGCACGCCTTTGCTCAACATGGCTGTTCATAATTAAAAGTCCTTTCAAACATTATATTTATATGATAACCCTAAACAATATTATATTCAAGTGTTTTTTAATAAAAAACAGGATGCAACCGATAAAAGGCACATCCTGTCGGTAATATTATAAATTTTTAACAGAGAGTGCCCTGATTGCATTAAGAACTGCAATAACCATAACACCTACATCGGCAAAAATCGCCACCCACATATTTGCAACGCCTATTGCACCAAGAATAAGACAGAGTGCCTTAATTCCGAGAGCAAACCATATGTTTTCATTTACTATTCTGAGACACTTCGAAGAAATCTTGATTGCCTTTGAAATCTTCATCGGGTCATCGTCCATAAGAACAATATCGGCGGCTTCAATAGCGGCGTCCGAACCGAGAGCACCCATAGCGATACCGATATCCGCTCTTGAAAGAACCGGAGCGTCGTTGATACCGTCACCGACAAAGGCAAGCTTTTCTTTTTCGCTTTTTTCGGCAAGAAGTTTTTCAACCTGCGAAACCTTGTCGGCAGGAAGAAGTTCGCTGAACACTTCGTCTGCACCGAGTTCTTTTGCAACCGCGTCGGCAACTTTTTTTGAATCGCCGGTAAGCATAACCGTTTTTCTTACTCCGCATTTTTTCATAGCCTTTACAGCCGCAACCGAAGTCGGTTTTAATGCGTCGGATATAAGAATATAACCGCGATATTCGCCGTCAACGGCAATGTAAATAACAGTGCCGACCTTAGAGCAAGCGGTGTATTCAACGCCGAGTTTTTCCATAAGCTTACTGTTACCGACAGCAACTTTTTTACCGTTTACAACAGCAAGAACACCGTTACCGCTGATTTCGTTTACATCGGAAACTTTTGCGTTGTCAATTTCTTTACCGTAAGCCACCTTTAAAGACTTACTGATAGGATGTGACGAATAGCTTTCGGCATATGCCGCAAGTTTAATAAGCTCGTCGTTTTCAATACCGACCGGAGCAACTTCCGTTACTTCAAAATTGCCCTTTGTCATTGTACCCGTTTTATCAAACACAACGATTTTTGTTTTGGAAAGAGTTTCAAGATAATTTGAGCCTTTTACAAGCACTCCATCTTTTGACGCACCGCCGATACCCGCAAAAAACGAAAGCGGAATTGAAATAACAAGTGCACAAGGACAGCTGATAACAAGGAATGTAAGAGCACGGTAAATCCAAGTTGACCACATTGTATCCTTGCCGATAACAAGGCTGATAACAGGCGGTAAAATTGCAAGAGCAAGAGCACCGCCGCAAACGGCAGGAGTGTAATATTTTGCAAATTTTGAAATAAACTGCTCACTCTTCGATTTCTTAGACGATGAATTTTCAACAAGGTCAAGAATTTTTGACACCGTTGATTCACCGAACGGTTTTGTTGTGCGGATTTTCACAGTACCCGAAAGATTAATGCAACCGCTGATTACTTCATCGTTTTCGCCAACGCTTCTCGGCACGCTTTCACCTGTAAGAGCGGCGGTATCCAAAGTAGTCGAGCCTTCAATAATAACGCCGTCAATAGGTACTTTTTCACCTGCCGACACAACGATAACCGAACCGACCTCAACTTCATCCGGGTCAACCTGTTCGATTTTTCCGTCAACCTCGATATTTGCATAATCGGGGCGAATATCCATAAGGTCCGATATATTTCTTCTGCTTTTACCTACGGCATAACTTTGGAACAGTTCACCGATTTGATAAAAAAGCATAACGGCAACCGATTCGTTATAAGAACCGTTTTCATAAACGGCAATGGCAATAGCACCTACCGAAGCGACAGCCATAAGAAAGTTTTCATCAAACACCTGCCTGTTAAGAATACCCTTGAACGCTTTTTTAAGTATATCGTAAGAAATCACAAGATACGGTGCCATATAGGCGACAAAGCGTACTGCCCTGCTTGTTATAGGAACAAACTTTTCAAATATATACAACCCTGCAAACAGCACGGCTGTAATTATGATGCGTATAAGCATCTTTTTTTGCTTTCTGCTCATAAACCGTACTCCTCTTTAAAACTCAGAAGAAAATGTCACAGTCGTCTTCAACTTTTCTGCAAGCTTTGAGAACCTGTTTCATAGTTTTCTTTTCGTCTGCACCTTCTTCAAAATCAACAATCATTTTAAGCATCATAAAATTAACGGTTGCAGTCGCAACGCCGTCTACCTTATTAGCGGCTTCTTCCATTTTGTTTGCACAGTTTGCACAATCCACATCAATTTTATATGTTTTTTTCATAATCATACCCTCCAAAAGGTTATATTTAATCATTCAACATATGAACAACTATTCATATGTTCAACTGTATTATATCATATTATATGTCATTGTCAATAGAATTTTGCAAAAAATATAAATACAAAATGAATTGTTTAAATAACGGAATGCCGGGGGAACGGCATTTCATACGGTAAAGGCGTTGAGTATCGTATGGTGCGGCGTCCGTGACGCACCGTAATTTACCTTTTATTCCCTCAGTCGCATATAAAATGCAACAGCTCCCTTTGATAACAAAACAAAGGGAGCCTCAATAAGATTTTAATTTTGCTTGCGGACAATACCGTATTCGCCTATATCTTTACGATAATATTTGCATGGCTTACCCTGACGCATTCGAACAAGAAGTTCACCGTATTCGTCTTGGTCAAGTTGCAAATCACAATAACTTGCATCGTCCTCTTCATCATAAACATTATACCAGCAGGTATCACACAAATCAGCCATCAGTTGAGCATTCCTTCGTCATCGCTTTTTTCAGGTTTGCCGACTGCAACTGTGTCTCGGTTGAGTTTCATCATTGGGATAATAAGACCCGGCATACCCGACATTGATGTTGTTGTGTTGATAATCTGACGAACGAACGGGAAAAGCTGGTCAAATGAAACCACATGAATATCCGGCTTTTCATCACTGTCGTCAAATGCGAATTCGGCAGCCATTTCAATATTGATTTCAAACGGTTGCATATCGGCGTCTTCAACTCTGAAATGAAGAATGCCCACGCATCTGTTTTCGGAATCAATATAATTAACATTATACTTAACATGATTTTGAAGTTTGAGCTGAGTGCCGTTTTCAACCTTATTTTCGAATTCGAGTGAATTGATTTTATAACCTTTCATTTGTATCATAATGATACCCCCTTATTTATTTTACTAATTTAACATTATTGAGCTTAATATCGTCAACGAGCGGTGAAACCGACTTACCGCTAAACCTAACAAGCTCAAGATTTTCAACATTTTCGGCATCTATTGAGTGCTTGTAACTGTCGCAAAGATTGCCCCAAGCGGTTTTTGTTTTTTCGATAAGCACATTTTTGGCATATCTGATAAAGAATGCAGAATTGTCGTATTTTTCAACGCCCCAATCAAGGCAAGGGCGTAAATCGTAAAGACCGCAGTCCCATTTTGATGTTTTGGTGAGAGTGATTTGACAGTTTTCAAATGTAACATCCTCAATAACATTTTCTGCATTGCCGTGAATAAGAACGCCGTTTTCACCCTTTGCCGTGACATTGAAAAACCGAACATTTTTGATTGTGCCGCTTTTGGTATTTTCATCCCGGTTAAAGGTGGTAATGACAATCGGCTCTGCCGTGCCCCACCAATCGGGACAAAATCTGCGTGTTTCGATAATTATATTTGAATATGTAACATTTTCAACGCAACCGCCGTCACGGATTTGGATTGAAAGACCTCTGTTTGACTTCGAAATAATGCAGTTTGATACAATCACATTTTTAAAATCGCCGACGCCCTCTGTGCCGATTTTTATTGCGGCTGAAGTTGAAACCAGAGTACAGCCGTCAATCACAATATTTTCACACGGACCGTATTCGGCATTGCCCTTGCTTGCTTTAAGGCAAATGCAATCGTCCGCACAGGTTACATGACAGCCCAAAATCCTTACATTACTGCAATGGTCGGGGTCGATGCCGTCGGAATTTGCGACATCCAAATCGTTGAGAATACGAATTCTGTCGATAAGAACATCATCGCAACCTGCCGGGTGAAGCGTCCAAAACGGAGCGTCAACAACCGTAAATTCTTTAAAAGTAATATGATTGCTTTTTTCAACATAGATAACGGTAGGACGAGGATAAAAATCGCCCGTTACATAATACCTGTCTTTACGCTGAACGAAAGCGTGACCGTTTGCGTCAATAGTACCCTCGCCGCTGATGGTACAATTGTCCGCCTCGTAAGCATAAATAAACACAAAGCTCGGTTTACCCGTTACCGGATTGCCGATAAGTGCGGTTTTAGGGTCGTTAATCAACTTGTTCGGACGGATATACCCGTCGATATTGCTTGTAGCCTTTAGTCTTGCACCTTTTTGAATATGCAAATCAACATTGGCTTTGAGCTTGACCGAATCGCTGTAAAAAACCTTGCCCGACGGCAAAACTACCTGACCGCCTCCGTTTTTTGAACAATCGTCTATAGCGTGCTGAATGGCAAAAGCGTCGTTGGTTGTGCCGTCGCCCTTAGCACCGTATTGCATTACATTGTAAATCTTCATAAAAGAAGTACCTCGTTTTTTGATATCAAACTT
>CAVBQD010000092.1:0-8354 GCA_963597385.1 bacterium | reverse complement strand
CTCTCAAAGACCTCGGAGCAGAGGTAGAAGAGTTTGATATGCCTATCGTTAAGTACGCAATCCCTACCTATTATATTATTGCCTGTGCGGAAGCTTGCTCAAACCTTTCCCGTTTTGACGGCATTAAGTACGGCTATAAGTCAAAGGACGCTTTCAATCTTACGGATGTATACTTCAAGTCCCGTTCGGAGGGATTCGGTATGGAAGTTAAAAAGAGAATTATGCTTGGCAACTTCGTACTTTCGTCGGGTTACTTTGACGCTTATTATAAGAAAGCACTTCAGGCAAAAGGTCTTATTTGCAAGGCATTTAACGAAGCGTTTGAAAAATACGATTTTCTTCTCGGTCCTGTTGCTCCGACAACAGCACTTAAAATCGGCGAAGGTCTTTCGGACCCTCTTGCAATGTACCTTGGCGATATTTACACCGTTATGATTAACATTGCAGGCTTGCCGTCGCTTGCTCTCCCTTGCGGATTTGACAGCAATTCACTTCCTGTGGGTATGCAACTTATCGGCAAACCGTTTGATGAAAAAACAATTCTTTCAGCCGGCTACGCTTATCAAAATGTAACCGATTGGCATAAAAGAAAACCGAATCTTTAATAGGAGGCAGTAAATATGGATTATGTTACCGTTTGTGGTCTTGAAGTTCATACAGAGCTTGCCACTAAAACAAAGATTTTTTGCAACTGCACAACAGAGTTCGGCGGAGAGCCAAATACTCATGTTTGCGAGATTTGCTCCGGTATGCCGGGCACTCTCCCTGTTGTTAATAAAAAGGTGGTTGAGTACGCCGTTCGCACAGGTCTTGCTCTCAACTGCGAAATTACACAGTATAATAAGTTTGACAGAAAGAACTATTTCTATCCCGATTTGCCAAAGGCTTATCAAATCTCACAGCTTTATCTCCCTATTTGCAGAAACGGCTGGGTAGAGATTAACGACAGTATCAACGGCGGTAAAAAGAAAGTTAGAATTCACGAAATTCATATGGAAGAAGATGCCGGCAAACTTGTTCACGACGAATGGTCGGACAGCACTCTCGTAAACTATAACCGTTGCGGCGTGCCTCTTTTGGAAATCGTGTCCGAGCCTGATATTGCAAGTGCGGACGAAGCTGTTGAATATGTTGAAAAACTCCGTGCTATTCTTCAGTTCTGCGGCGTGTCCGACTGCAAAATGCAGGAAGGCTCACTCCGTGCCGATGTTAATGTGTCTGTTATGGAAAAAGGTGCAACCGAGTTCGGCACAAGAACAGAGATGAAAAACATCAACTCGTTCAGAGGTATTCACAATGCTATCGAGGCTGAAACCGAACGCCAAATCGAGCTTATCGAGGACGGCGAAAAGGTTGTTCAGGAAACCCGCAGATGGGATGACAGTAAGGGCGTTTCAACTTCTATGAGAAGTAAGGAAGACGCACAGGATTACAAGTATTTTCCTGAACCTGACCTTCCGCCTATCGAACTTTCGGATGAATATATCGAGGGCATCAAAGCTTCTCTTCCTGAGCTTCCGGAAGCTAAAAAGGCAAGATATGTCAGCGAATATTCTCTTACCGAATACGATGCAAACATTCTTTGCTCCGATAAGGCATATGCAAAGTTGTTTGACAAGACCGTTGAAATCACCAAAAATCCAAAGGATTCCGCTCACTGGATTATGGGCGACCTTATGAAACTTATGAACGATACACAGACTCTTCCTGAAAACATTTCGTTCAGAACCGAGAGCCTCGGCGAGATTATCAACCTTGTAAATTCAAACAAGGTTTCCCGTGAGTCGGCAAAAAAAGTTCTTAAAGCCGTGTTTACCGATGATGTCATTCCTGAGGAATATGTTAAGGCAAACAATATGGAAATGGTTTCCGATACAGGTGCTATTCAGTCTGTTATTGAAGAAATTATTGCCAATAACGAAAAGGCTGTTGCCGAATATAAGGACGGCAAGGATAAGTCGTTTAACTTCCTTGTCGGTCAGTCAATGAGGGCACTCAAGGGCAAGGCTCCTTCAAGTGAGGTTACAAGAATTCTCAAAGAATTGCTTGACTAAAACAAAATAATATAAAACGAACCCCATCGCAAATTTAATTGCGGTGGAGTTTTTCGTGTTGTTTGTAACAACGCCAAAAGTGGAGTAAACTCGATGTTTACTCTACTTTTACAATCTTTCTGCCAACGATTGTGTTACCGACTCAATTTACATAAAGGCGGCAAAAGTCAGTTTGTTTATTTTATTGACATGCTTCAGGAGCTTTATCGCTTTCACTTGCACGCTTTGCAACGATATGGTCGTGTACCTTGTCGGCAAGTTCGCCGTGAAGCTTGAATTTTGCACTAAACACAAGGAGAGAAATAAAGATAAGTACAGGCGGAATTGCAAAGCAGATTACGCCGATACCGTTTTTTGTGGCACTGTTGATTTGCTTTGTTGCCGATGTAATTTGCTCATTGTAGTTCATAATTGCCAAACCGCCGAACAAAACGACTGTTTGAATGGTGTAAGCCATTTTCTGCAAAAATCCTTTCATTGAGAAAGTGATTGATTCGTTTCTTTCGCCGTTTTTGTATTCACCGTAGTCAACAATGTCTGCAAGGAAAATTGTCTGTCCTACGAACATTGCGGCAATGCCGGTTGACGATATGATGTATGCAATATCAAGTGCAATGGTGTTTTTGAGAACAGGGCCAAATACAAACATTAATACATATCCGATAATTGTTACTACCAAGGTGATTTGATAAATAACCTTTTTATTAAGCCATTTTGAAAGAATAGGAATAACAAGCAAGCCGAGAACCGAACCCACTGCACCGATTGTTTGGAACAAAGATTGTGCTTTAGGACTTCCGAGTACATCCGTAAAGTAGTAAACAGCTGTGCCTGATGTTAAATACCAGCCTGCGTTTGAGAGCATTGCAACTATCATAAATACAATAAGTTGGTCGTTGTGCTTAATAACGGTAAAGATTTTCTTGAATGAAAACTTTGTTTTTTCGCCGTAAACTACATTTTTTTCTTTTGTAGTGAATACGCAAATCGCCGAGAAAAGTACAAGCATAATCGCAAGAATGCCTGCCCATCTTGAAAATCCTGTTGCACTGTATCCCTTATCCGTTTTAACACCTGTTGAAAGCAACGGCAAAATAATAGGGGAAGCAACCGTAACAATGCCTTGACCTAAGCCCGAAAATGTTCTGGCAACGGTTGAAACAAGGTTTCTGTCCTTAGGGTCAGAGGTGAAGCTCGGTATCATACTCCAATACGGAATGTCCGCCATTGTGTTTGTCATACCCCAAAGTACATACATAATTCCGATGTAAACATATAAGCCCGTACCGCTCATTCCGAATTTTGTAAAGAGTAAGAACAGCACAACTGCGTTTGACATTGCACCTATCAAAATCCACGGTCTGTATTTGCCGTGCTTTGTGCGTGTGTTGTCAACAATTGTTCCCATCATAGGGTCATTGATACCGTCCCAAATTCTTGCAAGTGGGGTGAGAAGTAATAA
Source organism: bacterium (assembly GCA_963597385.1). GTDB lineage: Bacteria > Bacillota > Clostridia > Oscillospirales > Acutalibacteraceae > Eubacterium_R. The sequence goes on along the minus strand of CAVBQD010000092.1, from coordinate 4,838 downwards.
GAATCCCTCTTTAAGCCCCAAAACGCTCGATAAATAATAACTCAGGAATGAATAAAACATACCGTAGCTCAGGTCAAGCCCAATTGCACCCACACCAAAGCCGATTTTTTCACCCCAAGTGGTTTTTCTTTCTTCCATCTAATCACCATAGCTTTCTAAATATAATAAAAACATTATATCATATCTATATCCGTTTGGCAATTTTAAATATTGTTCAAAGATTACAAAAGGGTTACAGTTCTGTAATTAAAATTTAACTTTTAAAAAGAGCAATTATAGAATATTTTTCTTGACTTAGTCGCAATATGCTATTATAATGAAATAGAAGTGGGGAACATACCCATAGAGTGTATCGAAAGAACACTCAAAACCCTATTTTTCCGAAAAATGTGGGGAGTATAATTATTTTTTCGAGAGGAGGAAGCAAGATGGATAACTATTTGTATGGCTATCGTGTGCATAAATTGGACGCTAAAAGCCGTATAGCTATACCTTCTCATATGCGTTCACGCCTTGGCGAAGAATTTGTTGCTTCTCTCGGACTCGGTGATTTCATTTCCCTTTATCCGCAGGATCAGTGGGAAGAACTTTTAAACAATGTTCAAAACAGCAAACTTCCTACCGAAAAAAAGAAAAAGATTTCTATGTATCTTGTTTCATCGGCAGACAAAGTTAGCCTTGACGCTCAGGGCAGACTTCTTGTAGGCGACCGCCTTAAAGACAAGGTTGCACTTGCGGGTGAAAAAGAAGCTGTTGTTTTCGGTAATATCAATCATATTGAAATTTGGAACAAAACTAAATTCGAAGAACAGGTTGCTTCTATCAGCAAGGAAGAAGTTATCGATATTATGGACGAGCTTAACGGTATAGGTATCTGATATGGAGTTTGTACATAAGAGTGTTTTGTTTGACGAATCGATTGAGTCACTTAATATAAATAAAGAAAAAACAATAGTTGACGGTACGGCAGGCGGCGGAGGTCATTCGAGGACAATTGCCGCAAAAGCCGGCAGACTTATTGCGATAGACCAAGATCCCGATGCGATTAAGGTCCTTCACGAGCGTCTGGATGATTTGGGGAATGTCACTATTGTTAAAAATAATTTTTCTAATGTTGATCAAGTTTTGAAGGAGCTAAATGTAGCGTCCATTGACGGAATGCTGCTTGATTTGGGAGTAAGCTCCTTCCAACTTGACACGGCAGACAGAGGATTTTCGTATCACAAGGACGCACCGCTTGATATGCGAATGAGCAAATCGGGATTAAGTGCAAAGGATGTTGTCAATACTTACAGTGAGGAAGAACTTGCCAACATCATTTTTAAGTACGGTGAAGAAAAGTTCTCTCGCAGAATTGCAAAAAACATTGTTCTTTTCAGACAGGACAAGTCTATTGAAACAACCGGAGAGCTTGTGGATATTATTAAAGCATCTTATCCAAAAGCCAAAATGCGTGATTCGCACCCGGCAAGAAAAACATTTCAGGCACTTCGTATAGAAGTAAATGCCGAACTTGATGTGCTTGACAAGACGCTTGACAAGGCATTTGATTGCTTGGCACCTGGCGGCAGAATTTCGGTTATAACTTTTCACTCGCTTGAAGACAGAATAGTTAAAGAGAAGTTTAACAAATGGGTAAATCCCTGTACCTGCCCAAAAGAATTTCCGGTTTGCGTGTGCGGTAATAAGCCGCTCGGCAAACTTGTATTTAAATCAAAAGCACCTACAAAAGAGGAACTCGAGGAAAACCCGAGAGCAAGGTCGTCAAGACTCAGATGCTTTGAGAAATATTAATTATAATAATTAATTACATTATATAAACGGAGGTGGATGTAGTGACAAATACAAATGATTTTCGCAGATACTCGTATCAAAATGACACATCATATATGATTAGCGGCTTCAATGTATCCCGTTCGTCCGCCGCACCGAAACACAGAGAAGATGACTATCCCGAAACCGGCAGAAACCCGTTTAAGGTTCGTGAAAACGACAGCGTAAAGTCTTCGTCGCAAATAAAGCACGAGCAGGCACTTTGCACAAAAAGAGCCGTTGCACTTATTTTGGTTGCCGTTACGGTTATCGCTTTTGTGGGCTTAACACTTTATTCCTTTGCCGTTAAGAATGAACTTACAAGAGAAATATCGAGTGCAAAGGTAAACATTGCAAATGCCCAAAGCGAAAACATCAGTTTACAAAGCGAACTTGACGCAATGGTATCAATCAGTATGATTGACGATTATGCGGTCAACAAACTTCATATGACTAAAATGAAGTCCAATCAAATTCAGTATATGGATGTAAATCAGTATAAAGAAAACTATATGAAAAAATTAAACAAAAGTAAAACCCTTGCCGAAAGGCAATTGAGTAATAAATAAAATTATAAAGCGTACTATATAAGAGAGTCGGATTTTTCCTACTCTCTAAAATGCTTTTTTACAGGCAGTCGAAATATGACGAAAACGAGGTGATAACAATGTCAAATGAATTCAAAAAGCAGGGACTTAAACGAATAACGATTTTGGCTTTTGTTATCGCTTTTCTTTTTTCGCTTGACGCATTCAGAGTGTTTTATATTTCAACGGTCAAGGGTGCGGAGTATTCCGCAAAGGCGGAAAGCCAACAACTTTCCGACACTGAAATTGCCGCAAAGCGTGGTTCAATTTATGACAGCGACGGCAATGTTCTTGCACAATCCGCTACAACTTGGGACATTTTCCTTGATTCAAAAAACATCACGGATTCAAGCAGGGATAAGCTTGTAAACGGACTTGCAAAAATATTGAAACTTGACGACGAGGGCAAGGCGGAGCTTCTTGAAAAGAGCAAAAAAGATACCCACTATGTGGTTGTTGCCGAACAGGTTGAAAACGATATTAAGGAAAAAATCACGAACTTCAAAGTGAAAAACAAGTTTTCAAGTATGATTGGTACAGAACAAAACACCAAACGCTATTATCCTTACGGTGAGTTTGCATCAAACATTCTCGGATTTACCGGAGATGACAATCAGGGTCTTTACGGCTTGGAATATTATTACGAGGATGAACTCAAGGGTACAAACGGCAGAATTATTACTGTAAAGGACGCACAAAAGCATAATCTTCCGACAGACTACGAAACATCTATTGATGCAGTTGACGGTAATTCGCTTGTACTTACCCTTAATCAAAATATTCAGTACACTCTTGAAAAAAATCTGTCAGCCACGATGAACGAGTATAAGGCCAAAGGTGCGTACGGTGTTGTTATGAACTGCAAGACGGGCGGTATACTCGCTATGGCGTCGCTTCCGGATTACGACTGCAATGAGCCGTATGAGCTTACATATTCAAAAAATATCGAGGAAATTGAAAAAATCACCGACAAAGACGAAAAGACTGCCGCGAAATCGGAAGCAATTCAAAATCAGTGGAATAACTTTGTAACTTCGAGTACATATGAGCCGGGCTCGGTATTTAAAACATTTATCGCTGCCGCAGCTCTTGAAGAAAATGTTGTAAATCTTAATACAACTTACACCTGCACAGGCTCAATTAAAGTAAAAGATTATGTTATGAAGTGCCATTATCACCCGGGTCACGGAACGGAAACATTTACTCAGGGACTTGAAAACTCGTGTAATCCGTTCTTCATTACGGTCGGTCAAAAACTCGGCGTGCACAATTATTTCAAATATTTTGAAGCGTTCGGTTTTACACAAAAAACCGGAATCGACCTTCCCGGCGAAGCGGGTTCACAGTATTACAAAGAAAATCAGTACGGCATTGTTGAGCTTTCATCTGCGTCGTTCGGTCAGTCAAACAGCTTGACACCGATTCAGCTTTGCACCGGCCTTTGTGCAATTGCAAACGGCGGCACACTTTTGAAGCCGTATGTTGTTGACCACATTATTGATTCAAACGGCAATACCGTTAAAAAAACTCAGCCTACGGAAGTAAGAAGAGTTATCAGTGAAGAAACTTCAAAAAAAGTAAGAAATATGATGAAATCCGTTGTTGATAACGGTACCGGTAAAAACGGTTATGTTGCAGGCTACCGTGTAGGCGGTAAAACCGGTACATCAACCAAACTTGCCGAATCGACAAACGGCAAAACAAAGTATATCGTGTCGTTTGCGGCTATTGCTCCGTCGGATGACCCGCAAGTCGCTATGATTATTATTATGGACGAACCGAATGAAGATTTGGGCGGCGGTGCTCTTTGTGCTCCAATTGCGGCACAGGTTGTTGAAACTTGCATGCAGGAGTTGAACATTGAGCCGGAATATGATGAAGATGAAAGCAAAAATCTTTCTGTATCCACACCGAATGTAATCGGCAAGACCGTGAGTCAGGCAAAATCTACTCTTAATTCAAACAATCTCAAGGCAAAGGTTATCGGCGACGGCAAAAAGGTTGTCCGTCAATCGCCGGCTTCTTCGTCAACAATTCCGACAAACGGAACGGTAGTTCTTTATACCACCGATGAAGAAAAGCAAACCGTTACGGTTCCGGATTTTTCGGGACTTACGGTAAGTGAAGCCAATGCTTTGGCAAGTGAAAATAATTTGAATATCGAAATCAACGGTATAAATCTGTCGGCATCAAATGTTGTGGCGTACCGCCAATCAACCGAAAAGGGTGCAACCGTTTCTGCCGGCACGGTTATCACGGTATCGTTTAAGAATACAAATTCAGTTCTCGACTGATAATATATGGGAGTGAGCAAATGAAACTTTCACAGGTTTTAAAAGATGTAAAGGTAAAAAATGAATATAACGATGTTGAAGTAAAGGATATAACAGCCGATTCCCGTCAGGTTGAAGAGGGCTACCTTTTTGTGTGCATAAAGGG
>CAVBQD010000091.1:0-8393 GCA_963597385.1 bacterium | reverse complement strand
CGTTTATGCAGGGATATTTCGTTTCGCTTCGCTCCACTTCATATCCCTGCATAAATTTGAATTTATATCTTTTTAAAAAACTTACACACTTTTATTGACAAAGCCGGTGGTTTATGATTTTAGTGTTTTTATATGCCGTGGTACTAATATGGTACTACAAAAATATGCCTTTTCATATCATTTCTTGTTGTGCTTTAGTATTCTGTTATAATCATAAATCGTATCAACTTCGGACCAAAATATACCGTTTACATCAAGAGTTTTGACGGTGCCTTGTTCAACAAACGAGTACAAAGCGTTTTCCCACCAAAGATTGTATTCTCCGTTTTCTATCATTTCACAAAGTCGGTTTATAAACTTTTTTACCCACTTGTTTTTTAAGCAGCAAATACCTACATATTCACTGTCGCGTTCATCTAAGGTTAAATCTTTACCGTATTTTAAAAGAACATCGTCGTTGGTTTTAAAAAAATAATCTCCGTTAACGCTTCTTGTTTTGTCTTTCAACAAAAAATTACTGTATTTACAATTAAAAATCAAGTCCAATAGATCCTGGTTGTAATACACATCGGCATTTGCGATTATAACATCATTTGTGTTAAATTCATCTTTTGCATACCAAAGACTGCCTATGCTGTTTGTAACATCGTAAAAAGGATTATAATATATTTTAACATTATAATTCTTCAGGGCTTTTTCTATCAATGAATGTTTAAACCCTGTAATAACCACAACTTCAATATGATTTTTTTGTAACAGTTCAACCGTATGAACAATTATCGGCTTACCGTCTACTTCTAACAGACTTTTAGGAATATGACCGATTTTGTCTTTAATTCTTGAGCCTACTCCTGCTGCAAGCAAAAATGCTTTCATAATAATTCCTTTCTTAATTTTTCAATTAAAAAATCATAATCATTAAGGGTCAAATTACCAAGGTGGCCTACCCGTAATTGTTTTGATTTAATGTTTCCGCCCGACGGCGTAAGTACAATTCCGTATTTTTCTTTTAGATTTTCATATATTTTTGACGCATCAATATCGTCAAACAAAATTGCCGTACAACTGTTTGACATATCAAAAGAGGGTAATCGTAAAGGCAAATTGACCGCTTTTTCTCTGAAATATTCAGCTCGCTTCTTATGTAACGCCCATTCGGCTTCAACCCCGTTTAAATCAATGTCCGCCAATCTTTGATAAAGCGAAAGAGCTACGCCCACCGCACAAGTAAAAGGCGGTTGACCTCTTTTTTGATTGTCAACATAATTTTCAAAATCAAAGTAATATGAAGCTTTTTTATTGTTGATAACTCTATTTTGATATACTTTGTCGGACAAAAGTATCAGCGACAGTCCCGGAGAAAGAGCCAATGCCTTTTGTGAGGCAGTAAATAAAACATCTATTCCTTGGTTTTCCATATAAATAGGGTCGGCAAGATAAGCACTGACTGCGTCAACTATAAACAGCATTTTATTACGGCGGCAAAACTCTCCGAGAAAATCTAAATCATACTTTTGAGAAGTGCTTGTTTCGCAAGCGTTTACAAGCAATGCAGTGTAGCCGCAATTGTCAAATTTTTCAAATTCCGATTTATCAAACGGTTTTCCGTACGGTATAAAATATTCATCGTTCGGAATACCGTGAAGCTCACATATTTCTTTAAATCTGTTGCCAAAGCTTCCGCCGTTTATAACGAGAACCTTATCATCGGTATCTAATATATTAACTACCGTTGCTTCCATTGCACCTGTTCCGCTGCAGGTCAGACATACAAATTTTGAATCTGCACCGGCAAATACGGAATTTTTAAAATACCGCTCAACTTTAAACATCAGTGAGCTGAATTCATCTGTTCTGAAATACGGAAGCTGAGTGCCCTCAATTTGTAATGTTTGAGGGTACATTTCAACCGGACCGACGGTAAACAATTTTGAATTCTTATTCATCATTTTACATCCTTATTTGTTAAAATTTTATTGTTTGCAACGCGTTTCCAATTACTTTTATCCCAAATAGAATCATGAACGGTATACCAATATCCGGGAGTAAATGTTGTATTTTTAATATTATTACCCGGCTCCAAATTCATTGAAGCAAGTATATATTGATTGTGTGCCGTTTTTTCTTTGTCATTAATCGGATTATTTGTAAACGGATTAACCGGGTTGTCAATCAACCCGTTGAACGCAATCGTGGGAACATCTGCGTTTGACATAAAGTCGTCGGAAACCGTAAAGCCGTTACTGTTGTAATCCTTAACCATTAGCAAAGGAAAATATGACGAAGCGTCGCCGTATGCGTTGCCGATATTTTCGTCCATAATTAACTCTTTGCAAGTCCCGCCCATTTTTAAAGCGTATCCGTGGTCAGAAACAAGTAAGATTTTTGTGTTATCATATACGCTTTGTTTTTTCAAATAATCAAACCAGTTACCAAGCTGAATCATAGCTGCCATATTAGTTTGATAAAGCGAATAGTTGCGTGAACTGTTCATATTTACGGTAATACCGTTATAACTGAATCTTTGACTGTTGTTTTTATCATATTCTGTATTGTCAACGATTTCACTCGGCGTATAATCAGGTTCTTGAAGCATAATAGGTTCGTGAGTTGTATCATTTGTCATCATCAAAAAGCAACCTTTGTCGTTATCGCTTATTTGTGTAACTGACGACAAACCCTGAAGTATACTAAACTGGTCGTTAAAACGATTGTTTGTTCCCACGGCAGTATGACTGTCTTCGGCTTTTTGTATGCCGTATTGTTTGTAATACGCTCCGTCATCATAAAGTAAACCTTGTAACGAAGTCGGAACGGAAAGCATTAAACTGTGAACAAAAAACTTAGGTCTTAAACTATTTATATATTCTTTTTCACTTGTTTTGTCGGCACAAAAAGATTCAACGGAATACGCCTTTATATTTTTATAATCGTTATAAATTGATGTGTCGTATTTATACTGATAATTTGCGAATGTCGGATTGCATACGGTAACATCAAACCCGTTTTTATCAAATAATACAGGCATTACCTTTAACGCTTCTGTTTGTTTTTGCGATAAAAGTTCCGTGTTTCTTGTGTTTATTTCCGTAGGCGTGTATTCATATCCGCCGAAAAGTGCAGGGGAACCGAAAATTGTAGACCTACCGTAAGATATTACATTTGAATAGTACTTAAATCCGTTAAACTGCTCTTTTAATTCCGGCTTTTCATTAAAGATATACGGAACATAAAGTCCCATTGCACGGTCAAGCATAATTACGACAACATTATTTTTTGTTTTGCTGAGCGAAATGTGAAAAGTACTTTTGTCAGTATCATTATTTTTGATGGATTTGACAGACAAATTTATGTTGACCGTGTTATAAATACCGAGACCCGAAAAAGCAACAATGCAAACCAACATCAGACTTGTTATCTGTTTACCGAATCGTTTTGCCAGACAAAGCATAATACAGATTGTTCCGACAACCAAAATCAAATTTATAATGTTTTGATTTGTTGAATAAATCAATCCGGTATTATAAGAAAGATTGCTGTTTATAATGCCTAAGATTTTACTGAAGCCCATATAATTTATCAAAGCACACGGGCATAAAACAACCATAAACTTCTCAAATATCACTTTAACCTTTGATGAAGAAAAAGCATAAAATACCTGTAACCAAATCATAAAAGCTCCTGTAGCCAAACATAGTGCAGAAACTGTATACCAATTTGGATTTTGATAATAAATACTTGATACAAATTCCTGCGGCGAAGCTTTTATTACATTCGAAGGAATTACCACGCCGGTTAGGACAGTCATAAATAAGCAGGTGACAATAAACAGTTTTTTGTTGCCAGTAAATTGTTTTTGCCTGCTTTTCTCTTTGCCGACTGCCTGTGTCTTTTTATTAAGTACGAAAAATAATAACGGAAACTGTAATAAAATTGCCGCAATGAAGATTAACGGCAAATTCGATTCGTCAATTTTGTTACTGTTCAAAACACACAATATGCCGACAGCTACACCGCCTAAACTCAGAAGTATTGAAGCGGTTTGTTTTTTGTCTTTTGTTTTAAACACAATTGTTTTTAAGAGAGAAAATGAATTGTTCAATGTCCAATAAAAAACCAGTCCCGACGGCGATTTATATAAGAACACCAAAAAGAACAGTGCAGTCAAATACAGTTGAGCCTTGGTTTTTAACGGATAATTTTTTGAGTATATTGCCGATGAAATCAAATTAATAACCGTCATCAATACAGGTAAAATGTTTACGGTAAACCCAAATACAGTCAGCAAGCCGTCCGGTTTGCTTAAATCTTTAATGAGTCCAAAGTCTACTCCCTGAAGAGCCTGTAATTCAGATAAAAATTTATATGCCGCAATAAAAAACGGAATTTGCAAAAGCAATGATGTGGCACCTCTGAGTACATATGTAGGCTTGTAATTATTTTGTCTGTAATATGTTTGGAGCATCATCATACGCTCGTCGCCCTTAAAGGTCTTCTTTATGTGAGCTACTCCTTTTGCAAGCCTTGCCTGCGTATCCCTTTCTTCCTCTTGCATTGCGTCTGCACGCTTATAAAGCGGTAAAACAAGAAAATTAATTGCAAGACTTAAAACAATTATTGTTAAACCGTAATCACCTATAATGTCATATGCAATTCCAAAAATTACCTCAAATATAATTTGCAACGGCTGAATCAACAGTTCGTATATAACAGAACCAAACGACAATTCACTCAGCCTCCTTTGCTGTAAGTTTATTAATTGTTTCAATCAGGTAATCGACTGCATTTTCGACACCTTTTCCAAAGTGTTCCCATGTTTCGGCACGGACTTCGTTGCGGCCTTTGCTGTATTTTTCGTTTTCAATGCAAGCGTCAATGATGTTTTTAATATCGGACAAGTTGCTTTCGGTTAATTTTTCGCCCAGCTTCGGCAACGCGGTAAATGACCAAAACGGTTCGTCTATCCACCATGCGTCGTATGGCGAGTTGTCAAATTCGGTATCTGCATATATAATCGGTTTATCGTATACGAGCGAAAAATCATATATAACGCCTGAAAAATCGGAAATCAATATATCGGCACGCTTTAAAACTTCAAAATTATCACTGTCGCGATTCCATTCAAGCTGATTCGATTCGGGATATCTATTCATCAGTTCGTCCATCATTTCTTTTTCCGAAGCAAAAGATTGCGGATGAGGTCTTACGATAATACGGTATCCCGTTTTAATTAATTCGTCTAAAATTTTAGTTTTATACTTTGAAAATATCGCACTTTGTCCCCAGGACGGTGCAAGCAAAACAGTTCTTTCGTGTTCCGATACATACGAGTTACTGTTCAACCTTTTAACCATTTCATCCATATAAGGAATACCGACTTTAACAAGTTCTTTTGCCGGTAAATTCCTTTGCTTTTCAAGAGTTCTTATATCTTTAACTTGGTATTCGCCTGATAACAGAACTGCATCATAATAATCAATTCCGAACATTTTATATCCTGTTACATCACCTGCGGCGTGCAGCATATGAACATAGTAATCAACATTTTTTGATTTTTTCCATTGATAAACATCTAACCCCGGTGTGGTCGACAAAACCAAGGAGGCGTTTAAAAAATTCAATTTCGAAAAAGCTTTGTTTCCTTCTCCTATAAATTCGGGACGGATATGTTTATATTCTGATTCAAGAACCGGGTCATCCGGTGAAGCGGTCATATATACAACATCAACGCCTCTTTTGTTTAGTTCTTCGCACACCGGCTTAAATACACTCCAGTATCTCTTGTCATCTGAAAATATCACAAGCGGAATTTTATTTGAGTTCATATCAACCTTTTTACCGCCGGTGAGAACAAATTTCAGCTTGACAATAAGCCCTCTTAATATATATCCGAGGGCACCGACAATACCGATAAGTATTGCAAACAACATACTTCCCGTTCCCGGGTCGATATATAATTTTATTGGTTCAACAAGCATTAAACCTCACTCCTGTTTTGCATATGACTGTATATTAATTATAACATATTGTTAACACATTAATATATATATATATATAATTTGTCGGCGATTATTTGTGCACTATGCACAAAGGCTGCTTATTTCGACACGCTGAAAAGACTGCCTCTTTCGAGACAGTCTTTTATAGGTACGCTTTATTGATTTTACTGATTTTCCTGTTCCTTTTTCAGTTCTTCGTATTTTGCGGCTTCCTCTTCTTCAAGCACGCGGTAAGCAACCTTGCCGACCAAAGTTTTAGGAAGCTCGGTACGGAACTCGATTTCTCTCGGGACGCCGTAACGTGAAACATTCTTTTTGCAGTTTTCGATAATTTCATTTTTGATTTTATCCGACGGTTCAACGCCTTGCCGTAAAACAACAAACGCTTTAACCACATGCATTTTATAAGGGTCCGGTACGCCGACGGCACAGGATAAAAGGACATCCGGATGTGCGTCGATGGCGTTTTCAACCTGAGACGGATAAACATTAATACCCGAAACGATAATCAATCGCTTCATTCTCTGTTTGTAATACACAAACCCGTCTTCGTCCATATAACCGAGGTCGCCCGTATGAAGCCATAAATTGCCGTCCTCGTGTCTACGCAATGTTGAAGCGGTTTCCTGTGCGTTGTTGAGATAACCTTTCATAACCGTAGGGCCGCAAATACAAATTTCGCCCTCTTCACCGTAAGGAAGTTCTTTGTCGTTGTGCGGGTCAACAATACTGAAATATGTATCTGAAAGCGGAATGCCGATACTGCCCTCACGGTAGGTGTCGTAAGGAGTAAGGCAGGAAGCGGTTACACATTCGGTTGTGCCGTAGCCCTCTCTGACCTGAATTGTTGCGTTGTGGTCTTTAAGGAATTTGTCAACCTTCTTTTTAAGCTCGACAGAAAGTGAGTCGCCGCCGCAGAACATACCGCGGAGGAACGAAAGGTCAAAATCAAATCCCTCGCTGCGAAGAAGTGCCTCGTAAAGAGTAGGAACGCCTACGATAACATTCGGTTTGTATTTTTTAACATCTCTTGCATAAGATTTGATTGTAAACTGCGGAATGATGATGCAGGTACCGCTTGACATAAGTGCCGTGTGAATACCTACGCCCAAACCGAAGCCGTGGAAAAGCGGCATAACGGAGAACATACGAAGTCCCTCCATAGTAAAACCGGCGTTTGCCGCAACCTGAGCCGCAAGAGCGTTCATATTAAGATTTGTAAGTTGAATCCCCTTTGAAGTGCCGGTTGTTCCGCCCGAGAACAAAATAACGGCGGTGTCTTCTGCTTTAGGGAAATTGTTTGAAAGAGAAACTCTTTTGCCGCCGGAAATGAAATCCGACCAATCGATAACATTTTTGTTGTCTTTAGGAAGCGGAGCAGGCTTTTTCTTGACAGTGAGCGGATAAAGCATATTAAGCGGAAACGGAAGTTCGTCTTTGATGTGAGCAACAACAACCTTAACCGAATGCTTTACCTGCTTGAGTGCTTCAAGCACCTTTTCGTAAAACAAGTCAACAACCAAAACCGCCTTGCTTTGTGTTGTGTTGATGTAAAATGCAATTTCACCGACAGCGGAAAGCGGGTGAATCATTGCCGGAACAGCACCGATTCTGTTAAGAGCATAAAATGTGTCTACGCCCTGCGGAGTGTTTGGCATACAAACGGTAACAATATCACCCTCGTCAATGCCGATACTTTTATATGCCTTGCCGAGAACCTCGATTTTGTTCAAAAACTGCTTGTAATTTGTTTTTTTGCCCTGAAATTCATAGGCTACGCTGTTCATCTTCTTTTTGGATACGGCAGACTCTTTTACAGCCTCGTACATAGAACCCTTTGGGTAATCAAGATGAGCCGGCATATCGCCAAAATACTTGAGCCACGGTGCTTTAGGTGTATTCATAACAAATCTCCTTAATTTTTCGGTGTATCGGTATTATAACTAATTAAAAAATAAAAATCCACCTTTTTAGCAATTTTTAATAGATAATTTATAATAATTTTATTTTTCAACGCCCATATATATCTTCTTTTTGCGTTTTGTTGAGGTGCAGTTGAAAAAATGCGGAATAATTGATATAATTAAATAATACTATCTAACGAGGTGAGAATATGACTCGGTTATTTATAAATCTTGCAGAAAAGAAAAAGTTTGACAGAGAAGCTTTCGCCGTGTTAAGCGGAGGCGTGGGCATATTTTGCAACATAATGCTTGCACTTTTTAAATTCGTTGTGGGCAAGATGTCCGGCTCAATATCCATCACCGCCGACGCACTGAATAACCTTTCGGATGTTGCGTCAAACGGCGTCACGATTGTGGGTGCAAAACTTTCTAAAAAGCCGGTCGATAAAGAACATCCGTTCGGTCACGGAAGAATGGAATACATTTCCGC
>CAVBQD010000090.1:0-8417 GCA_963597385.1 bacterium | reverse complement strand
TCAAGGGGAGCTGTCGTCATTTATGACGACTGAGGGGTTATCGCGAGACTAAAAGGAAGCTGTGTGCCGGGGACGGCACACCCTACGATTTGTTAAAATAGCAATAATACACCGTAGGGAATGCCGTCCTCGGCATTCCGTTTTTAGGTAAACGCGGTTTGCCCCTACGGTATTCGTTAAAAAAATCCTTGACATCTTGCTTGCCAACTGCTATAATACTAACACTTGCAGTATGTCTTAATGCAAGTAATATCCTTGCGTATGGATAATACGCCAAAGTCCAAAAGGAGGTGCTGAAGAATGGCATTAAAAGACTATGAAATCGTTATGGTTTTCTCTCTTTCAAAGGGAGAAGAGGCAGTAAACGCTCTTAAAACAAAGTTCACTGACCTTATCTCTAAGAATGGCACTCTCGGCGAAGTAGAGGAATGGGGCAAGAAGAAGCTTGCTTATCCAATCAACTACGAAGCTGACGGCTACTATGTTCTTATCAACTTCTCATCAGAAGAGTCTTTCCCTGCTGAGCTTGACCGTGTAATCAACATTACAGACGGTGTACTTCGCTCACTTATCGTCGCTAAAGGCGAATAATTAGGAGGCGTACTATGATTAATATGGTAGCCCTTATGGGTAGACTTACCTTTGAACCTGAACTCCGTACAACTCCGAGCGGTGTTTCTGTTCTCCGTTTTCAGGTTGCGTGCGATAGAAATTATCAACGCTCCGGTCAAGACAGACAGGCAGATTTTATCGATTGCGTTGCATGGCGTCAAACTGCGGAATTTATCAGCAGATATTTCCACAAGGGTTCTATGATTGCTGTTGAAGGTTCAATTCAAACCAGCAGTTATACAGACAAAAACGGTAACCAAAGAAAACAGGTCGAAGTTGTGGCAAACAACGTTTCGTTCTGCGGCTCAAAGAATGAGTCAAATGCAGGTTCACCTGCCGTAAACGGCGGATTTAACGAGCCGGCACCGTCTTATTCAAACGCAGATAACAGCGATTTTGAAGAAATCGTTGACGATGACGACGACCTTCCGTTCTAACATCTTATTTTAATTAAGGAGGAAACCAAAATGGCATATAACGCTAAGGGCCCAAGAAAGAGCCGTAGAAAAGTTTGTCAATTTTGTGTAGATAAGGCTGAAAGCATTGATTACAAGGATACAACAAAGCTCAAGAAGTTCATCTCCGAGCGTTCAAAAATCCTTCCTCGCCGTGTAACAGGCACTTGTGCAAAGCACCAGAGAATGCTTACAACAGCTATCAAGAGAGCAAGACACATCGCTCTTTTGCCTTACACATCAGACTGATTGTAAACAGTAAAAGCAGTTCATTGCGAACTGCTTTTTTTATTTATTGCCTCCCCTAATATTAACCCCTCGTAGGGTGTGCCGTCCTCGGCACACCGCTAATCATTTGAATTGCCTCTTATTTGCCTCCCATTGTTCATTTACAAGGGGAGCCTTGATCGGTTTGAATGATTTATATTTGCGACTGCTCTCTTTACAACAAATCCGCTATTACTATGAAAAAATATAACAGTAATGTTGTTTTTTAAGAAAACAGATGTGTATCAATTTAAAAAGCAATCCGGCGATTAATACCGGATTGCTTTTTGTAATGGTTACGGTGGTGTGCCAATCCCACATCTCTTTTGACCCATAGGGTGTGTAGAAGCACATTCTCTACTTCTAAACCATATCTATTGTGCTTTTATTATAGCAAATTTATTCTTTATTGTAAAGGGTTTTGTTGTTTTTCTTTAGACGCTTTAATGTTTTAGAACCTAATTGATAAGATGTAATAACAGAATTTTTTCTACCTGTGTTTTCAATTTCAAGCGATAATCTAATAACAATATTTAAGTGTGTTTCTTCAATATATTTTATGTAGAAAACGGTGTTTTGGTTTTTTGAATCTTTTAGAATTGTGTCGGGATTTTTTACTATATCGTAAACGCATTGATGAAATAAATTGTAATCTCGGTTGTGCCTTTCTTTAATATGCTCATTTCGTTCATCGGTAAGGATAAGTTCATCTGTTGCAAGTTTACCAAATTCAACCTCAAGAAATTCTGTATTCAGTTTTCCTATATATTGATATTTGTTAAATTCCATATTTACACTTTTTTGCATTAATATCATTAGAAAAACAATATTATATGGCTTTTACTTTTATGATGATTTTTTATTTTACAACAAATCCGCCAAGGTTTTGGAATTGAGAAAGGTCATAATTACTTCGTTAAGCTCGTTCCACATAGGTCGCGTGAGGCAGGAGCCTTCTTTTTGACACTGCTTTGCACATTCAACGCAGGCAACGGGAGCAAGCGTTTTTTCGGTCAGCACAAGTATTTCGCCGACTGAGTATTCCTCAACCTTTCGGTTGAGTTTGTAGCCGCCGCTTTTGCCTCGTGCACTGTCAACAAGTCCGCCTTTTGACAGTTTTGATATAATCGCTTCGAGATATTTCATCGATATTTCCTGTCGCTCCGATATATCTTTAAGCGAGATGTAGCTTCCGTCATCGTGGGCGGCAAGGTCGAGCATAATGCTGAGTGCATATCTGCCCTTTGTTGAAATTATCATAGCATTGCTTCCTTAGTCAAAAAATTCCTGTGCGATTCTTACGCTTTCCATAGCGTCCTTTGCGTACCAGTCGGCATTTATCATTTTTGCGTAATCTCGGGTGAGCACTGCACCGCCGACAAATACCTTTGCGTCTGTGTTGTTGTGCAAAAGCTTGATGGTTTTTTCCATATTAGGCACGGTTGTCGTCATAAGAGCCGAAAGACCGACAAGTTTAACATCCTGCTTTTTAGCCTCTTCAAGCACCAATTCGCACTTAACATCTTTGCCGAGGTCGATAACATCAAAGCCGTAGTTTTGAAGCAGAACCTTAACAATATTCTTGCCGATGTCGTGAATGTCGCCCTCAACGGTGGCAATTATGATTTTATCGCCCTTGACCTGCGGCGTGCCGCTCATAACAATATGTGCCTTGATTTCGTCAAAAGCGGATTTTGCACTGTCCGCACTCATAAGAAGTTGTGGCAGGAACAGCGTGTTTTTCTCAAATCCGTCACCCACAAAGTCAAGTGCCGGAATGATGTAGTTGTTGATTATTTCAAGGCTGTCGGTGTTTTGAAGAAGTTCTTTTGCACATTTTGCACTTTCTTCTTTCATACCTTTGATGATAGCCTGTTTTAAGTCGATTTTTGCACCCTCGCTGACAACTTCAACGGGAGTTGCCGATTTGATGTATTCCTCACAGTTGTCGTCAAGTCCTGCAAGTGCCTTGTAGCTGTAAAAGGCGTTCATCATCGATTTTGACTTCGGATTGATGATACCTGCCGAAAGTCCTGCATTCATTGCAAGCGTGTAAAAAGCCGTGTTGATAGCTTCCCTGTTCGGAAGACCGAAGCTGATGTTCGATACACCCAAAACGGTGTTCACGCCGAGCGTATGACGAATATAATCAACCGCCTTGAGAGTTTCCACAGAGTTGTTTTTGTCGGTGGAAATCGTCATAGTCAATGCGTCCACAACAAGATTCTTTTTGTCAATTCCGTATTCCTTCGCTTTATTGATTATCTTTTCGGCAATGGCAATTCTGCCCTCGGCTGTTGACGGAATACCATCCTCGTCAAGACAAAGACACACAACAACGCCGCCGTATTTCTTTGCAAGCGGAAAAATTTCTTTCATACATTTTTCCTTGCCGTTTACGGAGTTAATCATAGCCTTGCCGTTGTAAATACGCAGTACCGACTCCATAGCTTTGGCGTCCGATGAGTCAAGTTGGAGCGGTGTAGGAAGAACCGATTGCAGTTCAAATACCGATTTGCACAGCATTTCTTCTTCGTCAATTTCAGGAAGACCCATATTTACATCAAGAATGTGTGCTCCGGCGTCCTTTTGCGTTATTCCCTCACGCAAAATATAATCCATATCCTTGTTTCGCAACGCCTCTTTAAGCAATTTCTTACCGGTCGGGTTGATACGCTCGCCGATAACGACAATGCTTGAAATGTCAACACATTCGGAATACGAAGTTACAATAGTGTCCGTTTTGAAGCTTGGCACTTTGTCAGGAATGTCTTTGGTTACTTCAATCATAGCCTTAATATGTTCCGGTGTTGTGCCGCAACAACCGCCGAGAATCGAAACGCCCATCTCGGCAATTTGCTTCATATATCCCGCAAATTCGTCGGGGTCAACATTAAATACGGTTTTGCCGTCAATACTTTCCGGAAGACCGGCATTCGGCATAACTATAATCGGTGTAGAACAGCATTTTTCAAGCTCCTCAACAAGCGGAAGCATTTGCTTCGGTCCGAGTCCGCAGTTAAATCCGATTGCGTCTGCACCAAGCCCCTCGGCAACGGCACAGGCGGTTTTAACATCGGCACCGGTCAACAGTCTGCCCTTTTCGTCAAAAATCATAGAAACAACAAGCGGTAAATCGCTGTTTTCCTTAACCGCAAGCATAGCGGCTTTAAGCTCGTAAACATCGCCGAAAGTTTCACAAATTACAAGGTCGGCGTCATCTTTGCCCGCTTTAATCACATCGGCAAAAATATCAACGCACTCCTCAAAATCAAGGTCGCCCATCGGCTTCAAAAGCTTGCCGGTAGGTCCGATGTCAAGTGCAACTTTTTTACCGGTACGCTTTGCATTTTTAACAGCCGCTCTGACGAGTTCGTCCGCGTTGTCGTATTTAAGTCTGTTTGCACCGAAAGTGTTCGCACTGATTATGTCCGCACCCGCTTCGGCATATGCTTTGTGAACGGTGTACACTCTTTCCGGGTCGGAAAGATTCAAAAGTTCGGGAAGCTCACCTGCTTTGAGGTTGAGCATTGTGCCCATTCCGCCGTCAAAATAAGTAATCATAAGTCGTCAACTCCTATAAAAGCCGTTACGCTCTTTGTCGGCAACATTTCGTATGTGTCCGTGAGCGTGAGACCTATCCTTTTTTGTAGTTCAAGTAACGAGAAAAACTTTTTTTGCTCTTTTATATCAAGGTCAAAGTATCCCGGAGAATATCTTTGACGAAGCTTAACATTGTGCTCCTTGATTATCTCTTCTTCGAGATTGTCGCACACTTCTTCAATTTTGTCTGCCGCAGTTGCCTGCAACGCCATAGCAAGTGCCACATCGGTGGTCGAGGCAACCTTTATTTGCCTGTCGCACTCCGTTCCGAGCGTTGCTCCGAACATCACAACCCTTTTACAGCCCGTCATATTTTGTGCAAGCCGTGTGCTGAAAAACTCCGCATCGCCGATAATCAGCGAGTTTTCGGTCACCGTGCAGTCAAAAATCCTGTACAGCGATTTCGGGTTTACCGATGAGTTGATGATGTCTATCGCCCTGTCAACAAGAGCCAAAATCTGCGGGTCGTCCGTTTTTGACGAAGTACGCATATATCTCAAAATGTCTGCTTTATTCATTGATTATGTTTGAAAGTCCGCCCATAATTGCCGCCGCAACATCAGGCTTGTTCATTGTGTAAATGTGAATGTTGTTGAAACCGTTCGCCATAAGGTCAATGATTTGCTCGGTGGCGTAAATAATGCCCGCCTGCTTCATTTTGTTCGGGTCGTCACCGAAACGATCCATAATTCTGAAGAATTTCGCCGGTACGCTTGAATTTGAAAGCTCAATGCTTCGCTTGATTTGGTTTGCGTTTGTAATCGGCATAATTCCGGCAATAATCGGCACATTTATGCCCTTGATTTGGCACATTTCGTAAAAGTTAAAGAACTTTTCGTTGTCGAAAAACATCTGAGTTGTCAAAAATTCAACACCGCAGTCTACTTTTTCTTTGAGGCGTGCAATGTCGTCAACCCTGTTTTTGCTCTCGGGATGAATTTCGGGATAACACGCACCGCCCACGCAAATATTCGGATTAATGCTCTTGATTTCGTTTACAAGTTGATAGGCGTTTTTAAAATACTGCCTGTCCGTAAATTTAAAATCCTGCGGAATGTCACCTCTGAGAGCAAGTATGTTTTCAATTCCGTTTTCCTCAAGCTCGCCGACAACCTGATGAATTTTATCTCTTGTTGATGTGAGGCAAGTGAGGTGCGAAAGCGGAGAAACACCGCATTTTTTGATTTCGTTTGCAATTTCGGTGGTAAATCCCGAAGTTGTGCCTGCCGCACCGTATGTTACCGACATAAACGACGGAATGTATTTGCACATTTCTTTGACCGTGCTCTTTGTGTTTTCAAGCTTATCCCACTGCTTTGGAGGAAAAACTTCAAACGACACGGTTACTCTGTTATTCTTTAATATTTCGCTGATTTTCATATCCTGTTCCTCACATATAATATGTATATAATTCTAATTTAATATTATATAAATCAATCCCCACTTTGTCAATAGGAATTAAAATCCTCTTTTCGCCCTTACAAATATAAATCATACAGACCTATCAAGGCTCCACTTGTTTTTTTTCAAGGTGATTCCCCCGTTAATCGGGGGAAATGTCTGCAACGCAGACAAAAGGGGGCGTCTACGCAGTAAAGCTGTCGCAAATATAAATCATATAAACCAATCAAGGCTCCCATTGTTATGTTATCAAGGGGAGCAGTCTGCATCTTGTATGCAGACTGAGGGGTGTGGGTCTCCGGTGGAGACCTCTGCACGAAGTGCTCAAGCACCGACCGAGCCGGCAGGCGAGAATTAACATTGCCGGCAGGCAAGACCAAAAGAAAGCGGTGTGCCGAGGACGGCACACCCTACGAGGGGTTGATTAAAATATTTCATTTTGTTTATCAAGAATAACAATTTTTTTATTCGTTTTTATTGCAACTTCTGTATAATTGTGATAAACTGAATGTATAAATTTTTTCGTTTAGGAGGTCTTTTTATGGATTTAACAAAAATTATCAACAAAAAAGACGAAGCCGCACAGTATATGATTGACGAAATCACTCATATCATCAAGACTTTTGAAAAAAGAGATCCCGGCTCACGAGGAGAACTTCAGGCTTGTCAGTATATGGCTGATGTGCTTCAAAAGGATTGCGGTTGCGAGCAGGCAGATGTTGAATCGTTTAAGGAAAATCCGGGTTCGTTTTTCGGTTGGATTTTCTTCACCATTACATTTGTTATCGCAGGCGTGGGACTTTCGTTTATCGCTCCGCTTTTGAGCATTATTCTCATTGTTGTCGGTCTTGGCATTGTGCTTGCACAGTTCGGTTTTTATCTCAAACTTATTGACTGGGCTTTTCCGGAAAAAACAGGTCACAATGTAACCGCTATCAAAAAATGTGCAAACGGCACTCCTAAAAGAAGAATTCTTTTCAACGGTCACCCGGACGCCGCTTGGGAATGGCCTATGAACTATAAGTTTGGCGGCGTAGGCTTTGAGGGTCACGCAATTCTTTGCGGTTTGGGAGCTGTTTTCTATCTTGTTCTTTCAATTATCAAGTGCGTAAAGTACGGTATGTTCGGCTCTGTTCCTGTATCCGAACCAATCGTTAAAGCCGGACTTATCGGTCTTGTTTTCCTTATTCCGCTTGTAGGCCTTTATTGGATGGTTAACTACCGCAGAGTAGTTGACGGTGCAAACGATAACCTTTCGGGCTGTTATATGGGTATTGCCGTTATGAAAATGCTCAAAGACGAGGGCATTGACCTTGACGATACCGAAATCGGCTGTGTCCTTACAGGTTCCGAGGAAGCAGGTCTCCGCGGCTCAAAGGCTTGGTGCGAGGCTCATAAGGGCGAGTTCCAAGATTGCCCTACAATGATTATCTCTTACGACACAATTCACGACCCTAAATATTTGATGGTTAACTACCGTGACCTTAACGGTACCGTTAAAGCCGACAAGGATTATTCCGACCTCTTTATGGAAGCAGCGGAAGCTGTAAATGTTCCGTGTAAAAAGGGTTGGGTTCCTCCTCTCGGCGGTGCAACCGACTCCGCAGCGTTCGCTCAGGCAGGTTTCCGTGCCGCAGGTATCACCGGTCTTAATCACAACCTTGAAGATTACTACCACACCCGTCGTGATACATACGATAATATGAATGCCGAAGGTCTTGCCAACTGCTATGCCGCAACGGTAAAGGCTTGCGAAATGTTCATCAACGGAGCAAAGCAATAAACCCCTAAATGGGCTGAACCATAAAAATGCCTTGAAAATCAAGGCATTTTCTTTTCCGTTTTTTGCTCAGTCGAGGTATCTATATACATCTTCCTTCGCAAGAAAACGGAATTCAGCTCCATTTATCAATTTATGTTTGTTCTCACGAGAAAAGCAAAAATTATCCCATTTCTAATAATATGAAACCTACCAAGGCTTCAAATATAAATCATATAAACCTATTAAGGCTCCCCTTGTTTGCAATCAAGGTGATTCCCCCGTTAATCGGGGGAAATGTCTGCAACGCAGACAAAAGG
>CAVBQD010000089.1:0-8658 GCA_963597385.1 bacterium | reverse complement strand
CTTTGCAGACATTTCCCCCGATTAACGGGGGAATAACCTTGCAACAAGTGGAGGCTGTATCGGTTGATTGAATTTTGGCGTGTTTCAGGAGCTTTATCGACAGTCTGCAACGGACAGTATTCTGCCCGTTGTATAATTTGTATTGTTTGTACAAATA
This sequence comes from bacterium, assembly GCA_963597385.1. GTDB lineage: Bacteria > Bacillota > Clostridia > Oscillospirales > Acutalibacteraceae > Eubacterium_R. Next base: position 8,501 of record CAVBQD010000089.1, on the reverse strand, counting down.
TTATGCTTATTCTTCTGTGGCAGAGTTTTCAATAAAGTTTACAATATCCTCTACTGTTTTCATATTTTCAATTACGCTGTCCGGAACTTCGATGCCGTACTGGTCCTCAAGGCTCATAACGATATCGATAGCGTCAAGCGAATCTGCACCGAGGTCGCTTGCAAGGTCCGATGTCATTTCAATTTGGTTTGGGTCTAAATCAAGTTCTTCTGCCAATATATCTTTTACTTCTTCAAAAATCATAAAATTATGCTCCTTAAAAAATTAGTTGTTATATCTAATGTAATATGTTATTATCATATTAGTAACTTTTGACAGATTTGTCAATAATTTTATTATAAACATTATCTTAAAAATTTTGGAGGCATAAAAATGAGAGTGGTGGAAGGAAGAAGATATCTTTACGGACTTACCGGTTATCCTTTGGGACATTCAATGAGTCAGGTTATTCATAAGGCACTTTTTGAAATATGCGGAATAGACGCAACCTATTTTATGGTTGAAACTCCGCCGGAGGAACTTGGCAAGGCGTTTAAAGACACATTGAGTGCATTGCGTGGCTTTAATGTTACAATTCCGTATAAGGTTGAAATTTTAAAATATTTGGACGAGCTTTCTCCGAGAGCAAAACTTTTCGGAGCCGTAAATACGGTTGATGTCAGAGAGGATAAGCTCATCGGTCATAATACGGACTGTGCGGGCTTTTTGTCGGCACTTAAAATGGCTGATATTGAACTTGGTGGCAAGGTGCTTCTTCTCGGAAGCGGCGGCGTTTCCCGTATGATTGCGTTTGAGTCGATTTTGGCAGACGCCGATTTGACAATCGCTGTCAGAGAGTCCGATATTCCGGCGGCAAACGAAATCAGAAGAGAAATCAAAGTAAATCTCAGCAGGGATTGCAATATTACTCTTTTGAGCCAGGCTACCGGCGGTTATGATTTGGTAATCAACGGCACACCTGTCGGTATGTATCCGCATACGGACGCCTGTCCTGTTTCCAAGGATGTTATAACTTCGTCAAAGGCTGCGTTTGATGTTATTTACAATCCGGAGGAAACCGTATTCCTTAAATATGCAAGAGAAGCGGGAATCAAATATTCGGGCGGTTTGCCGATGCTTGTTTGGCAGGCGGCTGTTGCTCAGGAAATTTGGAACGGCTATACATTTTCAGACGACGACATCAAAAAGGTAATTGAAATCACCCAAAAGGAGCTTGCAAAAAATGAATAATATTGTTTTGTGCGGCTTTATGGGCAGTGGCAAAACCGTTGTCGGCAAGGAGCTTGCAAAAATTTTGGGCGTTAAGTTTGTTGATACGGACGAGCTTATAGAAAAAGAGCAGGGCGTTGCCATAAAAGCGATTTTTGCCGCACACGGTGAGGAATATTTCCGTGACCTCGAATACGAAATGTGCAAAAAGGTTGCCGAAATGAACGGTGCGGTTGTTTCAACGGGCGGCGGAGCAATGACTTTTCAGCGTAATGTTGACGCAATTAAGCAAGGTTCAAAGGTTGTGTTTTTGGATGCGTCTTTTGATGTGATTTGTGACAGAATCGGTGACAACACTTCACGACCGCTTTTTCAGGATAAAGATAAGGCAAAAAAACTTTATGACGAACGCAAAAGTAAGTACCTTTCTGCGGCAGATTATGTCATAAACGGTGATATGGGAGCACGAAAAACTGCTATGCAAATTGCCGAAATTTTCAGATAATAGACTGCATTTGAATTTTCAGTGCATTTAAAAGGTTACGATGTTGTAACCAATTGATAAAATATGTTGAAATATGATATTGCATATGATATAATGGCACAGATTTAAGAACGCCGTGGTTAACGGTGAAAACAGAGGTGTTCTATTTGAGTACTGAAGAAAAAAAGGAAGAGTTTAAGCATACCGTTAGTATGTTTAGCAAGTATAAAGACCTGTTGATGGAGCTTACACGAAAGAATGTAAAGCTCAAGTACAGGAATTCATGGCTCGGTATTTTTTGGAGTTTTTTGCAACCGCTTCTTAATATGATAGTTTTGTCTGTCATTTTCGGTGCACTCCTCGGCAGAAAAAAGGACGGTATCGTTTGCTATCCTGTATATTTGTTCTCAGGACGACTTATCTATGAGTTCTTTGTTACATCAACAAAGCAGTCGCTTACGGCATTCAGACGAAATGCGTCGATTATCAAAAAGGTATATGTGCCAAAGTATATGTACCCGCTGTCGTCAACGCTTTCAACATTCGTTACATTTTCGATTTCAACGATTTGTTATGTTTGCGTTTGGCTGTTCTTTAAAATAACAGGTTTAAGCGGCGGTTCGGGACTTACTCTCAGTTGTAAGATAGTTCTTGTTTTCCTGCCGATGATACTTTTGTTGATGTTTTCAACCGGTATCGGTCTTATTCTTTCTGTAGTAAATGTTTACTTCAGAGATGTTGAGTACATTTGGGATGTTTGTACCAAACTCTTTATGTATATGGTGCCTATCCTTTACTCAATGAACAGATTTGAGGGCAGAAAGGTAATGTATGTTATCAAGCTCAATCCGCTTTATTCTATGATTGAACTTTTCAGGCAATGTATTCTTTACGGCGACACGGTTCCTACCCAGCTCCTCAGTTGGAAATTGGTGCTTTATGCAACTGTTATGTCCATCGCGTCGCTTGCATTCGGAATTTTCGTTTTCAATAAGTATTCCGACAAAATTGTATATCATTTATAAAAAAAGGACTGTTTTTACAGTCCTTTTTTAAACCCTTCCGTCAACACTTCGTGTTGCCACCTCCCCTTGATTACAATCAAGGGGAGGCAGATTGAGGAGGAACATTGTATTGCCACCTTTACTGCGTAGACGCCCCCTTTTATCTGCAAAGCAGACATTTCCACCGATTAACGGGGGATAACCTTGCTTTAAGTGGAGGCTCAAATGGTTGGTTTTATTTATCGGCGTGGTTCTGAAAATTTATCGACAGGCTGTTTTTACCTTTCGTTTTCTTCCTCGTATTCTTTTGAATACGATGTGTTTTCGGTTGAGGGAATCGGTACTCCCATTTCGGTTGTGCCGTCAGGCTGTACGGTCGGGTTGTATACACTTTCGCAGTATCTGTTTGTGAGATGTGTGTTCAGCCTGTATTTGCGTTTATAATTGCCCGTCATAGTTTCCCACCTCGGTCATTTGTGCCACAATGTCTTTCAAATCTTGCAGGCTCGTTGCCGAAAATCCCGAATGTGTAAGCTCCTGCTTGATGTTCATCGGCAGAGAATCAAAGTAATTTTTCATTTCATTTGTCATATTAAATGAGCTCATAGTATCATCCTTTCGTTAATATTATTTTCAATTACGCTTCAAATATTACGGTTGATATTATTGCCTCTCGGTGTTAAAATATTTGTATAAAATATGAAAGGTATGTGCTTATGGATAAATTTATTAAAAATATTAATCACGAAGAGGTTTGCAAGCTTACCGATTTGGTGAACGCTGAGGACGGACAGGTTGTCAGCAAAACACTTGCTCAAAATAAGGCTGTTTCGGTTACTGTTTTTGCTTTTGCAAAGGGCGAAGAAATCGGCACTCACGATTCAACGGGCGACGCTATGGTTACCGTGCTTGAGGGTACAGGCAGATTTACCGTAGGCGGTGTTGAGCACTTTGTTCATGCGGGCGAAACACTTGTTATGCCTGCCAAAGTTCCTCACGCAGTTTATGCTCCCGAGGCTTTCAAATGGTTGCTTACTGTCGTTTTCCCCGACGGATACAAGGATTGATTGCAAAATACAATAGATAAACAGAAAACGCTCACAGGAAGCTCTTGCTTCCCATGAGCGTTTTATTATTCTGCGTTTAAAATGTCGATTTGCGACTGAATGAATTTTTTTGAATAATCCGGAGAATATGTTTTTTCGGATATTGTTATGTATTCAATGTAATCGGTTAATGATTTGATAAGTTCGGTGTTTTCGGATTCGTAAACTACCTGAATGCCGAAATTCGGCTGAGCTTTTTCATCATCTAAATTGTATGATATTAATAGTTGATTATCGGCTACTTCAATATTAATAGGTAAATCGTCAAATTTTCCGTATTCCGGATTTGTAACAAATAACAGAGGGGACTGCTTTATAAGAAAACTTAATATTTCCGCTCTGTGCTTCGGCTTTAAATTGTTTGCAAGTCCGCTCGGAAAATCACACAGTTTTCCTGTTTTTACAAATTCAATAAGTCCGTTATATGAAATGCTGTATTTTTTGATATTTGAAAAAGAATTGTCAAGCAGTAAATCATAGTGTGATAAAAGTTGTTGATAAACCTGTGTTGCACTTTTGATTTGCTCGGTTGCAATGTCCTCTATTATTTCTTTGGTAAAGCCAACAGAACATACATGATTATCAAATGTAATGATTTCAGGCTCAACTTTTTTGTTTGATACAGCATCAAGATATTGCATATATTCAAATGCGTTGTGAAACACGGCAACATCCTTTTTTGCCACATGCTTCATCTTTTCGTTTTGTTTTATTATGTGCTCTGCAAGGTCTTTGTTTCTGATTACCGAGCCGTTTTTTACATTTTCGTCAAACATTACAATGATGTCGCCGCACATAACAAATTCCGGGAACATCAGGTTAAAACTGTTGTAATTGCTGATGTATGTCAAACAGTCGTGCTTCGCATAATGTATGCTGTTAAAGATGATGTTTGCGTTTTCGATTTCATCGTCGGTATATTTTATGTAGTGATAAAATTCGTTGAACTTTCCGTTTCGGCACGCGTCGTAAATTATGCTGTTTACCTCTTTTTTGTTAAAGTCAAAATTTGAAATAAACACTTCACCGCCGTTTTTAAAAACAGCCGTGTTGATTGCCGCAAGGATTTTTTCCTTGCTGTCCAAAAACATAACATCACTGTCAAGCTCAATTGTGCCCGCCTCGTGCTTTTTGCACATATCCTCTTCAAATCTTTTGCTGAAGCAGTAATTGCAAAAGTTAAAGAATTCCGGCTTTTTCTCGTCATACTTTTCAATAAAATATGCGTCGCACAAATTCTTTATCTGCTCGTTTGTGAAGAAAGCGGAATTGAGCAGGTCGCCGAGCCTCTTTTGCGGAAACTTTTTTCTCCCCGCAATCACGCTTTGAATAAAGGTGCGGTTGATGTCCGTCTGTTTTGAGATTTGATAAATCGCGACTCCTTGAGTGTCTATGTATTCTTTTAGCAGTTCGTTAAATTGTTTCATATTTTCCTCTTTTTCCGTTTTTTTTAAAAGCGATGTGTTCTCCGGTGTGTTTCAGGGTTTTTATCTACAGACTGTGTTACCTTTTTTTTTTTTTGAGTAACATACTAAATAATATACACTTATTTCTTCAGTACTTCAATATGTTTTCGCAGTATAATTTTTAGGTAACAGTCAGGTAACATATTGAAAAGACTATTATCGTATGGTATAGTGACGATTAATAAAGAAGGTGAGCGTGTGAAATTAAAGAGCAATATGTCAAAAGCACTGTTTATAATGCTTTTCTTGTTCCCCTTTTTTGTTGGCGGGTATTATGTCTTTTATACCGCCGCAATCGGCATTTTGCTCTCGGCACTGCTCCTTATAAGTGTTTTTAAAAATAAAAAAATAAATTACAGTGCCTCGTTCACCTTTTTTGTAATCGCATTTATGAGCGTTATGTATTTTCTCACCAAATTTTGGGCTGTGGATAAATCAATGGCGATTCACGGATTTATCAAATTCTTTACGGCTTTTTTGTTTGCGGTGTCGCTCATTCAAATTGACAGGGATGAGCAAAAAACATTGCTGTGCAGTGTCCCGCTTACTGCGGTTATTATGACTGTTTTTACTTACTTAATGGGCTTTACAGCTTTCGGCAAAAACAGGTTTTATGATAATATTGGTGATTTGCACGGCACATTTGAGTATGCAAACGCTTTTGCAATTTATTTGCTTGTCGGAATAATTGTCGCTCTGTTTTCCGATATTAAATTACCGTTTAAGATTGTGGCGTTTATCGTTTGTGCATTTGGTATTTATAAAAGCAATTCGCGAGCCGTGTGGCTTGTTTCGGCTTTTATGGTTGTTGCAGTTGCTTTGTTTTACATATTCAAAAAAATCGACAAAACAAAGCGTAAGATTTCCGTTGCGTTACTCGGGGTTTTGTTTGCGACCATCGTGTTTATTATATTTTACAGATTTGGGATTGTTGAAAAAGTATGGAATTATGTAAACACGGACGGTTCGTTTAATGAAAGATTGCTTTATTACACGGACGCTTTGCGTTACATTGTCAAGCATCCGTTTGGCAAGGGTGCATATGCGTTTTATTTCGCTCAGTCCGAATTCCAAAGTGCATATTATTATGCAATAGATGTACATTGTGATTTTTTGGAATACGCAATAGAAATCGGCATTGTTCCTGCTGTTTTGTTTATTGTTGTAATTATCAAACAATTGTTTTCAAAACAGGTACCCGATTTGCAAAAATTTGTAATATTGGCAATAGCACTTCACAGCCTTGTTGATTACGATTTGCAATTTACATCGATTTTGTTTGTTCTTTTGCTTTGCTTTGACTATTCAAATGTTAAAACAAAAGAAGTTACTTCAAAGCTTATTCCGAGTGTTGTTGCTTTGGCACTGACAGTGCTTTACGGAGTAATAGGTTTGTCGGCATTTTGCAATTATATAGGCGATCATCAAAAATCTGTTTATTATTACAAAAATACTCCGTCTTTGATAATCTTAATGCAGTCAACAAACGACAAGCAGTCGGGTTATGTTCTTGCACAGGAAATTTTGAAGCGGAACGACAGCGTTTATGAACCGAATAATGTTATGGCAAATATTTATTCGGCTGATAATAAATACGGTAAAGCTGTAAAGCAAATGGAGCTTGTTATCAAAAAAGACCCACGCACTATGCAGCATTACCGTGATTACATTGATTTGCTTGTAAAAGCAATTAAATATTATGACGAAAGGGGAGAAACAAAAAAATCTCAAAACTGCAAAGATAAGATAGCTTGTGTTGACGATATGATATCCGACCTTAAAGCTCATACATCAAAACGAGGTATTTTATACGGACGAAAACAGGATTTTGAGATAGGGAAAGAGTACAAAAAAATCATAAAAAAATACAGTTAAAGGAGAAAAGATTATGGAAAAATCAACAAAAAAGTTTTTGTCAATTTTGCTTTGTATTGCAATGCTTATGAGCTTTCCTGTTGTAGCAAGTGCAAACACGGCATATGACGAAAGATTTAACGGAGAATACACAGCTCCGTCAAGCACAAGAAACTATCTTATCAGCGGCGACGACGCAAAACTTACCGAATGGTACGGCGACAGAGTAACCGTAGGTTCAAAGCAGTATTCGGTTCGTCAAAATCAGTACGGTTTAAATAAAGACGGTAATATGATTGATGCTGAGGCTAATACAAAGTACACACTTTGGCTTTCTCAATACGGTGTTGCAACACTCAGATTTGTTGTACCTGAAGACGGTCAATATGTAATTTCTACATTGAGAAATAAGCAGTACAGCAATGATAATAAGCCGGATGCAGATGGAAAAGATGCAGATGTAAGCACACTCTCTACTTCACTTGGTGTGTATGATGATAAATATCACAGTGCAATGGATGATTCAGGCTCTTTAGATGACGAAGATGATATTGATTATGCAACGGTTTTAACCAAGGAATGTAAAGAAGGCGATGTCCTTTATATCGCTGCAGGTACAAATTTCTGCGGAGCCGGAAATGTTACTCAAGATTTGCTTGATGAAAATAATTATTATTTCCCTTCGCAGATTAATTCGAGTGCAAAGGATATGGTTTATGATCTCAAAATTGTAAATTTGAGTGACATAAATTCTGAAAATTGCACACACGGCATTTCGGGTTTAGTTTACAGACCTGAAGTTTGTTCAGGAACTGAAGATAGACAATGTTATATCTGCTATGAGAGATTCGATCATAAGTTTAAGAATAATCACGATCTTAAGTATAGTGAAACAAGAGAGCCTGAAGATGCAAAGTGTGGAGAAGAACAGACTGTAACTGATGAAAGAAAATGCACTCGTTCTGGTTGTGATTATGTAGCACATTCCAACACTTATACAACTCAATGGCATCATACATTTGGAAACATTAAAGAAGAAGGAAAATTAGTCGATCCTAATAGTGAATTCGTTAAGAATTATTGGAATGAAAAATGGAATAAATATGGCGATGTAGATGAAATGTCCACAGCCTTTTATGATGTTGCTTGTACTAAATGTGGTGAAGTTTGTAGATTAAGAACAGCAGGTCCTTGCGTTGATGAAGATTATAATGTTAAGCACGATTTTGGCGTTGATGAAGATTCTATAGATTGTGCACACCCTGCAACCTGCAAGACTTGCGGATATGTTGCATCACCGCATAAGTATGTAGACAATAAAGAAGCATATAAGAATACTAAATGTACTCATAGTTATAGTAAGTGCAGTGTATGCGGC
>CAVBQD010000088.1:0-8704 GCA_963597385.1 bacterium | reverse complement strand
ACGCTTGATTTTTGCGTCTTTTTCACCGGTTATAAAAATTTTTACAAGCCCGTCGCTGTCACGCAAAACATAGCTTGCACATCTGCCGAGAACCACAAACGATTCGCCCGACTCCGCACGCTCCTTGAGGTAGTCAAATTGCATTTGTGCAACCGTGTCCTCCGGCGAGTTTGAATATCCGTCAACCGTGCGTGAAAGCCAAGGATTTCTTGCCTTTTCGTCATATTTTTTCAATTTGTCAAGATTAAGATTTTTTTCTTTTGCAATAAAGTCGAGCAGATTTTTGCCGTAAAGATTTACATCGTATTTTTTTGCCAGTTCCTCTGCGATAACACGACCGCCCGAGCCGTATTCACGGGCTATTGCAATTATGAACTGCTTTGCCATAAAATTACCTCCTTTTTAGAAGTATCTAAGTTTGATAACCACCATAGCAATAACAAGAACAATTGCCGTTGCCGGGATTGCCGATTTGCAATATTTGCCCCAGCCGACAGGATGTCCTGCTTTTGAAATAACCGATGTGCCCACAACATTTGCCGATGCACCGATAGGCGTTGCACTGCCGCCGATGTCTGTGCCGACCGAAAGAGCGTACGCAAGCACGGCAAGGTCTGCACCCGGAGTTGTAGCCGCAAGGCTTTTGATAACCGGAACCATAGTTGCCGCAAACGGAATGTTGTCAACAAATGCACTTGCAACAGCCGAAATCCACATAATGATAAGAACCATTGCAAAGATGTTGCCGCCGCAGATTTTTTCGATAAAGTTTGCGATAAGCTTCAAAACGCCTGTTTGCTCAAGTCCGCCTACTACGATAAACAAACCGATGAAGAAAAGAAGCGTCTTGTAGTCGATTTTCTTCAAAATAAATTTGATATGCTTAAATGATGTAATGAGCGTTACAACAGCAATCGCTATGCCGATAAATGCAACCGTAAGCCCTGTTTGTGCGTGTGTTACAAGAAGAACAACCGCACAAAGGAAAATGATTGTGCTGACAATAAAGTCCTTTCTGTTTTCAATAGCGTCCTTTGGATTCGGGAATGTTGACGGGTCAACCGGTTCACCGCTTGGCACGGACAATTCCTTTTTGAATGCAAAGTAAAAGAAAATTACAATAAACACAAGCGAAATGCCTGCGATAAGACCTGTGTTTGTAAGAAAGTCGGCAAAGCTGTAGCCGAGTGCGGTGCCGATTATGATATTCGGCGGATCGCCGCACATTGTGGCAGAACCGCCGAGGTTGGCACAAAAAACTTCTGCAAGTACCATCGGTACGGGACTGAATTTAAGAAGCTGTGAAAGTTCAACCGTTACTGCCGCAAGGAAGAGGATAACCGTAATACTGTCAATGAACATCGAAAGTACGGCACTCATAATCATAAATGTAACGAGTATAGGCATAACTTTGTACTTAACCGCTTTTGCGATTGTGAGGCAAAGCCAACGGAAAAATCCTGCTTTTGCCATACCCTCAACCATTACCATCATACCGGCGATGAAAATAATCGTTGACCAATTGATACCGCTTGAGCTTTCGCCGCCTTGTGACGAAACATGCCAAAATTCTGCTGTGAATATACTTTTGATGTTTAGCGTTTCCGTAATCGCACTCGGACTTTTCATACAAATTCCGAATACAATAACGATTGTTGCAAGTCCGCAACCGAGTGTGACCCACTGTCGCGGGATTTTGTCCATAATAATCAGTGCAAACATAACCACAAATATTATTACGGCACAGATTTGTGCTGCCATATATGTATAGCCCTCTTTTCTATAGTTTTCACCTTTATTATATGCCTGTTTTTTTTGATTTTCAAGTGAAAACCTCACAAAAATTTTCTCTTGAAAAAAAGTTCCTTATAATATATAATAATATATCGTAAATATTTTAGAAGTTATATATCATATTAATAATGTTCGGAGAATAGTAATGATAGAGTTTGAAGAATTGAATCAAAGACTTATGCAGTCTGAAGAACCTATCGGTAATTTAAAAGAAGCACTTGATATAGACAATGTCAAGGTGCAGATTGCCGACCTTGAACAGCAAAGTGCCGCTCCCGATTTTTGGGACGATATGGAAAACAGTCAAAAGACTATGCAAAAAATCGGTTCGCTCAAAGCAAGAGTTGCGTCATACGAAAATCTTAAAAACGATTTTGACGACGCACAGGTTATGATTGAACTTGCCAACGAGGAAGAAGACGAAAGCCTTGTTGAGGATTGTACAAAATCCGTTGATGACATTGAAAAAAGAATTGAAAAGTTGACCCTTTCAACTCTTCTTTCGGGTGAATTTGATGACAACAACGCAATTCTCACTTTTCACGCAGGTGCAGGCGGAACAGAGGCTCAGGACTGGGCGGAAATGCTTTTCCGTATGTATAACCGTTGGGGCGAAAGAAACGGCTACAAGGTGTCAACGCTTGACTATCTTGAGGGCGATGTAGCAGGCATCAAGAGTGCTACAATCCGTATCGAGGGCGAAAATGCTTACGGCTATCTTCACGGCGAAATGGGTATTCACCGACTTGTCCGTGTGTCACCGTTTGACTCTTCGGGTCGTCGTCACACTTCTTTTGCTTCTCTTGAAGTAATGCCGGAGATTGACAACGATGTTAATGTTGAAATCCGTGAAGAGGACATCAAAATGGATGTGTACCGTGCTTCGGGTGCCGGCGGTCAAAAGGTAAACAAAACTTCATCTGCCGTTCGTCTTACACATATTCCGACCGGTATCGTAGTTTCGTGTCAGGTTGAGCGTTCACAGCACCAAAACCGTGAAATGGCTATGCTTATGCTTAAATCAAAGCTTGTTGAGATTAAAGAAAGAGAAAATCTTGAAAAAATCGACGACATCAAGGGCGACCAAAAAGAAATTGCGTGGGGAAGTCAGATTCGTTCGTATGTATTTATGCCTTACACAATGGTTAAGGATCACCGCACAAACTTTGAAATGGGTAACATTAATGCCGTTATGGACGGTGACCTCGACGGATTCATCAACGCTTATCTTAAAATGAAGAGCCTTGAAAATTCCGAAAAATAATTCAAAATTTAACAATACTATTTTGACCTCTCGAATCAAACAATAAATTCGGGAGGTTTTTATTGTGAAATTTCAAAGAATTTTGTTGTCCCTGCTGTGCGTTTGCTTGCTTTTCGGGTGCACAAAAGGGAATACAGACAGTACAAAAAATAATACAACAAGTAATGCCGAAACGAGTACAACCAACGCAACCAATACAACCGCACCGACGGCAAAAGCCGTTGCCGGACTTGATTCGTTAAGCACCGAAAAGGTCGTTTGGGGTCCGGGGAATATTGTTGACCATAAGCAACCCAATGAACCTTTGCTCCTTCAAAAACAGTATGCCGCACTGGGTGCAAAATGGCTTTTAAATGTTGACAAAAAGATATGCCTGACATTTGACGAAGGCTATGAAAACGGCTATACTCCGCAGATTTTGGACACATTAAAGCAAAAGAAAGTCAAGGCGGTGTTCTTTGTAACTTATGATTTTGCATCTCAAAATCCCGAACTCGTCAAAAGAATGATTGATGAGGGACATATTGTCGGCAACCATTCGTATCACCATTATTCTATGGATGAGGTCAGTGATGATGTTGCGAAAGAAGAAGTAACCTATCTTCACGAATATGTAAAAGACAAGTTCAATTATACAATGAGTTATTTTAGGTTCCCGAAAGGCGAGTTTTCGGAACGCTCGTTACAGATTGTAAAAGATTTGAATTACACATCGGTGTTTTGGAGTTTTGCTTATGCCGATTGGGATCCGGATAATCAGACGGAAGAAAATCAGGCGTTCACTCATATTTGCGAGAGCACGCACCCGGGTGCGATTTTGCTTCTTCACGCCGTAAGCAAAACAAATGCCGACATTCTCGGCAAGGTGATAGACGACATCCAAAAGCAGGGATATACTTTTACTACCGAATTATAACAAATTTATAACAAAACTTTAATGCCGTATTGCTATTGTCTTTTCTATATGTTATACTTTAACAGAAACTTCTGCTTTTGCGAGTAATAAACTATGAAAGTTTCACAAAGGGGCAACATGAAAATATCAGGTGAAAAGATTAAACAGACCGTGTCGTCTGTTAAAAACCATTGGAGTAATCCACCCGAGGGTCGCTACATTCCGTATAAGGAAATTCTCTCGTATAGTATTGGCGGTATCGGTGTAAAATTTGTGATTTATACGGTTTGGTATATCTCACTTTCTGCCACAAGTTTGCTTGCAGGTTCCGCTCTCGGACTTAAAAACGGTGACCTTGTAAAACTGAATCTTGCCGCAACCATTATCAGCTTGTTTTTGGGTCCTATCCGCGGACTCATAATTGACAATACGCGAAGTAGCAAGGGTAAGTTCAGACCGTATTTGCTTTATACGGGAATCCCGTCGGGCATTTTGCTTACAATATTCGCTTTTCTTCCTTTTGAAACGATGAGCTACAATCAAAAGCTGTGGTCGCTGTTTATATCGTATATGCTTCTTCAGCTTTGCTACCCGTTTTATGACCAGGCTTACACAACTCTCGTTCAGGTAATGAGTCCGAATTCAACCGAGCGTGCAGATGTAATTACCGTTTCGACTTTCATTTATTCGCTTGCACCTACGATTATGGGATTTTTCGTTCCGTTGATTGCAGGCTTTACAGGCGGACTTGAGCATATACAGGCGTACCGTGTTATTATGCCCGTTCTCGGTATCGGCGGTGCACTTATCGGGCTTTTCAGTTATTTCGGTACCAAAGAAAGGATTATCGTATCAAAAGACTATTCGCCGAAAGTGCCGTTTTTCAAGGGTATCGGTGCCGGTATCGCAAACAAGTATCAGTGGGCACGCTCTCTTACATCCTGGTGCATTCTTTTGCAGGCGGGCGTTGGAAATGTAACTACTTGGTATTTCTATTACGGCATTAAAGATGTGCTTAGTCTTTCAACCGAACAGCAGGGCGTTTTGAACGGAACGCTTACCACTATTCTCGGTGCGGCTGCCACTCCGGCTATGCTCCTGTCACCGCTTCTTATCCGTAAGCTCGGCAAGCGAAATATGTACATTTTCTACATTTTGGGCAATATCATTACTCTTGTGGGTATGTATGTGTTTATAGAACAGATTTGGGTTATTTTCGCTCTTGTTTGGATTAGAGGTTTCTTTAACACCTTTACACTCATTACCGACGGTGCAATGAACGCCGATGTTCTCGACTATCAGCAGTATAAATCGGGCGAAAGACTTGAGGGTCTTATGGGTCAGTTTGTAGGCACAATCGGCGTGTTTGTGTCTATGGGCGTTACATATTTCACTCAAACAATAGTTATGCAAAATCACTTTGGATTGGTTGATAATTATGACGACTTGTACAAAGCGTCATTCAGAGAACCGCTTTCAAAAGGTATGATTGTTCTTGCTTTGGCAGGATTCGTGCTTTCGCTTATTCCGTTTGTAACAATGTACACTCTTACGGAAGAAGAACACGATTCGCATATTAAGGTGCTTAAAATCCGTGCCGCACTTGAGGATTACGCAACAGATGCTCTTTCGGAAGGTCAGCTTGAAGAAGCAAAGAAGATTTATTCCGACTCGGTTAATGAATATAACGAATGTCTTGAATCGCTTGATTCGGCTGTCAGCAAAAAAGAACGCAAAAAGCTTAAATCCAAGATAGGAGCACTTGAAATAATAATCAACGAAAAAGACCGTTTTACAAGTGAAAAAATGATGAAAAAGACCGCAAAGGCAAAAGAACTTCTTACCCATACGGTTGAAGAACTTTACGGTATCAGCGAACCGACGCTTGATAAGTATAACGAGGCAAACGCTATGAGTGAAAGTACAAAGGAAGAAGCTAAACTCAAGGCGACAAAGCTCAAGGAAGCTTCAAAAGAACTTGACACTTTCCACAAGAAAGCCTATGACTACATTCAGGCACGCAAGCTTGTAAAGCAAAATGAATATTACTCTCATTGGGATGAAATTTTCACACCCGAATATATTGCATAATATAAAAACGATTAACTCCTCTTATCGCAAGGGGAGTTTTTTCGTGCAAAAACGAAGCTTATAATTTTGCTTTTTGTATATTTTGACAAAATTATTAATTTTTAAAATATGTGTTGAGATTAACAATTTTATATTATATAATAAATAATTGATATGAAATTTAATTAGGAAAGCGGGCTTAGAAATGCTTTTTTCAAGAGATATAGGTATCGACCTCGGTACATCAAATACAAAAGTAACCGACCGAAAGGGTCATATAATAATTAACGAACCGTCAGTTGTGGCTGTTGATGTTAAGTCAAAAAGAGTGCTTGCAACAGGAAACGAAGCAAAAAAAATGATTGGCAGAACTCCCGGTTCAATTGTTGCCGTTCGCCCTATGAAAGCAGGTGTTATTGCCGACTTTGATATGACTGCGGATATGCTTCACGATTTTATGGACCGCTCAACCTCACGAAATGTTTTTACAAAAACAAGAGTTGTTGTTTGCGTTCCGTCCGATGTTACGGAAGTTGAACGCAGGGCGGTAGAAGATGCCGTGCGTTCGGCAGGTGCTCAGGAAGTTGAACTTATTGAGGAGTCTATGGCGGCGGCTCTCGGTGCAGGTCTTCCCGTATACGAAGCAACCGGTTCTATGATTATCGATATCGGCGGCGGTACAACCGATGTTGCCGTGCTTTCACTCGGCGGCATTGCGTGCTGTAACAGTATTAAGGTTGGCGGTGAAGCAATGGACGATGCCATCGCTTCTTATATGCGTAAAACACACAATCTTCTTATCGGCGAGCGTACAGCCGAGGATATTAAACTTAAAATCGGTTCCGCTATGGAATATGACGGTGAAGCGGCTATGGAGGTTCGAGGCAGAAATCTTAACGACGGACTTCCGGGTAGCGTTGAAGTTACTTCGTCCGATATCCGTATTGTTCTTGAAGAACCTGTAAGTCAGATTTTAACTGCCGTTAAAGAAACGCTTGAGGTTACTTTGCCGGAACTTGCCGCAGATATTATCGACAGAGGCATTTATCTGACGGGCGGTGCAAGTCAACTTCGCGGACTTCGTGATTTGATTGAGAATGAAATAAAAATTCCTATCATCGTGCCTGAAAATTCAAACGACTGCGTCGCTGTCGGTACATCAATCAAACTTCGTCAGGCAAGATAAGAGATGTGAAAATATGAAAAAAATATTTAAAACAAAGCCGTTCAAAACGGTGATGAGTATTATTGCCGTGCTTTTAATCGGTGCACTTATTGCCGCCGCAAACGGTCACGGCGAAACCGCACAGTCAACAGTTGTCGGTACAATCTTTTATCCGGCACATTATGTAGCCCAAAAGATTTCAAACGGTATCGACAATATCTCGGGCAATGTCAGCGGTAATGCTCAGTATGAAAAGGAAATACAAAATTTGCAGTCGCAAATCGGCGAACTTCAGTCGCAACTTGTTGATTATGAAAATTTAAAAAGACAAAACGAGTTGTATAAAGACTTCCTCGGAGTTAAAGAAGAACACGAAGACTTTAAGTTTGTAGAGGCGTCCGTTATCGGCAGAGACAGTGCGGATATTTATAAGTCGTTCACCGTTTCAAAAGGCACTGTAAACGGAGTTGCGGTAGGTGACGCCGTTATGTACGGCAAGTATCTTGTCGGCGTTATCGACAAGGCTTATCCGACATACAGCGTGGTTAAAACTATACTTGACCCGGATTTTAATGTTTCGGCTTACGAAATTATTTCAAACGAAATATCTTATGTAACCGGCAATGCAACGCTTGCAAAGGAAAACAAGTGCAAAATGGCGAACCTTGATGCCGCAACAAAAATAACGAACGAATCGATTATTTGTACTGCAGGTATCGGCGGAACCGTACCAAAAGGATTGATTATAGGCACAGTTGATGAAATTGCCGATGAATCAACCGACATTTCTTCTTATGCCGTTATCACTCCCGGCACTTCTATTGAAAGCATAAACACTTGTTTTATACTTACCGATTATAAAAATTAAGGAAACATAAATGGAACTCACAAAAAAAGAACGCACAATTAAATATGCCGTTTATGCCGTGATTATTGCCGTGCTTTCGCTGCTTCAAAATGTCGGAGGACTGTGGTTTGAAATCGGCGGTGCAAGATGCTTTCTTCTTGTTCCGGCTGCAGTGCTTTTGTCGCTTGACGAAGATGAAAAGGCTTCCGCATTAATTGGCTTGTTTGCAGGTCTTTTGTGGGATATAACGGCGGCACACCATATGGGATTTAATTGCCTGTTTATTATGGTCGCTTGTTATATTATGAGCGTACTTGTAACTCATCTTTTCAGAGCAACCTTTTGGGTAGGAACTGTCGGGGCTGTGTTGTTCACATTCCTTTATGTGCTTATTTATTGGATTGTTTTTATCCTGATAAAGGGCGGCGACGGCTCCAAATCGGTTTTCTTTACCTTTTATTTGCCGTCGTTCTTTTATACGGCTGTTGTGACGGTTGTTATGAATATCATTTTTGTTCCGCTGAAAAAGAAACTAAACAGGGCGTAACATCATTATATTTTTAAGAAAGGGGAGCGTGCCATGGGCAACAGATATAAAAGCACAAGAACAGTTATCGCCGTCGTATTGGTAATCGCAACCCTACTCGGATTTGGTTACGACCTCTACGA
>CAVBQD010000087.1:0-8709 GCA_963597385.1 bacterium | reverse complement strand
ATTTCATTTC
Organism: bacterium; assembly: GCA_963597385.1. Taxonomy (GTDB): domain Bacteria; phylum Bacillota; class Clostridia; order Oscillospirales; family Acutalibacteraceae; genus Eubacterium_R. Next base: position 8,699 of record CAVBQD010000087.1, on the reverse strand, counting down.
AAAACTTGTTGATTGTTTTGAACAGGCAAAGGACGATAACGAACTACTTAATATGCTGAATTCCGCTTTCGGTACGAATATATCAGCCGAAGATTTCAATCACTTAATGTCGGTAATATCTAATACAGTTATAGATATTGATTTGAGTAACACGGATAAGAATAATCTTGATTTAGTTAAATGGGTACAAATGGCTTATGACAATAAATGGGGTTATGTTTGGGGTTCACACGGAGATGTTTTAACTTCAAGTGAACTTAAAAGGCTTAAAAAGGTTTTCGGTGCTAATGTTACAGATAAGGAGGATTATATTAAGTCACATTGGCTCGGCAGACGAACTTCTGACTGTGTTGGATTAATTAAAGGCTATGGTTGGTATGATGAGACAAGCGGAACTATTAAATACGGAACAAACGGGATGAAAGATGTAACTGCTGATGGTATGTTTAATGCTGCTGTTGAGAAAGGACCTATAAGTACCATGCCTGATATACGCGGTATAGCGGTATGGCATCAAGGACATATAGGCGTGTATATCGGAAACGGTTATGTAATTCACGCAGCGAATACATACGATGGTGTAATCAAAACTCCGATTACTTCAAGCGGTTGGACACATTGGCTTAAAGTTCCGTATATTAACTATATTGAAGAAACGGAGGCTAATTCAAATTGAATATTTCAAATGAAAGACAAAACGAAATTCTCAGCAATGCTCTTGATTGGTTTTCAGAACATTATGAGCAAGAAGAATTGCTCAACATATTGCACGATAAACTTGGAATGACTGATAGTGAGATCGATTTCTTTGGGTTTGATTTTGATAGCGATATTGAAGATGAAAAAGATCTCTCAATCGTCCATTTCCATAATGATGATGAAGATTATTGTTTGACAACTGATGCACCATTTTATCTTTGGGAAGCTGCTAATGCATATGTTAATACAATTAAGGATGTTAAAGACCGATGGAGTCTTGACAGTATTGCCGAAAACATTGCTGATGGAACAATGACAGATGAACGCATTTATCCGATACTTTGTAAGTCAATGGCACCGGGCGGAAACATTGTATCTGTGGTTGATTTTAATCTTTCGGACAATGAATTGTTTATCAAGTACAACAGAGATAATTTTTGGTATAAGTTTCATCTTGGCGATATTTGCAATGCATATAATCAAGCAACATCAACGCCGGGATTAAGTCAAGTAATGCAAAAGCGAATGTTTCTTGAAACCATTGCTGAAAAGGATTTACAAATAAATCCGGATGAGACTAATGCTTTAGGCATTCCAAATATGTAAACAAAAAGCGGTATCAATCACGATGCCGCTGATTTTTTATTAAGGAGGTTTTATTTTGGTTATAAATACAGTTATGAGAAGAAAAGATTCTCAAGTCGATTTGCAAAAATGTATGGTCGAAAAAGTAATTGAAATATCACAGGCGGAATTTTCGGCTTTGTGTAATGGCTTGCTTGAAGATAAGGATTACATATCAAAAAATAAGGATCTTATGAGAGTTGACAATAATGGTATAACACATTGTCTGCTTGTTTTAGGTTCTGATACCGAAGACGGAATTCTCATAAACAGCGAAGGCTGTAATTATGCTCGTTATTCAGCATATATTCCTAATATTAGGCAGAGCGTAACACTTGAACAATTCCCGGCTCTTGAATCATTCAATAAGCGAATGATTGATGTAACCAATAGCATAATGAACCAAGCAATTGCAAGCTGTGAAGAATCTGGCGATCCCGAATACAGAGTTGATATTAACAAATATAACCGAGTCGGAGAACCTGCCGTATATCCTGCATTGATTGATGATATGCTTAGGGATTCAGGTAATGTCGATGAAACAATTTTGTACTCCGACAGTATTGAGTTGATGTTAAACAGTAACGCAATTGACATCCCATATGATTATTCAGATGAAGATTTCACAGACATTGAAATTTTGTGTGCAAGACATGTGCTTTGGCTTTATGGCGGTGAAGGTGAAAAAATGGATTTGAGCGACAAGGCATTTTTGAATGTTGACTTTTCGGGCAAGGATTTGAATGGTGCTGATTTTGAGAATTGCAAGTTTTATCACTGTACTTTTGATAATGCATCGCTTGTTAACTGTAATCTGCAAAATGCGTTGTTCAGTAACTGTTCTCTGTATAATGTAACAGCTGAAGAAGCAGAATTGCAAAATGCACGATTCTTTTCTTGTAACCTTGCCAAAACATTTTTCACACATAGTAATTTCAAGGAAGCCGTACTTAAGAATTGTCAAACAACTAATTCAAGTTTTATGAACTGTTGTATAGAAAATATTGCATTAGAGGAAACGGACTTACCTAATGATGAAATGTTTGACAGCGAATTAGATTGGATTAAAAATGACATTCCGGATTTTGAGCCGAATATGTGAGGTGATAATTATGGGTAACTTAAATAAAAAGGCAATGCTTATTGACGATTGGACTTGGGTTCTATATGAAGATGGCTCAGGACACATTGAGAACTCAAAAGGCAAGCAATTTTGCAGTTTCGATTATACAACGCAAGAGGTTAAGGATTTAAATAACCGATGGCAGTTTATGAATGAATATCCGTACAGAACTCCGTGGGAAATGTTCAAGACCGATGTTGGAAACACGCTTGTTTCAAATGGGCTTGCTTCATATAACGATACTGTAAAATCAATTGCAAAACTGGAAGAAAAGTTGAATATCAGCAAAGATTTTCGATTATTTAATGGCAATCTATTTGTCGGTTGGAAATCATATTATGATTTGCCCAAAATAGAAAAGGCATTATCGGATATGGAGGCTGCAATGAAAAATACAAACAGTTTTGATCTTTCAATTGCAGACAGATTATGCGATGCCTATCCTGTAAATGCTGTTTGCTCAATGCTTACCGACAGCCAAAAAGAAATATTGATTTTGGGCGTAGAGCTTGAGCGTGATTTCGGTAATGATGTATCCGAAAACTTATATGGGATATATAAGACGATAACTGATGAAAATACAATGTTAAATGATACTCAACCTGAAATGATTATGTGAGGTGATATTATGAAAAATGCAATTGTAACAATACAATACGATGAAGAAAAATTAACTACACTAAATCTATTTTTAAAAAAGAAAAATGTTGATTTAAATTCGGAAATGACTAAACATTTGGACTTATTATATAACAGATATGTGCCGTTGCAAGTTAAAGAATTTTTCAGCATGAAGAACAATGATGCAAAAACAATTAAAAATAAACAAGGAGACAAAAAATGAAGTACAAAGATTTTAATGTAATTGTTTTTGTATCTACAAAAGTACAAAAATTTGATTATGATTCAAAAAAATATCAAACGTATAATGGCTTTAATTGTTTTATATATTCAAATTATGATGAAAATTGTTATACCCCATTAGATTGTTTTGATTTAGCGATTGGAATTGACATTAAAGAAAAAAAGTATTTTTGGGTTGAAGATTATATTAAAAATTATATTGATAATAAATTTGACGAATTGAAACAATTGGAAAAAGAGTATTTTTTAAATAAACATAATTGAATATATAATTAACAATTAAGGAGAAATAATTAGATGTCGTAATTTATGTGATTTAATTATATAGGATGATAAGAATGGATGATATTGCAAAAAATTTGATTGCTCGTTGTTACAAAAACGATGAAGAAATAAATATTATTGATTTTGAGGAATTGTTCAATGACGAGATAATTGATAATAATTATTTGAATAAATTGATAGATGATTTGAATATGCAACAAGAGGTTAGAATGTGTGGTCTCTTAAAAAATTCAATATTTATTTGTTTACATAAATTTGATAATACAGGAGGAATTGTTGAATAAGAATTTTTATCAAATGCCAAACAATATATTTGCTTTTCATATGAATAAATATGAAATTGTTGTTTATTCGTACCTTGTGTGCTGTGCGGGAAAAAAGAAAGAATGTTGGCCTAGTCTTACTACAATATCAAGGGTACTTGGAATATCAAGAGGCACAGTAGTAAAAGCAATTGACAAACTTGTACAACTGCGGTTAGTTGACAGAGTGCAAATCATGATGGAAAACAAAAACGGAATGATGGTTATGCGAAATAACCATTATTTTATTTTGCCATTTGAGGATGCTTGGCAATTATATATGAACAATGGTATTCATTATTGAACCCATAATAGTCGCATTTGAAACGGTAATATAACAATATGAAGTAAATAACAAATTATATAGCCTTGTAAGACGATGTTTGCGTACTTTTAATGAATGTAAAGGTTGTACCCGACAAAAGCAAAAAAGCCGCTTTTGAGCCATTTGCTAAGACTTGATAATCCGCCGAATTGTTAGAGTTATATTCGTCTGATTCTGTGCAGGAATAAGGAACTGCGCTGTAAACGCAGTCCCGATAAACATCGCCGAGCAATGCTCGCCGACTTGAGCTTTTATAATATGCGCTGTTTAAAATATATAAGAGCGTAAAAAAAGAAGAATTTCCAAATACAAGAATATAAAAATATACACTGTAAGGATGTGAAGACAATGATTAATAAAGATTTTCCATTTTCGGAAAAAAGCAGATATTCTTTATGGCTTTCAAATGATAATATTAAAATGGCTGATAAAATTTATTCACTTGATAATTGTAAAAGCAGATCTGAATTTGTTGATCGAGCTATTAGATTTTATTGCGGATATGTTGAAACAAATATTGCCCAAGATTATATTGCAGATGTTTTTACACAAACTGTATTTCCAAAATTGGATAATATGAAAAAAGTTTTAAACAAATCTATATATAATATGGCATTACAATTGTCAATGTTATCTCATTTTGAAGCAGCTTTATGTGATTATGAAGATGATGATTTGAAAAAGCTTAGAGAAAAATGTATCGTAGATGTAAAGAAGTGCCAAGGGTTAATAAATTTTGAAAACATTGTTCAATATCAAAGAGGAAACGAATGAGTCAATTAATTGTAAAGTGGAGGTATATGAGCCATAGTTCTAAATCAAACATAAAAAATTTAGTGAAATATATTGCTAAAAGAGATGGTGTTGAATTTACCGATGAAAGTTGGCGAAATAAGAAAGTAACTGAATATCAAAAAAAGTTGATTAAACAATTAATAAAAGACTTTCCTTCTACAATTAATTCAGATGAATATAAATTGTATTTTGAAAAGCAAACAAGAGGTTTTGCTTCTGATTTGATTACGCAAACACTTGATTACAATCTCGATATGGTTGCTAAAAGAGAAAATTATGTGAAATATATTGCTCACAGACCGGGCGTTGAAACTTATGGTAAACATGGATTATTTTCTGATGTTGATAATTCCGTTGACAATCTTGAAAAAATTGCAAATGAAGTTGCTGATCAAAATGATAATGTTCATACATTTATTATTTCACTTTCAAGAGATGATGCATGTAGATTAGGATATGATAATGCTGAGGCTTGGATGTCGTTAATAAGAGAAAATAAAATGAATTTTGCAAAAGCACTCGGTATATCATATTCAAATTTAAAATGGTATGGTGCTTTCCATAATGAGTCTTTTCATCCTCATGTTCATCTTATAATGTATTCCAAACAACAAAAAGCCTTCATAACAAAAGAAAGTCTTGAAAAATTAAAAATGAATTTATCAAGGCAAATTTTTGTTGATGACAGAATCGAAATATATAAAGAGCAAAACAAAATAAGATCTCAAATGAGCGAAACCGTAAAAAATAAAATAGACCTTCTCATTTCTTCAATTAACAATAAAAATTTTCAAAATGATAATATTGAAAAAACATTAATAGAACTTTCAAAACAGTTTGAAAATTATAAGGGGAAAGCAGTATATGGTTACCTTCCGCAATCAATGAAAAAGAAAATTGATTTTATCATTGAAGAACTTGAAAAGGATAAGAACATCTTTGAATTATATGATATATGGTGTGAATATAATGATGAAATAATAGGAATGTATCGACAAACAAAATCAAATTACATACCGTTATCTCAAAATAAAATTTTTAAACCATTGAAAAATATAATTATAAAAGAAGCACTGAATATTTGCAACAATCAAATAACTTTTGATGATGTTGTTGATGAAAATGATGAGCCGACAGAAGCAAATGTTGTTGATAAATTCTTTTATGAGAACAATCCCGGTTTGTATGAATATCAAGTTTCAAAAAAATATCTTGATACTAATTCGGAAAATTATGATTCAAAAATCGGAATTGAAACCTTAAAAAAATCTGCAAATATGGGCTGCGTTCACTCTTTATATTTATTGGGAAAATACTATATGGATGGTCTTTTTCTAAAAAAGGATTTAAACAAAGCAGAAAAAACATTTATAAAAGCTGATAATATGAATAACTGCTATGCTCAATATAAGCTTTCGAAAATATATTTTGATTCTAACGGCGATTTATTTAATCCACAAAAAGGACTGGAGTTTTTATGTAAATCTGCTTCGAGCGGTTATAAATATGCTTTATATCAACTTGGCAAAATATATTATAATGGCGTATTTGTTGAAAAAGACATAAATAAGGCTATACAATATTTAATGGCAGCAGCCGAAAAAGATTGTGAATCTGCTGAAAAACTACTTGAGTATATAAATAACAACAGCAAGGAGTGGCAGAATTATACTGCTATCCTTGCTGTGTTAAATGATTTATCAAAATTATTCAAAAGAGAATTTGATAATAAATACAAACTTATTTATCATAATACTGATAGAAAAACACTTCAAAAAATCAATGAGAAAAAGCAGGCTATGGGCTTGAAAACGTAATAAATAATCATCGATTAAAAAAGATGATTATAGGCATTAAAAATATACATAAAGCTTCTGCGATTATTGTTTGTTTTTTTGTCGATATCACTGTTTTCTTAAATGATTTAATGTTTTCTGCAATTGAACTATTATAATCTGTCATATTTCCTAATAATATTGCTAGAAATATTGAAAACAAAAAATATTCTCTAATCAACAAGAAATATAATACAATGATTATTATAGAGGTATTAACAATAGTATTAAATTCTTTTTCAAGAAATGTAATGTCTGTATTAATTTTTCTAGTTTTACAAATGCGAACTAGTATTTTTATTATAATCGAATATACTCTGACAGAAATATAAAACAAAACAGCTGAAACAATTCCACTTTTTATAAAATTGTTTATTATTTCATTATTAACTATGATTCTTTCATCAATAATGAGGGATAATTCCTGAAACATTAAGATCCACATCATACTTGTTAATATGTATCCAAACATAATTAGGTAATAAATTGGATTGAATCTTTTTGCAAAAATCATAATTTTATCTTGAAATTTTTGTGGAGACAATGCAATTAAATTCCCTATTACAATTCCTGTTATGGCAGAAAAAAAGCAAATTTTCAACATAATTTAACTCCATTATTCTAAAGTGAAGAATACATCTAACGTACCACCAATTCCTTGGAATGTAGAACGAAGCCTCTTTTTGAATTCGCTATTCTCATCCATTTTTATATGATCTCCGGCAATGTGTCCCATATATTTTCTTGTTTCTTGATGAACCATATCAGTTCTATTATACTTGCTTCTGTATCCAAACTGGCAAACGACACTTTTTATATCAAACTGTTTCCGTAGTTTTTTTACATGCAATTTTAACATATTAAATAATTCAGGATCAAGAGAATTACAAAAGCCATTTGAAAAATCCTTTTCTTCATATAAAACTGTGCCATCTTCTGTTTGTGCCAATAATTCCAATTTATCCCAATTAATTTTAAAAATCACCCGTGCTTTTCCTGTATTGTTCTTATCCTTGAATGTAATAGTGATTCTTTCAATTACATCTCTTTCAAGCACACCTTTGTCAAGATCATCCCCAATTTCTACTCCGCATACTTTTGTCATCTCATAAAGAACACCAATTAGAACACGCAGATGTATCCTTAAATTTGCATCCGTATTTACATCTGCTTTCGGTGGTAATAATTCTAATTCACTCATCTGTTTTTGCCTCTTTCATTCTATTATCAGCCAATCGTTTTAATAAACTATAATCAATTTTGTGCTGCTGTTGCTTTACTATTTGTGAAATAGTAGAAATAGTGTTTTTATCAATAACTTCAAATTGAGTTATATAATCTGAGAACAACATTTTTCTATATTCATTTGTTAATTGATAAAAGTCTGAAATACTACTATCTGAATATTTATCAAATATCTCATCAAACTCTTGTTCGTTTATATCGGCAAATCGACAAAAAATAGTTCTGACTATTCCTTTCTTTTCTTCATAATTTGGATTCCATTCAAACCTATCGGCTCTTCCCGAGCGCAATAAAGGTGCATATGTTTTAGAAAAATCATTACCAGTAAGAATTATAGGAATCTTAAAGCCGTTATTGTTTTCTGCCAAATTCATCAAGTGTCCTGTAAGTAGATTGGAATTGATAGTCCTTTTAACATTTTTATCTGTAGTTACATTTCCCATATGGAAATCATCAATCAAAATCGCTACTATTTTCCCAGTGTTTTTCAAATTTACAGCAGCAGAATAAATCTTTTTCATTACATTTATTGAATCTTTTTCATGAGTGCCCGACAATTCGGAAGCAGAAACATATATAATGTATATACCATTATATATGTT
>CAVBQD010000086.1:0-8911 GCA_963597385.1 bacterium | reverse complement strand
GTACACAAAGAATGGATTGAGGGGTATTATACCCACCGTGTTATTACGGAGGGAACTTGCCTGACGGGTGAAATCTATGTTGACACCTGTTCGATTTGTAACAAAACCAGCGGTAACACGCAGGGCGACCCTCTCGGTCACGAATATAAGTTTGTTCGAGTTTACGACGAGCCTGTTTCAACTACACTGAACAGCAAGCTGAATGTTGAACCGTACAGTATTATATACACCTGTAAGCATTGCGGTTCGCTTGCTTCTCAAACCGGTGAAAAACTGTATTGTATGTGGGAGAATTATTATTACAATAAAGACACCATAGACCGAGCTAATACAAACAATTCGTCATATCTTGATGTTAATAACGACGGCATAATTAATGCCAAGGACTATGCTCTTATTTACAATCTCAATAAGAGTTATCTCAAATATCAGGAAGAACAGAAGAGTGCAACAGATGAATCAACCGATTCGTCTCAGTCTTCCGATAACACTTAACCGTTAATTCAAACCGTGAAAGTCGCTTGATTTTCACGGTTTTTTCTGTTGTAACTTATTTGTAATTATTAAATTTTATTTATTTTCTTTACTTTAAGAGTAATTTATATTATTATATATAAGAAAATATGCATAACGGAGGATTTTTTATATGGGTATAGCATATAAAAGAATTTTGTTAAAACTCAGTGGAGAGGTTCTTGCAGGTGCCGCAGGAAAGGGTATTGACAACGATACCGTACTCAGCATTTGTAAGGCTGTAAAAAAAGTTGCAGACGAGGGCGTTGAAGTTGCTATCGTAGTAGGCGGCGGCAATTTCTGGAGAGGCAGAACAAGCGAACATATGGATCGTGCAAGAGCAGACCATATCGGTATGCTTGCAACGGCTATGAACTCGTTGGCTCTTTGTGACGCTTTGGAACAGCTCGGTGCCGATGTAAGAGTTCAAACTGCTATCGAAATGCGACAAATCGCAGAGCCGTATATTCGCAACAAGGCTATCCGTCATTTTGAAAAGGGCAGAATTGTCATTTTCGGTTGCGGAACAGGTTCACCGTTCTTTTCAACCGACACAGCGGCAGCTCTTCGCAGTGTGGAAATCAACGCAGACGCACTTCTTAAAGCAACAAATGTTGACGGCGTTTATGACAAAGACCCTAACAAGTTTGACGATGCTGTTAAGTTTGACGATGTTACATTCCAAGAGGTTATTACCCGTGACCTTAAAGTTATGGACTCAACCGCATTTTCGCTTTGCAAAGATAACGATATGCCGATTATCGTTTTCAATCTTAATGATCCCGATAACATTTTGCGTGTTGTGTCAGGCGAAAAAATCGGCACAACAGTCAGCAATATTCAATAATTAATAAGAGAGGTTTTTACTATGGATACAATTTTTGCAAAAACAACCGAGAGAATGGAAAAATGCCTTGACTCTCTCGACAGAGATTTTTCAACAATCAGAGCCGGCAGAGCAAACCCGAATGTTCTCAACAATGTTATGGTTGACTACTACGGCACACCTACAAAAATTGAACAGATGGCTGCCGTTTCCGTTCCGGAACCGAGAATGCTTGTAATTCAGCCATGGGACGCTTCAATGCTTAAAGAAATCGAAAAAGCAATCAATGTTGCCGAAATCGGTATCAATCCGCAAAATGACGGCAAGGTTATCCGTCTTACATTCCCTCAGCTTACCGAGGAACACAGAAAAACACTTGTAAAAGATGTTTCAAAGCGTGGCGAGGAAGCAAAGGTAGCCGTTCGTAATGTTCGCCGTGATTCTATGGACGATATTAAAAAGCTCAAGAAAGCAAACGAAATCACCGAGGACGAGCAAAAAGACGGTGAAAAGAAGCTTCAGGATGTTACTGATAAGTACATCAAAAAAGTAGAAGAAATGACAAAGAAGAAAGAGGACGAAATTCTTTCTATTTGATTTTAACTTTTGATTATGTTTGGGCGACGCATATGCTTCGCCCTATAACACTTTTTTAAGGAGAGAAAAAATGGCTCTTTTTTCAAAAAAAGAAAGCAATGCGAATGTTGAAAGACCGCAGTTTGAAGTCCTTCCGGAGCATATAGGCATAATTATGGACGGCAACGGCAGATGGGCTAAAAAACGCGGACTTCCTCGCACGGCAGGTCATAAGCAGGGTGCCGAAACTTTTCGCATAATTTCAAAGGAATGCGGCAGGCTCGGCATTAAGCACGCCACCTTTTATGCTTTTTCAACCGAAAATTGGAAAAGACCGAAAGAAGAAGTAGAGGCGATTATGCGTCTTTTCAAGCAGTATCTTCTTGAAGCTAAGGAGGACATCACTGCCGCCGAAAACAACAGACTTCGTTTTATCGGTCTTAAAGAAGGTATTCCGAGCGATATTCTTGCTCTTATGGAGGAAGCCGAGGAAGATACAAAGAACAACACCGGTTGCGATATTGCTCTTGCCGTTAATTACGGCGGCAGAGAAGAAATTGTCAGTGCCGTCAATAAGCTGATTGCCGAGGGCAAAACGGAAATCAGCGAAAACGATATAAGCGAAAATATTTACACTGTGCCGGACTGTGATTTGATTATCCGTCCGTCGGGTGAGCAAAGACTGTCAAACTTTTTGCTTTGGCAGGCGGCTTACAGCGAATTTTGGTACAGTGATGTTATGTGGCCTGATTTTTCGGTACAGGATCTTTACAAGGCACTTGCCGATTTTGAAAACAGAAACCGCAGATTCGGAGGTTAACTTTATGAAGCAAAGAGTTATCACGGCAGTTGTGCTTTTGGCACTTCTTGCAGTTGTTGTTTGGCAAATATACACGCCGCTTTTTATCATCGTAATTGCATTTTTGTCCGCCGTTGCGGCAAATGAAATTATGAAATGTGCCAAGGTTTCAAATAAATTTATTGTAATTCTCGGCACGGTCGTCGGCGGAGTTATTCCGTTTACATCAAGTGAAAACATTATGCAACCGTGGATTTCGGCAGAAAAGTGGGGTCGCTTTATTTCAACCGTACCTCCGCTTGCGTTTGTCGTTATCGTTGTTATTGCGTTTTTCCTTGCAATGATTTTTGATTACGAGCATACAAAGTTTGAAGATGTTGCCGTAAGTATTGTCGCTTCAATCGCAGTTCCTTACGGATTTTCAATGTTCGGTATGCTTCGTGATATGTACGATTATAAAGCACAACTCGGAGTTTATGTTATCTTTTACGGGCTTATTACCGCTCTCGGTACGGATACCGGTGCACAACTTGGCGGTATGGCACTCGGCAAACATAAAATGGCTCCTCACATTTCACCTAAAAAAACCAAAGAGGGTGCCGTATGCGGAATTTGTGCTTCGTTTGTACTCAATGTTGTTGCAATGCTTCTTTATAACAAATTTGCGTATGTTCCGCTCGGCAAGCATATGGTTACGGCACTTCTCATTGCAGAGCCGTTCAATTCTTTTCTCAGTATGATGGGCGACCTTTCCGCTTCCGTTCTAAAACGCAATTTTGATGTTAAGGACTTTGGAAAAATTTTCCCGGGTCACGGCGGAGTTATGGACAGATTCGATTCTTCGCTTTTCTCAATTCCGCTTACATATTGCGTAATTGAAATTTTTAACAATGCTATGAAATAAACAGGTAATTACTATGACAAAAAATATTTCTCTTTTGGGTTCAACCGGTTCAATCGGTACTCAGTCGCTTGATGTTGCAAGACTTCAGGGATATAACATAAAATGTTTGACGGCAAATTCCCGTGTTGATGTTATTGAAAATCAAATAAGGGAGTTTAAGCCGGAACTTGTTTGTATGATGAGCGAAAATGCCGCAAAAGAGCTTAAAACAAAAATTGCCGATACCGACACAAAGGTTGTCAGCGGTATGGACGGTCTTATCGAATGTGCAATCTATGACGGTGCGGACACAGTTTTAAATTCCGTTGTCGGTATGGTAGGACTTCAGCCTACTTTGGAGGCTATCAAAGCTAAAAAAACCGTTGCCCTTGCAAATAAGGAAACACTCGTTGCCGGCGGTCATTTGGTAACAAATCTTGCCAAGGAAAACGGTGTTTCGATTCTTCCTGTTGACAGTGAACATTCAGCTATCTTTCAGGCTATGCAAGGCTCACCGAAAAAGGAAGCAATCAAAAAGATTATTCTCACCGCTTCGGGCGGACCGTTTTTCGGTAAAACACTAAAGGAACTTGAAAATGTTACTCCTGCCGACGCCCTTAAACACCCAAATTGGGATATGGGTGCAAAAATCACCATCGACAGTGCAACAATGATGAACAAGGGACTTGAGTTTATCGAGGCTAAATGGCTTTTTGATATGCCGAATGAGGATATTGAAATTGTTGTTCACAGAGAATCGGTTGTTCACTCCGCTATTGTGTACCGGGACAATTCAATGATTGCACAACTCGGCGTGCCGGATATGCGTATTCCTATTCAGTATGCACTCACTTATCCCGAAAGAGTGCCAAGCCCTGTCGGTGAACTTTCTCTTGCCGATTACGGCAAACTTACATTCTTTGAACCTGATTACGAAACGTTTAAGTGCATTAATGTTTGTAAGGACGCAATAGAAAAAGGCGGACTTTATCCTGCCGCCGCAAACGGTGCCAACGAAGAAAGTGTAAAACTTTTCCTTTCCGGTAAAATTAAATTTACAGATATTGCATATCTTAATAACGAGGCTATGCTCCGAGCAGACAGTAAGTCCGATTTTACTTTGGACGATGTGCTTGAAGCCGACCGCAAGGCAAGAGATTATGTATTGGAGTGCGTGAGATAATGTCACACATTTGGCAAACGGTTTATCCCATATTGATAGCAATCCTCTTTTTTGAACTTATTATCATTGTTCACGAGGGCGGTCACTTTTTTGCCGCAAAGTTGATGAAAATCAAAGTCAATGAATTTTCAATCGGTATGGGACCGAAAATATTTCAATTTACTAAAAACGACACAAAGTTTACGCTTCGCCTTATTCTTTTCGGCGGATATTGTGCTATGGAGGGTGAGGACGGCGAAAGCGATGACAAAAATTCATTTGCCAACAAAAAGGTTATTCAACGGATATTCGTTGTTGTTAACGGAGCGGTGATGAATTTGATTTTGGGTGTTCTCATCATTTTGGGTATGGTGTGTTCACAGGAACTTGTCGGCATTCCCGTTGTTGCCGATTTTGATAAAGACGCCGTGTCAAATGCTTACTTGCAGGAGGGTGATAGAATTCTTGCAATCGACGGAATGCGTGTTTACACAAATACTGATATCAGCACCGGTTTTTCAAGAAGTGATGACGGCAAAGTTGAATTTTTGATTAAGCGTGACGGTAAAATCAAAACGGTTGATGTCAAATTTAACACTCAAAAAATCGACGGCAAAAATTATATCGATATGGATTTTTACCTCTACGGCGTGAAAAAGACCGTGCCAACCGTTTTGAGGGAAACCGGCAGAGAATTTATGTCGTTTTGCAGAATGATATTTTTATCACTTCACGATTTGATTGTCGGTAAATACGGACTGTCCGATATGAGCGGTCCGGTCGGAGCAGTCGGCGTAGTGTCCGATGCAGTCAAAATAAGCCTCACATCCACTTTCAGAATTATGGCTTTGCTTACTATAAATATCGGACTTTTCAACCTGTTTCCGTTCCCGGCTCTCGACGGCTGGAGATTGTTCATACTTCTTTATGAGGGAATATTCAGAAAAAAGCTTCCGCAAAAGTTTGAATGGATGATAAATGCAGTCGGTTTTGCGGCTTTGCTCGGACTGATGTGTTTGGTCACATTTTCGGATATAACAAAATTGTTTTAGATATTAGGGAGTAAATTATGAGAACTTCTAAGAAAATAAAAATAGGCAATACTTTTCTCGGCGGCAACAGCCCGATTTTGGTTCAAAGTATGCTTAATGTTCCGTCAACCGATATTGACGGTTCCGTTAAGCAGGCGGTTGAGCTTGAAAAAGCGGGGTGTCAGATTATCCGCTTTGCCGTTCCGAATAAAGAGGCTCTTGCACTTATCGAGCCTATCAAAAAGGCAACAACGGTGCCTCTTGTAGCCGATATTCACTTTGATTACAAATTAGCTCTCGGTGCGGCAGAAAGAGGAATAGACAAAATCCGTATTAATCCGGGCAATATCGGTTCGGAGGACAGAGTAAAGGCTGTTGCCGATATTTGTAAGCAAAAGGAACTTCCTATCAGAATAGGCGTTAATTCCGGTTCTCTTGAAAAGCACATCCTTGCAAAATACGGTTCTCCCACTCCCGAGGCTATGGTGGAGTCGGCACTTTATCACGCTTCACTTCTTGAAAAATTTGATTTTGACGATATTGTCATTTCAATCAAATCTTCAAATGTAAACACTATGATTAAAGCATATGAGCTTGCGGCTGAAAAATGCAACTATCCGCTTCATCTCGGCGTTACGGAAGCCGGTACGGAGCGTATGGGTATTATCAAATCCGCTGTTGGTATCGGTTCGCTTCTTACTCACGGAATCGGTGACACAATCCGTGTCAGTCTTACCGATGACCCTGTTAAAGAAGTTTATGCCGCACAGGATATATTAAAGGCTATCGGCTTAAAAACCGACTGCCCGTATCTTGTTTCGTGCCCTACCTGCGGCAGAACAAGGATTGACCTTGTAGGTCTTGCAAAGCAGGTTGAAGAGCGACTTCGTGATTGCAAAAAACCGATTACCGTTGCCGTTATGGGTTGTATAGTTAACGGCCCGGGCGAGGCAAGAGAGGCTGATATCGGAGTTGCCGGCGGTGACGGTTGCGGACTTATTTTTAAAAAGGGCGAAATTCTCCGCAAAGTTCCCGAAAACGAATTATTAGACGAATTGATGAAAGAGATAGACAAATTATAATGGCAAGAATTTACGATTATTTTTCTCAATATATCGATGACAACGATTTGGCAATTGTTGGCAGCGGTGAAATCACAAGATTTTCCGTTTACCGTGAAGCACGCAAACTTGAGCTCGGTGTGTTTCTTGACAAAACCGTTGATTATTCGGTTATTGACCGTATTCAAAAATCACTTGTAAAAAATTTACAGCTTGAAAACGCTGTGTTTAATATAAAATATCCGAGCAGTTTTTTTTCAACGGACAGCATTTCGGTTGTTCTCTCAAAGGTCGGAGCACTTAATCCCGTTGTAAACGGATTTTTTGACAATGCCGATGCCGAACTTGAGGATAACACGCTCACTGTTTGCCTTAAAAACGGCGGTAAAGAACTTCTTGAAAGTCAAAATGTAAACAAGGAAATTCTGCATGCGGTTTACGATATGTTTGATGTTGACCTTGACGATGTTGTATTTTTAGAGGTTGAAACCTTTGATATGGAACAAGCCGTTCGCAAGGCGGCTGAGGCAAAGGCGGCAGAAAAGGCAAAAGAGGAAGCCGAAAAGGAAAAATATGTTCCTCATGTTCAACTCGGCGACTTACCGCTTTATGCCGATACAAGAAAGCAGATTATGGGCAGACCTATCAAGGATTTGCCGAAACCTATTAAAGAAATCCGACCGGACGACGGCTTTGTTACCGTTTGGGGCGATATTTTTAACCTCGATGTCCGTGACACAAAGCGTGGCGATTCACGAATTTTGACATTTTGTGTAACCGACCAATCATCGTCCGTATCCGTTAAGATATTTGAAAAGAAAGGTATTATCGACCCGATAATCAAAAATCTTGAAGCGGCGGGAACGATTCTTATAAGCGGTCTTTATAAGCTTGATACATATGTTAACGAGTATATTATTATGCCGAACCATATTGAATCAATCAAAAAGATTGAAAAACAAGATACGGCAGAAGAAAAAAGAGTTGAGCTTCATATGCATAGCTCTATGTCGGAAATGGACGGTATGACGCCTGTTTCAAAGCTTGTTGAGCGTGCGGCAAAATGGGGACACAGAGCTGTTGCCATTACCGATCACGGTGTTGTTCAGGCTTTGCCGGAAGCGTATGCAACCGCAAAATCAAAAGGCATTAAGCTTATTCTGGGTATGGAGGGCTATTTGGTTGACGATACACTCTATCCCGATTTTATGAATATGAAATCAAAAGATTTTCGTCGCCACCACATTATTTTGCTGGTTAAGGCGGATAACACGATGCCTATGCGTCTTGATGAAAATTGGCGACCTGTTATGGACGAGCCGGAGGACGGTATTATCCACAGAGGCAGAAAAAATCTTTACGAGCTTATTTCAAGCTCAAATGTAAAAACATTCAAAAATCGTCCGCTTATTCCGAAAACTATGCTTGCCGAAAAGCGAGATGATATTTTAATCGGCTCCGCTTGCGAACAGGGCGAGATTATTCAGGCTATTCTCCGAGGCGAGAACGATGAGGAACTGTTGCGTCTTGCGTCGTTTTACGATTATTTGGAAATTCAGCCGAACGGTAATAATGAGTTTATGCTCCGTACGAGCGACCAGGAGTATATTACAACAAAAAGAGGCGAACAGAAGTTTAACCCTTACTGGAGAGTTAATACGGAAGAAGACCTTATCAATATAAATAAAAAGGTTGTCGAACTTGCCGATAAACTTGGCAAATTGGTTGTTGCAACGGGTGACGTTCACTTCCTCAATCCCGAGGATTCAAAACTTCGTGCCATTGTTATGGCGTCAAAGGGTTTTGATGATGCCGACAATCAGGCTCCGCTTTATTTTAAAACAACGGATGAAATGCTTGAAGATTTTGCGTGGGCAGGCGATAGGGCAAAGGAGTTTGTTGTTGACAATCCGAACAGGATTGCCGATATGATTCAGGACAAGCTTCCGCCTATTCCTCCGGGAACATATCAGCCTTATATTGACGGTGCGGACGACGAGCTTACCGAAAAGTGCTGGACAACCGCAAAAGAACTTTACGGCGACCCGGTTCCCGAATAT
>CAVBQD010000085.1:0-8948 GCA_963597385.1 bacterium | reverse complement strand
CTTCATAGCGAAGAGAATAGCCCATTGACTGAAGTCCCGTTGTAGCAAGACCGTCAAGATAACAAGCTGCAAGACGACCCAAACCGCCGTTGCCGAGACCTGCGTCAGGTTCCTGTTCATAAAGATTGTCAAGTTTTACGCCCATTGACGAAAGTGCCTTGTCGAAAGTTTCGGTAAGGCCGAGATTATAAAGATTGTTTTTGAGCGAACGACCCATCAAAAATTCCATACACAGATAATAAATCTGCTTTGAATCCTGACCTTTTGCGGCGTGTCTGAAATCGCTGTTTTTCTTTGTAAGTTCATCGCGAACAATCATTGCTACGGCTTTGTAAAACTGCTCGTCTGTAGCAACATCGGGAGATACTCCGAAAAAGTGAGAAAGCCTATCGCTGATAAGCTTCTTTGCTTGTGCTGTGGAAATAGTTGTTTTCATACAATTCCTCCAAAAAACATATTCGAAAACTTAAGTAATTTTTAAAATTTTGTATATTATACACTAAAAAAGCGGTTGTTGCAAGGGATAGTATTAAATATATACAAATTGTACAAAACGGTAAAAGACTTCTTGTACAATTAAGAAGTCTTTTTGTTGATATTAATCATTTTGCTGTTTGTTTTTTCTTAAAAACTTGCCTAAAATTCTGTTGGTAAGTTCCTTAATCGGCTTGAGATTCACAAGAAGCATTGCAAGTACAAGCACGCATTCGATGCCGTACATCAAAAGTCCCGATTTAAGCGTTATCATAACAACACACTGCACTGCCAAAATTGCGACTTCGGCAATAAGAATAGGCGTGTTAAAATTGATTTTAATATATTTTTTCGTATTGGCACCGCGGAACACAAACACAACAACAAACGAAATCACCGTTGCGATTGCCGCACCGATTGCACCGATAAGCGGAATAAGAATGAGGTTGAGCACCACATTCATAATTGCACCTGTCATAGCAGTCACCATAGCCATAACCGACTTTTTCTCTGCCATATAAACGGAAGCAAGGAAGTTTACAAGGCACGAAAGTGTTGTTGCGATAATAAGAACGGGAACATATTTCCACGAAGAGTAATAACTTTTTGCAACCAAAATTTTGGTAATGAACTGACAGAACAAAATCAGTCCCGAAGAAACGGCAAACACGCCGCCCGAATACACACGGAATACCTTGCTGAAAAATTCTGCCTTATCCTCGCTGTCGTATTCATCAACGGCAGAAAGTTGCCAAGCGTCAATGAAAATAGATGAAAACATCGTTACAAAATTAGGGATTTTTGAAGCGGCTGTGTAAAGTCCGTTTTCGGCAGAACCGACAAAGCCTGTAACCATATATCTGTCCGACACATTGATTATCCACCACAAAATAATGGTTGGCATAAGCGGAACGGAATATTTAAGCATTTCTGTTTTTGTTTTTTTGCTAACTTTATGAAAGTGAAGATTATCCCAAAGTCTTGTTGCAACAAACAGAAACACAACGGACATAAAGTCGGACGCAATAATAGCAAGAACATAACCGGTAACGCCCATATTAAGCGGACCGAGGAATAACAAATTGAAAAGAAGCGTTGTTGCCGTTGCAAGTATGCCGTCAATGGCAAAAATCCTAACCTGACCGCAGCCTCTTACAAACTGTTGGCAAAGCTGTCGCATACCCGAAACAAGTACAAAAAGGTACAAAAGGGGGGCATAGTCACCAAGTGGCATATCGTTGATTTTGATTAAGGTGACCGGATAATAGAAAAGCAAGAACACCAAAAATCCCTTAACCGTTGTTCGCACGCCTACGGTAAAAATATCGCTTTTATTTTCATTTTTATCAAGTGCAAAGCGAAGAGCCGCACTGTTAATTTGCAAAAAGACAATAGGAATAAGCACATTTGCGGTTTGCTGAATAAGGTCTGCCGTTGAATAATCCGAAGTTACAAGCTTGCTCGTAACATACGGCATAAGCAAAAACGACAAAATTTTTGAAGAAAATGTGCCTATTGCAAAAATTATTGTATTTGTGGCTAATTTTTTATACTTATCCAAAAATCTTTACCTCTTAATTAATAACTCCATTTGCCGTCGCCAAAAGTCATAACATTTGACGAACCGGTAAGATTTGACGACGCACGGTAAATCTTATCACCGTTTGAACGCTCGCCGATAATAAAATCATATTCGCCGCCGTGCTGAATAAACACATTGTCACTCGAAGTAACATTGCCCGAATAAAGCATTGTTTTTGTGGCGTCGCTGTTCATATTAAGCTCGTACATTTTGAACTTGTCACCGTCAAGGTCGGCATAAAACATTTTATTTTGGTCAACAACAACCGGTTTGTTGAGTTGAGTGCCCTCTATCAAAGTTACTGTTTTTTGTGAGCCGTATTTTTGACGAATGATGTTATATGTGCCGTCGGCTTGCTTTTCGTAATAATACATAAAACCGCTGTCCATCAATAACGAAGTGACCTCACCGTTTGAGGTATCCGCCTTGAAATTTTCTACGGTTCCGCCGACAGACGGTACACACAAATACGAAACATTGCCCAATGTGTCCTCACTTGTAAAGAACACTCTGTCAAGGGAAATACCGATTAATACGACTTTATTGCCGTTGCCGGAATAAAGCGTTGTCGGTGTAAAATTTTGTGTGTCAACAACAACGACCTCATTATTTACAGAAACACAATAAGCCGTTGTGTCGTAGATGTAGGCAAGGGAAATATTGTCTGCTACTTTTGCAAGATTTTTACCCGATTTTGTAACTTTATAAAGTGCATTGTCACTCTCATTCACAAAATAAAAGTAATCGCCCCTGATGTTAAACGACGAGAGCGTATCGCTTGACTTGTAAACACAACTGTAACTTTCGCTGTCCGGCAAGAATTTATATATGCCTCTGCCGTCAACTATATGATACACAACGCCGTTATCCTTGTCTACTTTACCGCCGTTGAGGATATTGCCTATCATCGCACCTTTTTTCGACGATTCAAACTCAAAGTCCGAATGTTCAAGGTATGATACCTGAGACAAAGTTGTCGTTTCGGTTGTGGTTTCGACAGGAAGTGTTGTTGTGGTGGTAGTTCTGCCGATTATGCTTTCGTCCACAAAGTCGGCAACCTCTTTATTTTGCAAAACACTGCTGAAATAAAAATCGGTAAAAATATATTTTACAGACAGCAATCCTGCCGCAATCAGCAAAACAAGTATGGCAATTATAACGAGCAAAGTCTTGCCGAATCCGCCTTTTTTCTTTTTTCTTTTTTTCTTTTTCTTTCTTTTATTATCAACCTGAGGTTGAATATATGCGTAATCGCTGTTTTTTCTTTTCATTATCTGACTTGTCCGTTTCCGTAAATCAAGTATTTTGTTGATGTGAGTTGTTCAAGACCCATAGGTCCTCTTGCGTGAAGTTTTTGAGTTGAAATGCCGATTTCCGCACCGAGTCCGAATTCCGCACCGTCCGTAAACCTTGTTGAAGCGTTTACATAAACCGATGAAGAATCGATACACTTCAAAAACTTTTCGGCATTTTCGCTGTTTTGGGTAATAATAGCTTCGCTGTGACCGGTTGAATTTGCATTGATGTGTTCAATAGCCTCATCAAGAGTATCAACCGTTTTAACGCTGATTATATAATCAAGGTATTCTGTTGCAAAATCTTCTTCAACTGCCGGCACAACAAGACTGCAAGCCTTTTGTGCACGCTCATCGCCTCGTATTTCGACATTCTTTTCCTTGAGTTTATTTGCAATAATCGGCAAAGCCTCTTCTATAATTTTGCTGTTGATAACCAGGCTTTCACACGCATTGCACACAGATATTCTCTGCGTTTTTGCATTAAATATAATTTCTGCCGCCATATTAACATCGGCACTGTCGTCAACATAAATATGACAGTTACCCGAACCCGTTTCTATAACAGGAACGGTTGAATTTTCAACAACGGCTTTGATAAGTCCTTTACCGCCACGCGGAATAAGGCAATCAAGATATTCATTCATATGCATCATATCGTTTGACGACTGTCTTGTTGTATCACCGACAAGCTGAATAACATCCTGCGGAAATTCAGCTTTTTTGAGAGCGTCACGCATAATTTCGGCAAGTGCGGTATTTGAATTAATAGCTTCTTTACCGCCGCGAAGAATTACGGCATTTCCGCTTTTAAGACAAAGTGCCGCCGCATCAACCGTAACATTCGGGCGTGCCTCAAAAATTATACCGATAACGCCCAAAGGCACAGCGATTTTTTTAATAAGAAGTCCATTGTCTTTTTTATATTCGGACAACACTTTACCGCACGGATCGGGCAACAAAGCAACCTGACGGGTACCTTCTGCCATTGCTTTAATCCTGTCGGCATTAAGCATAAGACGGTCGATAAGTCCGTCACCGAGTCCGTTTTGTCTGCCATTATCTATATCGATTTTATTGGCAGACACGATTTTATCAATATTTTCTTCAAGCATATCGGCAATAATACCGAGAGCGTTGTTCTTTTGTTCCGTTGTAACCTGCGACATAAAGGTAAGCGTTTGCTTTGCCCTTTTGCCCTGTTCAAAAACTGTCATATCATCACCTGTTAATTAAGATATTTAAGTGTTTCTATAAAGCAAATATTATCATCAATTAATTCGGCATAAACCTTGTGCCTACACTTTCACCGTCAAGCACATTGTATATTTTTTTAGGTGCAATTCCGTTCATAACAACGACCGGAATTCCGGCATTATTTGCGATTTTTGCCGCCTTTACCTTTGTTGCGAATCCACCGGTACCCTTTTCGCTTGCACCGCCGGCAACAGCTTCGATTTCAGGAGTGATCTCATTCACAACCGGAATAAGTTTGGCGTCCGGATTTTCGGCCGGATTGCCGTCGTAAAGTCCGTCGGTATCGGTTAAAAGAATAAGTATATCCGCTTCAATGAGTTCGGCAACGGTAGCCGAGAGACAATCGTTATCGCCGTTTAAAAGTTCCTCAATTGATACAGAGTCGTTTTCGTTAACAACGGGAATAACGCCGTACTCAATGAGCTGATTAAATGTATTTGTAAGGTGCATCTTGTTTTCTTTATTTTCAAGTGCATCATATGTAAAAAGGAGCTGTGAAACAACAACATCATATTCGCCGAAAAACTTGTCATAAAGAAACATAAGTTCGCCCTGACCTACGGCAGCGGCTGCCTGTCTTCCCTTAATGCTTTGGGGCTTTTTATGCAAGCCGAGGCGTGCCGTGCCTATTCCGATAGCACCCGACGACACAAGAATGACCTCGTGACCCATATTGTGCAAATCGGCAAGAACGGATACGAGTTCTCCGATTTTTTGAATGTTTGTTTTTCCTGTTTTATGAGTAAGGGTGGAAGTGCCGACCTTTACTACAATTCTCTTCTTTTGCATAAAATTTGCTCCGTTATTATAATTCAGTATAATATTATAGCACAGTAATATTTGCGTTGCAATTAAAAAGATGTATTTTTGGCTAAATTGTGTAAACAATAGAGGTGAAATATGATAAAGGAGTATAGAAATGACAAAAAGAAGCTATATCAGGATTGTATCATACATCGGTTTTATGCTTGCGGTCATTGTGATTTCAAGCGTTATGAGTGCAACGAATATGAAAGCGTACAAAAGCGAGCTTGAAGTTTCGTATCAGCAAAGTCTTGCGGAATTTGCCGAATGTCTTGACAAGGTTGACACGGACATTACAAAAAGTCTTGTTTCAAATTCAAAGGGTGAAGTATACGATTTAAGCAGAGATTTATATGCACAGTGCTCAACGGCGAAAAATGCTATGAGCCGTTTGCCCGTAAGTCAAATGGAACTTGGAAACGCTTACAAATTTTTAAGTCAGTGCAGTGATTATGCACAATATATCGGTACGAAAATCGACAATAACGAGGTTATCACCGAAGAAGAACACCAAAATTTAAAAAGTCTTCTCGGCTACGCTCAAAAATTCAGCGAGCAGGCAAAAGATATGGTGGCAACTGTTAATTCGGGTGCAATGATAACCGAGGGTGAAGTCAAAAGCGTTAATCAAATCAATGTTACTCCGCTGTCGAACAGCTTTGGTACGGGTGCGGAAATTTTTGAGGACTTCCCCACACTTCTCTATGACGGGCCGTTTTCGGATCAAGTGTTAAAAAAGGCGTCAAAGCTTGTCAAGTCGGCAGATGTTAAAACAAAAGAGGAATGCAGAAAAGTATTTGCAAACGCAATCGGAGTAAGCATAAACAATGTATCGTACGAAACCGACGACAAATCAAAAATCCCGTGTTACACCTTTAAATGCGGCAGATACACAGGATTGATTACAAAACAGGGCGGATATATCAAAGAGATTTTGTATTCGGGTAAAATTCAAAATTCAAACATCACGGCGGAAAACGCATGTAATCTTGCCGTGAAAGCACTTGAAAAATTGGGATATTCGGATATGACGATCTGCTACTACAACATTGAAAACAATGTTTGCACGGTAAATTGTGCATACCAAAAGGATAATGTTTGCTACTATTCGGATTTAATCAAAGTCGGCATTTCGATGAACGACGGCGAGCTTGTGAGCTTGGACGCGAAAACATATCTCACAAACCATACAAGCAGAAAGTCAAGTACAGCCAAGCTGTCAACTAATCAGGCAAAGAAAATGCTGTCAAAATATCTTGAAGTGAAAAGCTCAAAAATGTGCGTTATCCCAAAAGAAAGCGGCAAAGAAGAGCAGTGCTACGAATTCACCTGCAAGAGCACGGATACGGGTGAAGATGTTCTTGTTTACATCAACTGCGATACAGGCGAAGAAGAGGACATTATGACAGTGTTGAAATCGGCAACCGGCACTCTGGTAAAATAATGAATAAACAAAGAAATGTTGCACACACTACCACCGAAAGGATGATATAAACTATGAAAAAGATAATCATTATTGCACTTGCAATTATTACGGCGACTGTGATTTTTGTCGGCTGTTCAAGCAAAAAGAACAGTAACCCCAACACAACGCAAACTACGGAAAAAACCACCGTCACAACGACTGCAAAACAAACCACAACAAACAAAGTTGAAGAAGACCTGTCCAAAGCAGGCGACGAAGCCGTCAGCCGTGCAGACAAGGTTGGCGACGATGTGGGTGAGGGTGTTGACGATATTGCCGACGGCGTAGGCGGAAGCGTTGACAAAGCCGGCGACGCGGTTAAGGATGCATTAGATTAATTTGCAAATTTACAAAGGGCTGTTTCACGGTTTATGTGAAACAGCCCTTTGGGTTTTGTAATTTATTCAAATTAACCTTTAAGCGTAATACCGAGTTTTTTAAGCGACTCGATAATGCCGTCGGTTACTTCCTGAACTTCTTCTCTTGTAAGAGTTTTGTCAGGATGTGCGAATGTTATACGGGTTGTGATTGAGCGTGTGCCATCGTTTTCATCGTCATAAACATCCGTTACATCAACATTTTTGATGAGTGGGCTGTGGGCGTCTGCGATTGCCTTTGCGATTGGAGCAAACTTGCTTGCAACAAACGAAAGGTCAATTTCCATTTCAGGGAACTTTGACGGTTCAACATAATTGATAGAAGCGTTTTTGATTTGTGCAAACGACTCAACATCGATTTCAGCAAACACAACAGCCGCTTTTTTGTCGATTTTCTTTTGAACTGTCGGGTGAACAATACCGATTTGACCGATTTCAACACCGTTACAAACAATCTTATTAAGATTTCTCGGGTGCTGATAATTTGAAGTTGCTTCAATCGGTTCAAAAGTGAGTGACTTATGCTTCAACTCGTCCGACATAACCTCAAGAATATCACGAAGCTTGTAGAACAAAACAGCAATAGGAGTTATCTTACTGAAAAGTGTGATTGCAAGTTTTTTCTTTTCTATGCAAAGGTTATTTTCATCAATCCCCTCAACAACTCTGCCGACCTCAAAAATACCGAAATGCGGTGCAAAAGAGGTGTTAGCCTTAACCTGGCAAAGCTGGGTAGGAATAATGGATTTACGAATGGTTTCGATATTAGGATTTGTTGCACCTTCAAGCTTAATTTCACCCTCAACATCAATACCGAGAGCTTTAAGTTCATCATAATACGCCCATACATATGAGTGAAGCTCGTGAAGTGAAAATCTCTTTACAAGCAAGTCTTTGATTTTATCTTCAACAGTCTTTTCAACATCCGGACGAACAGGATAAAGCGGTGCAAGACAGGTGTGAACATCAAAGTTATCATAGCCGTAAATACGGGTGATTTCTTCGATAATATCTGCTTTCATCGTAACATCCTTTGTTGCTCTCCACGACGGAACTCCAACCTTAAATTCATCGTTTTCAACACTTGCGGTAAAGCCGAGTGATGTAAGAGTTGAAATAATCGTATCGTTAGAGATTTCAATACCGGTGTACTTATCAACAAAAGCCTTGCTGAAATCAAGTTCAACCTTGTCATAATGATAAGCGTAATCGTCTGTAAGTGCAGAAACGACGGTTGACTCTTCGTCGTACTTTTGAAGAAGATTTACAAATCTTGCGATAGCGGTTGTTGTCATTTCAGGGTCAAGACACTTCTCATATCTCATAGAAGCGTCAGTTCTGTGAGACAAACGAACGGTTGATTTACGAATCGAAGCCGCATCAAATGTTGCGGATTCAAGAGTAAGTGTTGTTGTATCGTCAACAATTTCGCTGTCAAGACCGCCCATAATACCTGCAATTGCAACAGGAGTGTTGTCGTTACAAATCATAAGAGTATTTTCGTCGATGTTTCTTTCCACGCCGTCAAGCGTTTGGAATGTAAACGGCTTTTCGAAACGCTTAATTCTGATTTTTTCAACCTTACGGCTGTCGAACGCGTGCATCGGCTGACCCATTTCAAGCATAAGATAGTTTGTAAGGTCGGCAAGGAAGTTAATGGCTCTCATTCCGCAATAATAAAGGCGGATACGCAT
>CAVBQD010000084.1:0-8989 GCA_963597385.1 bacterium | reverse complement strand
TGACGAGGTACAGCAAAGTTCGCAAGAAAACGAAATTCAGAGCCTTTCTCAACAGTCTACAGCGTGCCGAAAATACTTTTTCGACACGCTGAGCACCGTAAATCGTCTTTACAGTGCTTTTTGGTTTTTATATAATTGTCAATTTAAGTTGTCACTAATGGTTATTGTGAATTCCGTTCCGTTTCCGAGCTCGCTTTCCACATTGATTTCATTGCCGGTTAAGTCAATAATTCGTTTTACCAGTGCAAGTCCGAGACCGTTGCCTTTTTCCGAATGTGAGGTGTCGCCTTGATAGAATTTTTCAAATATATGCTCTTTGGTTTCTTCGCTCATTCCGCAACCCGTGTCTTTGATGACAACATCGATTTTGTCACCGAATTTCTTTAATTCGATTGACAACGCACCGCCGTTTGGAGTGAATTTGATAGCGTTTGAAAATAAATTTGACCACACAATTTTCATAAGTTCTTCATCGGAATTTATGTACACATCATCTTCAACATCAAAATTGATGTTCAAATTTTTTTCTTCCCACATTTCCTCAATGTCAAGCAAACTTTGCGTCAGTTGAGAAGAAAGATTATACCGTTCGTTTTTCGCTACGGTTTGATGATTTTCGATTTTATTAAGTTTCAAAATGTTTGAAACAAGTATAGACAACTGTTGAGTCGACGCCGATATTTTGCTCAAATATTCTTTTTGCTCATTTGGACTCAAATCCGGATTTTGCAAAATTGTTGCATACGATTGAATCACGGCAAGCGGAGTTTTAAATTCGTGAGACACATTCGCTATAAAATCGTTGCTTAAATTGTCAACTTTTCCGAGCTGCTCAACCATCGTGTTAAAATTCTCGGCAATGTTTACGAATTCCAAGCTTCCCAAACGCAGGTTCTCCATATCGATTCTTACCGAATAATCGCCGTGAATAACCTTTTCGCTCGCGTTTGCAAATTCTTTCGTAGGTCTTTCAATAATAAGTCTGGTAAAAACCAATTGCCAAACGGTGTAAAAAATTACAAGTATGATTGAAAAGTACACCAACTCTCCGAAATCGTCGCTTACTCTGAAAATCGAAGTGTTTCCGTTTGAGGCTTTAAGCACGCTGACGGCTCCGAGTGTTGAAAAACAAACCAAAAGAGCCATAAACAAAAACGAGTTAACAACATTTCTTATATGGTATTTGTAATTTACTCTTCCGTGTCTTAAATCGCCGATTTGTGCCTCGGTACGCTTATTTTTGGTCTTCATTTATAACCACCTTGTAGCCTAAGCCGTGAACCGTCATAATTTCAAATTCTTTGCACTTTGAAAATTTGTCACGCAGTTTTGTCATATACACATCAACCGTTCTTGTGCCGGAGGTTGTGTCTGCACCCCAAAATTCGTCCATAAGCTGTGTGCGTGAAAATGTTTTCTTCGGATAAGACAGCATTTTGTAAATAATGTTGAATTCTCTCGATGTAAGGTTGATTTCCTCACCGTCGTAGAGCACGCTTCGCTCATCGGAATTCAAACTGAGCTTGCCTATGTTGATTTTCTTGCTTTCGGCTATTTTTGCACGACGGAGCAATGCGTTAATTCGCATAACAAGCTCGTCCAAATTTACAGGCTTAACCATATAGTCGTCAATGCCCAAATTGTAGCCTAATTGCTTTGAAGCAATGTCGTCTCTTGCCGTTATAAACAAAATCGGAATATTCGTGCTTAATTTTCTGATGTTTTTCGCAAATTCAAAGCCGTCTTCACCCGGCATCATAATGTCCGATATAATCAGGTCGTGCAGATTGTCGTACATTGCACTGTACGCCTGCGTTGTATTGTAACAGCCTTCCGCATCAAAACCGTTTTTTCTTAAATATGTGCAAACTGCACTGTTGAGGTCCGCATCGTCTTCTACCACTAAAATTCTGAACATAGCCTATTCTCCTTTTCGTTATGGTTGTACTGGGGGATTGTATTAAAGATTATAGTCAATTGCAATTGACGATTCCTGAACTGCATGCATATGTTTTTTTACAACACTGCAGTGGTATTCGTCATTTTGGTATTTTTCGAGTGCTTCGGCATCGTCCAAAACCACTTGTAAAATAACATCGTATGAACGCTGTGAATGTAAAAAGTCAACTCCTACTTCAATGTCACGGATGAGGTCAACGTTTCCCTTCATGGAACGCAAAACCTCTGCGGCTTTGTTACATTCTTTTTCGCTGTTATCTTTGAGTTTAAAGCAAACAATGTGTTTAATCATAATGTATTCTTCCTTTCGCAATTCAAAATAGGGTTACCGCACGGCAACCCTATTGAGTAATAGCTAATTACTATTTTGCAACATCTGAGTGTCGGCTTTCACGGATGATATTAACCTTAATTTGACCCGGATATTCCATTTCGTCTTCAATTTTCTTTGCGATTTCATGTGCGATATACGGCATCTTTTGGTCAGAGATAACATCCGGTTTAACCATAACTCTTACTTCACGGCCGGCCTGAATAGCATATGCTTTTTCAACGCCGTTAAAGCTTGTTGAGATTTCTTCAAGCTGTTGTAAACGCTTGATATAGTGCTCAATGTTTTCTCTTCTTGCACCCGGTCTTGCGGCAGAAACTGCGTCGGCAGCCTGTACAAGACAGGCAACTATTGTTTTACATTCAACATCACCGTGGTGAGCTTGAATTGCATGAACAACAGCTTCGCTTTCTTTATACTTTCTTGCAAATTCAACACCGAGAGCAACGTGGCTTCCTTCCATTTCGTGGTCGAGTGCCTTGCCTATATCGTGAAGAAGACCGGCTCTTCTTGCAAGCTTTTCGTCGGCTCCGAGTTCGGCAGCCATAAGACCTGCAATGTATGAAACTTCAAGTGAGTGCTTAAGTACGCTTTGTCCGTACGAAGTACGGTATCTTAATTTACCTAATAGCTTAACGAGCTCCGGATGAACCGAACCGCAGTTTGCACTGATAACGGCTTTTTCACCCTCCGACTTGATTGTTTGATTGATTTCTCTTTTTGACTTTTCGTACATTTCCTCAATTCTTGTAGGATGAATACGACCGTCCTGAATCAATCTTTCAAGCGTAAGGCGGGCAATTTCTCGTCTTACCGGGTCAAATGAGCTGACTGTAATAGCTTCCGGTGTGTCGTCAATAATAAGCTCAACACCTGTGATTTTTTCGATAGAGCGGATATTACGACCCTCTCTTCCGATAATGCGTCCTTTAATTTCGTCTGACGGCAGGGAAACTACGGATACCGTTGTTTCCGCTGTGTGGTCAGCCGCACAACGCTGGATTGCCGTGCCGATGATTTCCCTTGCAATTACATCGCTCTGGTCTTTAATCATCTGCTCGTGTTCAAGAATTCTTTTGCTTTTTTCAATATCAAGCTCGGATTCGAGTGAACTCATAAGTTGAGATTTCGCATCCTCTTGTGATAAGCCTGAAATTCTTTCAAGCATATCAAACTGACTTTTCTTGATGCCATCGATTTCGAGTAATTTGTCATCAGCAGCTTTAATTTTTTCGCTTAAAGCTTCGTTTTTCTTTTCCAATGTGTCAGATCTCTTGTCAAGATATTCTTCACGCTGGTTAAGTCTTTTCTCTTGTTTTTGAACTTCGTTTCGTCTTTCGCGTATATCTTTGTCCGCGTCCGAACGGAGTTTGTGAATTTCGTCCTTTGCCTCCATAAGCTGTGTTTTCTTTGTTTTCTCAGCTTCCGAAAGGGCATTGTTCAGGATTTTATTTGCTTCTTCTTGTGCGTTGCCTTTTGTTGCCTCGTCGTCTTTGCCTCTTTTATTATAACCCAATAAAAATCCGAGAACGGCAAAAATTACGGCACATACAAGTGCAATAATTATTAAAACAATAATACTTACTTTCATATCAATAGCACCTCCTTCTGTTTTAGTTTTTTACATAATTGTTAATTTCATCAGAAAAGGTACAGTTTTATGCAATTTTGACATTTGAACTGCTGTATTACAATAGGTTTATATACAGAATGTCACAAATATAATACTTCAATATATAGTATTTGTCAAGAAAATATTTTATATTTTACGCTGTGTTTAGGGTTTAAAAATTTGTTGCTTGACAAACAAAAACATTGGTGTTATTATACATTCAAAAGAAAAAACTTTGATGAGGACACGACATTCTTTGCAAGATTTCAGAGAGCACTCGGTTGGTGAAAGAGTGTGTCAAACAAGGTCTGTTACCACCTCGGAGTACCTTTAATACGGGTCGGGAGCTCCCGTTACAGAGCATTGAGCGGCGATATTTATTATCGCAATTCAGGTGGAACCGTGGATATTTATTCACCCTGTTTTTCAGGGTGATTTTTTATTTTTAAGGAGGAATTGAGATTATGAAAATCACATTAAAAGACGGCTCTGTTTTAGAGTATAACGAAGCAAAAACAGCTGCCGACATCACAAAAGACATTTCTATGGGACTTTTCAGAAACGCAACCTGTTGTAAAATCAACGGCGCTGTTAAAGATTTGAGAACAGTTATTGACACCGACGCAAGTCTTGAAATACTCACATTTGACGACGAGGACGGCAAAAAGGCATTCAACCATACCGCTTCACATATTATGGCACAGGCAGTTAAACGCCTTTATCCGGAAGCTAAGCTTACAATCGGTCCTGCAATCGATAACGGCTTTTACTATGACTTTGATGTTGAAAAATCTTTCTCACCGGAAGATTTGACAAAGATTGAAGCCGAAATGAAGAAGATTGTTAAAGAAAATCCGGAAATTAAAAGATTTGAACTTCCGGTTGACGAAGCAATCGCTCTTATGGAAAGCAAAAACGAGCCTTATAAAATCGAACTTATCAAGGAACACGCAGAAAAAGGCGAGGCTATCAGCTTTTATGAGCAGGGCGAATTCACAGAACTTTGTGCAGGCCCTCACCTTATGGATATGAAGGTTGTAAAGGCATTTAAGCTTACACAATGCACAGGTGCTTATTGGAGAGGCGATGAGAAAAACAAGATGCTTTGCCGTGTTTACGGTACTGCGTTCCCTAAAGCTTCAATGCTTGAAGAACATCTTGCCGCTCTTGAAGAGGCTAAAAAGCGTGACCATAACAAACTCGGCAGAGAGCTTGAACTTTTTACAACGGTTGATTATATCGGTCAGGGTTTGCCTATTCTCCTTCCGAAGGGTACAAAGATTATCCAAACGCTTCAGCGTTGGGTAGAGGATGAAGAAGAAAAGAGAGGTTGGCTTCTTACAAAAACTCCTCTTATGGCGAAGTCAGACCTTTACAAAATCTCGGGTCACTGGGATCACTATAAAGACGGTATGTTCGTTCTCGGCGATGAGGAAAAGGATAAGGAAGTTTTCGCACTCCGTCCAATGACTTGTCCGTTCCAGTATCAGGCATATCTCAACAGAGCAAGATCGTACCGTGACCTTCCGCTCAGATATGACGAAACATCAACTTTGTTCCGTAACGAAGCGTCCGGCGAAATGCACGGCCTTATCCGTGTTCGTCAGTTCACAATTTCAGAGGGTCACTTGATGTGCCGTCCGGATCAGCTTGAAGATGAGTTTAAGGCTTGCCTTGAGCTTACAAACTATATGATGGAAGTTCTCGGACTTAAAGAAGACCTCACCTACCGTTTTTCACAGTGGGACCCTGAAGATACAGAAAAATATATCGGTACAAAGGAACAGTGGGACGAAGCACAGGGCGTTATGAAAACCATTCTTGACGACCTCGGCATTGATTACAAAGTCGGTATCGGCGAAGCCGCATTCTACGGACCGAAACTTGATATTCAAATTAAAAATGTATTCGGTAAGGAAGACACTCTTGTTACTATTCAAATTGACCAAATGCTTGCAGAAAAGTTCGGTATGGAATATGTAGACAAGGACGGTCAAAAGAAAAATCCTTACATCATTCACAGAACATCAATCGGTTGCTACGAAAGAACTCTTGCTCTTCTTATTGAAAAGTATGCAGGTGCATTCCCTACATGGCTTTCTCCTGTTCAGGTAAGATTCCTTCCTGTTGCCGACAGACATCAGGATTATTGCCGTGAGGTTATGTCAAAACTTCAGGCGGCAGGCGTTCGTTGCGAACTTGATGACAGAAGCGAAAAGACAGGCTTCAAGATTCGTTCCGCACAAATGGAAAAGATTCCTTATATGATTATCGTGGGCGATAAGGATATTGAGGCAAACACGATTTCCGTTCGTTCAAGAAAGAACGGCGACGAGGGTGCAACATCTGTTGACGAATTCCTTTCAAGAATCGTAACCGAAATTGCAACAAAAGCAAGATAAAATAGTAAATAAATAAAAAATAATTGCGGATAAGATTAACTTATCGGCAATTATTTTTTATATTCAGCGATATCTTCTAATTTACAATTCAATATTTCACAAAGCGTGTTTAATGTATAGGTGTTTACATTTTCATTTTTTCTTAACCGATCCAACTGACCGGCACTAATGTTGTAAGTTTTGATTAATTTATATTGTGAAATATTTTTTTCTTTCATTGTTTTCCATAATTTATCAAATACAATCATAAATATCACCTAATATTTATTGTAGTGTGTAGTTAATATATTGACAATTGCCCATATATGGGCTATAATATTATTGTCCGAAAACGGGCAATAATAATTTTAAGGAGAATATAATGACTACATCTGAATTTAACAATCGTTTGACAAAGTACAGAAACTTTCAGTATCATCCTTTAAAATCTCAATATAAAGATGAAAAGGAAGAACTGCTTAAAGAATTAAACAGCAGAAAATATTATAAACGCTTGAGGATTATAAGAATTATAATGTTTATATTAGCTGTGGTTTATTTAGTAGCTTTTGTAGAAACTGCGACTATGGAAATACAAATCGGATTTGCTGTTTTAGTAGTTGGCGTAATAAATTTAACCGGTATTATTTTAATCTCAATTTTTAAAGAAAAGAAAATTAAAAAAACAGATGAATATTGTTCGTTTATAGATAAATACAAAAAACTAGGTGTTGAAGAATATAATGATATTGATGTGGCAAAAGGCGGTTGCATAGATAAATATGTAGGATATGGAATTTGTCCTGTAACCGGCAAGATTTTAAAAAAAGAAGAATATGAAAAATGCTGTAAGACACGCACATTAAATTGCGAAGTGTTTTCTGGTACTTTAGAGATTTAGGAGGTGAAAGAATGGAATGTCCTTATTATGAATGGAAAGACGGAGGTCTTTTTGGTACAGATACATATTATTGCAGATTGTGCCAAAATTCTGTAAGCGAATCTAAGCGTGATAATTATTGCCGCTCCGACAGTGCTTGGTCAGAATGCGATATTTATAAAAGATATGCAAGATAATACAGCACAAACCCCTGTAAAGAGGAAATCTTTACAGGGGCGTTTTTATTTTTCAATCAGTTTTCTTGCTTCAAAAACCGAAATGTCATTTTCTTCCGCAAGTCTTACAATGTCGTCAAATTCGATTTTTTCCGTTTGCGTGCCGTAGCCTTGTGAACGCTTGATATGAACTCCGCATTTCTCAGTTATTTTTCTGTCAAGAATTGCACGCGTGCACTCAATTTGCCTTATACCAAGCGTTGTTGTGTGTTTAAATATTTGCCGAGTGAATTCGTCTTTGTCGGCAGGGGAGCATATAACCGTAAATTCAAAAGCGGGACGGCTTTTTTTCATAACAATAGGCTTAACATATGCGTCCTTTGCACCGAGTGTGAGCATTTTACTTATTGCATATCCCATTTCTTCGCCCGTCATATCGTCAATTTGACAACGCAGTTCAAATACCGTATCTGTATCGCTTTCAGCAATAAACGCTCTTAATATGTTCGGCTTTTCAAAATTCTTTGTTCCGCCGCCGTAGCCTATATTTGTATATTCGGTCTTGAAATTCGTAAATTCATTTGCAAAATATTTAACAAGTGCCGCACCGGTCGGAGTAGTCAACTCGCCTTTGATTTCACCCGAAACGGTCGGTATGCCTTTAAGAAGTTCTGCGGTTGCCGGTGCAGGAACAGGCATAATTCCGTGAGCGGTTTTTACCTCGCCGTAGCCCGTTACAATCGGTGAGCAGGTGATTTTGTCAATTTTTAAAAAGTCAATCAGCATACAGCAGGCGGTTATATCAATAATTGCGTCTTTTGCACCGACTTCGTGCAGATGTACATCGGCAACCGTTGTGCCGTGCACCTTGCTTTCCGCCTCGGCAATGAGGTTGTATATCGCTTTCGCATTATTTCTTACATTTTTCGGAATGTCAAATCCGTCAATAATCTCATAAATTTCGGATATGCTCGTGTGAGTGTGTCCGTCTTTTTTTATGTCAACATCAAATTTTGATGTAACGATTCCGTTTTTACTGACTTCTTTAAGACCAACGGTTACATCGCATAATAATGTATTTAATTTATTTATTAAATATTCTTTATCTTCTCTATTGAGCGTATCAAGCAGAGCCGCACACAGCATATCGCCGGCAACGCCCATATTAGCTTCTATGTGTAATTTTTTCATATCTTATCCTTGATGATTAATCATACTTGCTATATACGCCGCTCCGAAACCGTTGTCAATATTCACCACACTGACATTGCTTGCACAACTGTTGAGCATTGCCAATAGAGCCGAAACTCCGCCGAAGCTTGCACCGTAGCCAACGCTTGTAGGTACAGCAATAACAGGACAGGAAGCAAGTCCGCCCACAACGCTTGCAAGTGCACCTTCCATTCCGGCAATCGCAATAACAGCTGTTGCATTTGACAGAATTTCCGCCCTGTCAAGCAGTCTGTGTATTCCTGCAACACCCACATCAAACATCTCCGTAACCTCGTTGCCGAATGCTTTGGCGGTGATTACCGCTTCTTTCGCACAGTATAAATCCGATGTTCCTGCACAGCAAATAACTATTTTTCCTTTGCCGTTCGCTTTTGGTATAATTCCGGCAACCGCCGCTCTTGCCACTTCGTCATAGTC
>CAVBQD010000083.1:0-9007 GCA_963597385.1 bacterium | reverse complement strand
CTTCTTCACGGGGAGCGTTGCTGTAATTTGCATAAACCTTAAGTCCGCTCAAATCAAGCTCTTTAACGCCCTCAATATATGCATATCTCGGAGCGGTAATGTCAATTGATTCAACTGCCTTGGAGTTAACCTTAACAGGAAATACGGCACGGAATTGTTTGCCCGCTCTGACGAGAGTTACAATAATATACTGTTCTCTGTCAATCAAAGTCGGGTCAAATCCGCTTATTTCATAATCGTTAACATCAACACTGATAAGAGAATCTCCGTAACTTTCGGCATCGGAATAATACGCTTCCAAATCTGAACGGTTATAAATAGCGGAAACCTTTAATCCTGTTAAATCAAGTTCGGTGTCGCCCTCAACATAATCGTATTTATCGGGAGCGGTAACGGCAATATTATTAGGTTGAATTTCAACGACCTCAATTTCCTTTGAAGCCTCGGCAAATGTGCCGCTTACAGAAGTAAGTCCCTCTCTGCCGAACAACCACAAAGTTGTTTTGCCGGCTGATTTACCGGAAACCGTTCCGGTAGAAGCGTCGACAGAAGCGTAAGTATTTTCGGTGTTGCCGGAAGTACTGCTCCAACTTGAGTTCCACGGACGACTTCCGTCATCAGTTGAAAGACCCCAGTGAACATTTTTAACGCTGATTCTTGACGGTGAGAAAATAGATGTATAACTTCTTGGGAAGTCTTTTACAACATAATCGTTACCCGTAATCGAAGCGTTTACAAGATTATTAACCGACGCACCTCTTACATTAAATGTAACGGAAGCAGATACGCCGCCGATTATTGCGGTAATGGTAACAGATTTTGCATTGTAAATGGTAAGTCCGCCTGAATCAAGACCGAAAACTTTACCGTTTGAATCTACGGAGGCAACTGACGGGTCGGAACTGTGCCATACTACATTATTAAGCAAATCCGGGTCGTAATCGGAAGGCAAAATTTCGGTAATATTAATTTGTGCCGTCTTACCTTCTTCAAGGAAAGAATCACGACTGCCTGTCAAAATGTTTGTGGTAAATCCATTACCCTTTGAAAGAGTAAAACTCGTAATAGGAACACCCGAGGAAACAGTTTTTTCGGCTTCTATGGAAGTACCGTTATATGTTACTTTAACATAAATTTTAATAATTCCGACGCCGGTTGCGACAAGATTACCGCTTGTATCAATCGTGGCAAATCCGTTGCTTGCAGGAGCGTCTGATGTTGCAAGAGAAAGCTCCCCGGTTTCGGAATCGTACAAACCCCATTCACGCACTACGCTGTTATTCGAGTTAAGTCGTGACGGAGTTACATCAGCAGTGTACTTATTTGTTTCATTAAGAGCCACATTTTCATAGCCGTTAATTTCAACGCTGTTAATAGTATCTCCGATTATATTTCTGTTAATTTTAAGTGACGCTGTTTTTGACACACCGTCTATTGTTGCTGTGATTGTGACAGTTTTAGACAATTGCAAGCCCTGACCTGCGTCAAGAGCAGTTACAGTGCCATCCTGAGTTATAACTGCGGCAGATGTGTCCGAACATTCCCACTTAACATCTCCTGTGTATGCACCGGACGGAGTTGCATTTTCAATGGAAAGTTGCGTGGTTTCGCCCTCTTTAAGTTCAAGAGTTCCGCCGATAGAGAAATCCGTAACCGGTAATTCTTCACGGGATACAACAGTAAACTCTACTGTATCACTGACGGCGGCATAAAGATTGCTTTCCGGATTAACACGAATCGTAACCGTACCTGCCGAAGTAAATGTAACAAGACCGTCAGAGGTAATTGTTGCGTGCTTTTTAGACTCAGAGTCGATAACCTTACCGACAGACCACTTAACGCCCTGTTTAAGTCTTACGGGAGTTACCGCACCGTAAAGTTGAATCTGCTTACCGACAGCAACTGTTTTAGGCACTGTCTTTTTGTTTGTAATATGCACACCTGTAGGCCAAACATTACCGGCAACGCTTTGGTCAACAACTACCTCGGCGGTATCGGAAGCAAGAGTTTTACCGCTTTCGTCAACGAGTTTGGCAGTAATGGTAATAGTCATATTGTTAAGCATTTCTTCAAGTGCTTCACCCATACTCTGGTTGATTCCTTTTACAATAGCAACAACCAAATCGGTATTTAAATTGCTGTCATTAAGGTCAATACCGGCATTGGCAAATGCTTTTTCAATAGCATCGGCAGTTGCGTTACCGATAATAGGTGTAGGACGAACCTCGTTATCAAGCCAATATCTGATTACAGCGGCTTTTGAATAGTCGTATGCTGTTACTTTACCGTTTTCGTCAACATCGGCAAGAAGCGGCATATTGCTTTCCCATTCAATACTTGAGCCGGTTGGAAATTCCGATTCGGAATGAGCCGTAAACTGAGCAGAATCGTACTCTGTGATATGCAAAGTTTCTGTAAGTTCGGCGTCGTTATAGTAGATAGTAATGCTCTCTGCGGCATTAACAAGCGTACCCGGTAATCCCACAGACATAATCAACGAAAGTGATAGCAAAAGGCTTATAACTTTTTTCATAAAAAACACCTCAATTAATATTTTTAATCCGCAAAATTAAAAATGTCAAAAATATATGTACATTATATCATACAGCCGTATAAATTACAATAAAAAGCAAGCAGAATTTACAATTTCGGCTTGCTTTAATCATTTTTTACTATTCAAACAGCATTTCAAGTGTTTTTTGAATATATTTATACGACTTTTTCAATCTGGTGTGATATGTACTGTCGGAAGTTTTGTAGTTAATTTCTTTCAAACTAACCTCATTGCTTTGATTTACAAACGAAATTCCGAGCGAAATACTTTCGAGTTCGACGGCAGAAGCTTCATTTTCTTTATTAAAATTGTTCAAAGCGACGCCCTGCGAGATATTGAGAACACCAAGCATATACCATGGAATGCGAAATTCAATAACATTATCGGTTGCATAAAAATCACTGAGAGAATTAAAGTCATCACTGTCGGGATCGCTTATGCCAAAATTAAGTTTTCCTACCTCGTTGCTTTTTCTCTCAATTGTTTTATCGGTTTCGGGAAGTTGCATTTCACCGTTAACAAATTGAGTAACGATATTGTAATTTCCTGAATTTGGACTTTTCTTTATATCGGGATAAAATCTAAACAGATTATAATCGTAGTATTCATCGTTCATAACGGCAGAATTATTTTCACCGTCAATAACGATAAGCGAATCGGCTTTTTTATCAAAGTTTAAGCCAAAATCATTAGCTTTATTGCTGCCGACACCGACAGTCGAAACAGGAATTACAATTTTGTCATTTCCGAATTTCCCGTTTTTAAGATTGACATAACCGTAAAGATACGCCTCGTCGTACTTAACACTCAAAGAGTAATTATCGTCATCAATAAGGATATCGCTCGCCTGCCATTCATCGGTTTTACCGTCAAGAATACATGCAGTCTTTTTCCCTGCTTCAACAGCTAAAATACCGTAGTTTTGCTCGGACGCCATACGGTTCGGAGTTCGCTTTTCCGGAGTACAATCGGTATATTTAAATGTATTCCAAATTTGTTTAAACCACTCATCCTGCCAAGAAAAAATCAATCCGCCGGCACAGCCCGAACTTGCAATATCAACAATCATTTTGCTATCGTAAATCCCCTGCTCTTCCTCCGTATTACCGCCTTGATTATAGCCCAAAACACTTTCGGCGGCACAACCGCGGGAGGTTGAAACCCCAAATTCGGCTATCAAAAGGGGCACGCTGTATTGAGTTTTTAAATCTTCAAGATAAGCTTTGTAGTTATTTTGCTTACCTGTCAAATCATCTTTGTAAGTGTTGTATTTTGTATCATAATCTATACTTTTAGGATAATATGGATAAACATCAACAGCGGCAAAAAGACCTGCATAAAAGTCATCGGTTGCCAAAATATTTTCCGTATTTACTTCTACACTGTCTTCGTATTCGTCAGGCTCATTCGGATGATTAAGCGTGTCGGTTGTTGTCCAATTAAGAAAAGCTACAGGCGTTTGATAATTATAGTTTTCAATTTCGTGTTCTATAAGAGTATTGCCTATTTGTGCAAGAAATGACTCAAACGGCTTTGCGTTTTCGCTTGTTTTAAGATATTTGCCGGAAAAGACAGCTTTATCACTATGAGCGTTGCTTTGAGTAACAAAATCGTTATTCCATTCCAAGCCCAGAATATAGCCCAATGTATACTTTGAAACATCATAAATGTATTTATCACTGTCATTTTCCGAATAACTTATATATTCACCGTTGCCATGAATAACATCGACAGCTTTTGTTACATTTCTCTCAAAGTCCTCTATGACAGCACCTTTATAGCAGTCTCCCGGGTCGGTCATATATTCTTCGTTAAACCACACGCCTTGCATAAGATATAATTTATCCGTTGCTTTGGTATTGTAATCATAAACAGCTTTATAAAACTGCGGCGGCATAATCGAGAACACACGAACCGTATTAGCATTCATCTGTGCAATTTGATTAAGCCAAGTTAAATATGTATCGTACGAAACATCTACCGCCGCAAGATTGGTTGTCGCGGTCGAAAATCCCATATTCACCCCGGCAATATACACGCTTTTCATATTGCTTTTACCAAGTTTAAAAAGTAATTTACTATCTTTATCGGCAACAAAATTAACGCTGACACTTCCATGAGAAGTTATCTTTTTTGTAACGCTGTCAATATGATATTCCGGAACATCATAATTCTTTAGTTCCGTATTTTCAGCAGATAAATCGGGATTTATGTTTTGATTTTCATTACTGCAACCAACGATTGAAAACATAAATATAATCGCAAAAACCAACGATAAAGCCTTAATATATTTCTTCATTCAATCTCCTTTATCGGCAAAGGACAAAGTCCGTTTTAACATTAAAATCTCTATACACTTTTTTAAAGAAATGATAACACATCTGTCGGCTTTTTTCAAGAAAAAGAGCACCTCATACGAGATGCTCTAAATTATTTTCAGCTGCTTAAAAGTTAATTTAACATTTATACATTACTGCTTTTCCAAAAATATATAATCACCGTTTAATTTTTTATATTTTATTGATGATGGAATATTATCGGTTCCGACTATTAATTCGTAATCTGATTTCTTTGGTGTATCACTAAAAGAAAGATATATATGCCCGGATAGAGAAATATAAACACTAAATTCATCATAGTTGTTTTCAAAATTATTATGTGTACCGGATGGTGGATTTACTCCTTTTGGATAAGCCAAAGCAGTCATATCAAACGAACTATTATATTGAACAGACCCATTTTTATTGAAAATATAAAGTGTTTCATCGGTTGTTAACCAATAAAACTCATACGATTTCAAATTATTACTTGTGTAATTATTATAAAACCCATCATCATCTTTTGTTTTTGAATAAAATGAAGTGCCCAACATATTATTATGTATTTCTTGTGCTCTTAGCTTATTTTCTTTTATCTGTAAAGATATAAGAAACATTATCGAAATAAAAATCGAAATAAAAATTAGACTAATTATAATAACACATTTTTTCTTTTTTATATTGCCCAATTTTAATTTATTCACCCGCATCATATGCTGTAGTTACATCCAAGTCAAATTTTCCGTTTTTAAAGCTATATGGTATTTCGGTTTTTCCCTTAGTTTCATCATTAGTCAAAATTATATAGCCCTTTTTAACAGAATATTTACCGTCAACAGCAGTTCCAAAATTTGTCCTTAATTGATATCTATTACCGCCGTAAAACTCAAGTTCCCAAGAAATTTTGCTTACATAAAATTCCCATTGGTAGCCATTAATTTCTCTTTTAACTTTAGAAACAGTTTTTGAGTCAGCATCTTTACGGGCGGTAACTTCCGATTTGTATCCTTTAGGATCGGCTTTTTTAGCAACTTGTTTTGCACTTTTACACTCAACGACACTGTCGCTACGAAATGATAAATCCTTAAATTGTTCAATTTGAGATTTTTCAAATGTAATGATTTTACCGGGTGTAAATTCAGCTTTTGGAACTTCAAATGTTTCAACAACTTTCAGCGATTCGCCAACATTGACTTCTTTTAAACATGCACTTTTATAATAATTAGGCATATATTTAGTGTCAGTCTTACTTCTGACAGATTCATATGTATTAATACCGTCGAAAGTAATTGATAAACTTTTAGCATCAATTTTCATATTAGCACCTGTTGAAGTAACCTCATATACAACATATACTAACTTTTTTGATGTATCTTTTTTCGTTTTGTATCCATTATTAAGATAAACTCCTTCGATTTTTAGACCATCAGTTTCCAATTTTTGCTTTTTCAAAACTTTAACTTTACAAATAGATTGAGCTGTTTTACCTGATGTTGCATAAATCTCTGTTTCACCATCTTTTAAAGCAGTCACATTACCATTTTTGTCAACCGTTGCAATACTCTTATCAGTTGACTGCCATTTTATTTTAGGCTTCTTTGTATTTTCCGGCACAATCGAATATTCAATAGCAGTTTTATCACCAATTTCCATTTGCAAATTTTCATTTTTAAATGTGATACTATCAACAGTTTTTGAACAACCTGCAAACATTAATAACAAAATAATACCAGACAATAACAAACATAAACATTTTTTCATAAATATTACTCCTCTTTTTTTAATTCATGCATTGCTAAATTTCATTGTTTTCCCCTTAATATATCATCTCCTCGAAATAAAAAAATGCGTACAGCCGAAGCCATACGCAATAAAACACACAGCTTCAACAGTCGCCAAACCAATTAAATACATCGTAAAAAACGTGCATAACAAAGCCTGTGTTTTTGACAATAAAAACAGCACGCCTTTATACGAATAAAATATTTAATTGATTTGGCATTTTCATTGTAGCATAAATATAATTTTATTGCAAGAGAAATCAAACGCTAACATTTAGTGTCCCAAAAACAGTACATCTTAGAGAAATGATATTGCATATATCATTTCTCTGTGGTATTATTGAATTAAAGAAAAAACTTATGTTCTTTTAGGAGGTGTTATCATGAGCATATTTGATATTGATTGGAACAATGACGGAACTGTTGATTACAAGGACACAATCATTGACTCCCTCATCCTTGACGAATTGGAAGAGGACGATAAGAAAAGTTTCGATTTTTATGACGAAGATGAATTTGATGATGACGAGTTCTAAATTTTACAATCCTTAAAACATAAACCTCCAATGATGGTTAATTCCACCATTGGAGGCTGTTTTTATATTTTCAAATTTACAAAATTGCACACTTATCTATTTTTATATTGAAGTTTAGTCCGTTTCTTTATCAATTTTACGCAAAATTAATTTTGTTTTTTCCACAGGATAAGGCACAGCTATTCTTAAATATTGTCCAACGAAAACAACTTTACCCTTCTTTTCTTTTTGATTTTTACCAACAGGAACGATAACTGTATCACCGATTTTTATTGAATCATCTTCTGTTCGGAATGAATAAGGGCGGTCAGAATTCGGTAATAAGACACCACAGTATGTATAAATATTATCGTCTATTTCGTATTCCTGAATCTCGGTTTGTTTTGCAATTTGACGCTCCTTTGGTTTTTTATCCTGTTCTTTTTGACGAATTTCTTTTATCTTGTCATCCAAGGCTTCAAGATATTCATTTTCTGTATCATAATCCAAAGGATTTAAGCCATATTCTTTTCCGTCCGGGACAGCCTTTCTCCAGGCAAATTCCCTTGTAAAAGCATATTTTTCGGATGTATCTTCTAAATAGCTGATATATTCTGAAATTTCCTCTTCCCAATCCTCTATTTCGTCCTGTACCATACCGAGCGGAATTGCCTTAATTTTCGAAAAAAGATTATCTCTGAAATACTCAATCGTTTCCAATTCTATATAATTTCGGCATCCGGAGATTAAATCCTCGGTATATTCGTTT
Organism: bacterium; assembly: GCA_963597385.1. Taxonomy (GTDB): domain Bacteria; phylum Bacillota; class Clostridia; order Oscillospirales; family Acutalibacteraceae; genus Eubacterium_R. The sequence goes on along the minus strand of CAVBQD010000083.1, from coordinate 1,070 downwards.
ATCATTTTCCAGTCATTTTTTATCTTTTCAAATTCAGAGTTAAAAATAGAATTTGCCGTTTTAAACAGCTTTTCTTTTATAGCTTCCGTAACCAGCTCGGGGAAATTACTTATTGGGTCATCTTCCGCAGTCAATAATGATTTACAAAAATTTTCATTATCATCCAAATAATGAACCAATTTTGTTATATATCCTTCGGGAAATTCACAAAGATATGAAATAACTTCTCCGGTCAAAGCATATGTACAAAATTCATCATATTCAGAGTATGGCAAAAACTGTTCTAAACACCAAGACCAAATTTCAAATGACAGAGGAACATCTCTCTTGGCAATTTTACGAAGAATTTTATAAAAAGCTATTTCACTTTTTTCATCTTCATCAGGAAGAGAACAAGGAACACTGAAATTATCTTTTATAGCTTGAGCAAACAAAAACCCGCTGTTATATGACAAATAATTAGCTGCAATAATTGTGTCAGCTTTATCAAGAATGAATCTACAACAGGCTTTATTCTCCTTTTCACATTCATCATCACAGTAAATAAGAAATTCATTTGCCAATGTATAAGCAGCGTTATAACGGCGTTTATTAGGATAGTCTTCTTCCTTGATTTTTTCGTTCTCATCGGAGATAAACGGCTCTCCAAAGGAAATATTCAATGTAATTTCTGCATTATTTTCCATATCATCTTCATTTTCAAGTGCATATGCAAGAGCCTCTTGGTATTCTTCTTCAGTTTCATAATTTTCAGGATCGATTCCTGTATACAAAGGGTCATCACAATATATACGCCAACCATATTTGGCTCTATTCAAAGCTTTTTTGTATTCTTCTTCGGTTTTATAATCCTCCGGATTAACCCCAAATTCAAATCCATCCTCGCAATACTCACGCCAAGGATATTGAGCTTTACTCAAGGCTTTTTTGTATTCTTTCTCGGTTTCGTAATTTTCAGGATAAATTCCAAGTTCGGGATGACCCAAATAAAAGGAACGCCAACTGTATCTATCATTGTCATCATCAAAATAATGCAAGTCAAAATCGTGTCTCTTTCTATAGTCTTCAAA
>CAVBQD010000082.1:0-9211 GCA_963597385.1 bacterium | reverse complement strand
GAAGCAAGAGTTTCAACCAAAAGTTCCGCATTGGTTTTAAGCTCGGCAGAAACATCTTTTGCCGATTTATGCTTAACCGTTTTAAGAATATCAACGCTTGGGAGTTTGTATTCTTTAACTTCCTTTTGCATATCCTCTTCGGTAACCACAAATTCGGGAACCGGCTCGGATTTTTCCTCTTTTTTTGCTTGTGAAGGCTTATCCTCACTTGCAGTTTTGACTATATCGTCAAGGCTTTTCTTTTCATTTGCATTTTTACTCTTAGGTTCATTTCTGTCAAGCTTATTTTTGCTTGTTGCATTTTTTAGTTCTTCAATAACCTTTGAAATATCATCAACAGGTTCTTCCGTTTCTTCTTCAACATCAACATCTTTAGGCTTTGACCTTGATTTTTTCTTCGGTTGTTCTTCTGCCACCGGAGGCTCATCGTCAAGCGGAATGTCAATATTGCTCATTCTGCGTCTTTCACGGCGTTCCTCGATGTACGGAGTTGCCTTTTCGACAACCTTGCGAACGGGCTTTGCCGTGTTTTTGAAAAACTGATTAACAGTAACCTTTGAAAGGAGCATAATCACGACAACGATAAGAAGCAAGTCAACAATTATTGCAGGAGCTTTGCCCATAGTCATAAACAACCACCCGAGCACGGCACCGAAAAATCCGCCGTTAAAAACATAAGGTGCGTCTGAAAACTCATTTTTGCAAGTGTCAAGAAACGGCACGCCGCTTTTGGCTCTGACAATATAAATAAACGCGGAGATGAAAAGCACTATCAAAACAATGCAAATAGGTTCCGCTATCATCTTTTTACTTGATTTCGTTTTTTGCACCAAAAAAGAATAAATAAGGCTCAAAAGCGGAAAAACTATTGACGCCATCCAACCGAAAAGACCCACATAAACATTATGTACATCATTCCAAAAATTTTCACCCGGAATAACGGCAACAAAGAAAAACAAAACCGAAAAAGCAAAAATAATTATGCTGATAATTCTGTTTTTGTTAGCCTGAGCTTCAAGATCCATAAGCTTTTGTTGCTGTTCAAATTCGGCAAGCTCTTTTTTTGTATGAGTAACAGACTTTTTAGCCGTCGGCCTTTTATTCTGTTTTTGTTTTGTATTTTTACTGTTTGCCATAATTTACCTACTTTATTTTCTTAAAATCAATTCAAAAATACCGATAATAAGTATTATTACACCAAGGGAAACATCATAAATTCCGATATATTTAAGATAACCTTTATTAACAACAAATTTGAGAAATACGGTGCTGAAAAATGCCGCAACGATTGAAATAACAAGACCGATAATAATCGAAGCAACACCGACATGAGTAACACTGAGGCATATTTCAATAATACCGGTAACAACAAGAACGGGCACGGTCATAACAAGCCCGTAATTAAGTGCGAGTTTTTTGTTCACTCCGAAAAGTACAAGAACGGCAAACACCATACCGATAAACGAAAATCCCGATACAGGGATAAACAAAACGCTTAAAGCACCGATAACTACCGCCGCATAGATACCGACAGGCTTTGTCAGGCGTGACTTTGCAAGTTCAAAAGTTGCAATAATGAGCATTGCACCTGTAATTGCAAGAAAAATACCATCATCAAGGAGCGTCATATTAAACTGTGTAACACGAAGGAAGTTGTAAAAAAATCCGTATTTACCGAAAGGTATAAGCCACAAAATCATCGGGCAAAAGCTTATGAGAGTCATATACATAAAATGTCTTGAATTACTCGGCTTGTTACCCTTTAATCTCTTTTTGAAAATATCGCCGAATGTTGAGAAAAACTCACGCGACATTTTAAAGAAAAATTTATACATTGCCGCAACAATACCCACGGCTATACCTATATGTACAATTCCGGTCAGCGACGAACATTCGCCCGAAAATCTACCGGCGAAATCATGGAACATTGAAGAATGAGCGGTTTCACTTATTGGAAAAATGCGGCACACCGCTTGGAAAAGTGCCTGAAATATTGCTGTTAAAATTGACATTGTTTTGTCCTCCGAAATAATGAGCGTTATCAAGATAATAGCCTGTTCTTATATAATCGTACGGATTTGTGGAACGAGGCTTTGAAGCAGTTGTATTATTTTTATAAAAAACATCGTTAACATCGATAACAGTATAGAGCATCAGTTTTCCCTCTCAATAACATTTTGAAGATAGTCAAGGGCGTCCGAAAGGCCGCCGAGTTCATCAATAAGTCCGCATTTTACGGCTTCTTCACCGTCAAGCACGGTGCCCACATCCATAATCAGTTCACCCGTTTTCATCATCAGTGCTCTGAAATTCTCGGCACTTATTTGCGAATTGTTTTCCACAAACCTTGCTATCCTATCCTGCATTTTTTCAAAATAAGACAGCGTTTGAGGCACGCCGAGGACCGTGCCATTCATTCTTACAGGGTGTACGGTCATCGTTGCCGTTGGGGCAATAAAGCTACGCTCGCAACTGACGGCAAGCGGTACGCCGATACTGTGTCCCCCTCCGAGAACCAAAGAAGCGGTAGGCGTTTTCATAGTTGAAAGAAGTTCCGCAATTGCAAGACCCGCTTCAACATCACCACCGACGGTATTGAGAATAATAAGAAGCCCGTCGATTTCTCTGCTTTCCTCAATAGCGACAAGTTGAGGAATAACATGCTCGTATTTAGTTGTTTTGTTTTGACTCGGCAAAATATAATGCCCTTCAATCTGCCCGATAATCGTGAGGCAGTGAATGAAGTGTCCGTCTTTTTTTACGGTAATAGACCCTGTTTCAAAAGAAGAAGCGTCATCGCCGTTGTTGTTATTTTCGTTAACATCCTCGTTTTTACTTTCATTTTCATTGCACATAACAGCACCTCAGTACTATTATGAGCAATTTAACACATTATATTTTATCATTTTATGATACTTTTTTCAATATTTATTATTAATTTATATATTATAAAAAAATGCTCCACAAGTGAAGCATTTTTCAATAAACTTATATTAAAGGTCAGGCAATTCAATCGGGTCTCTTTTGCCGTCATCACCCGATGTTGTAACAACATCGCAGATTTTGAATTTTTGAAGTTCTGCCTGAGGTTTCATATACTCTTTCATAGTAACTCCTTTCTCTAAGCTCCGTATGCTTTGGCACTTTTGCCGTAAAGCATCATCGCTGTTGTCATTTTATCAAGGGCTTTGCCCTTATAATTATCTCTTACCAAGCGTGCATACGATTCAATGCTGAAACGCATTGTATTACCGCACTGTACGCCGTTTTCATAAACCGTCAAATAGATTTCATCGCTCATTTCATTTGCATAAAGCTTATCGCAATATACATAATATGTGCCGTCGCTGTTTTTAACAAAATCATCTTTTGTATAGGTGAATTTTGCGTCTTTGCAAGTTATTTCAACGGTTTTGTTATCAATATTTTCAGCCGTAAACTTCGCCCTGACGGTTACGGCATTGCTGAGAACAAGCCCTGAACCTTTCCATTCGGATTTTGGATTGTCTACTGTTTTATAGCTGTAATTTCTGATATTATTAAACGCTGTTGAATCGGTGCTTCCCCAAGATTTTTGAGTGCTTGTAAGGTCGGAATTCACAAGATTATCGGTTTGGTAGCCGATATATTCCTGTGCCGCCGCACCGTAATTGAGCAAGTCAACAAGGAGGGTACGAAGTTTTGAATAACTGTCGTCATTGCCGTATTTATTAAGCATTGTATAAGCATAAGTCTTTACACTCATCGTCTTTTCGGGACTTGTGTACTCCTCAGAACCGCTTTTAGCGTGCAAGACTGCCTTCACATCGTCATTCATAAGTTGCGGAGAAATACCCTTGTAAGAGAAAACATAGTAACTTCCCTGTTCGGTACAATCCGACACATTAACTTCCTTGTCGCCGCACTTAAAGTTGACATAATAACTATCGTATGAAGCAAGGCTGTTTTTAAGCACCTTAAAATTCATTGTGATACTGCTTTCAAGCGATAGCGAAACTGTGCTGATTACCGGTGACGGTGTTTCGTCTTGATTTCTGAAATAATAAGTAACCGAAGCGTCGTTTGCGGTCGGCGTTTCGTTAAGACCCTCTGTTTTAACAAGTTTGTATCCGTAGAGCGATTTAGGCGGAGTCCAATCGATTGTTTGACCAATCGGAACCGGGACTGTTCCGCCGGCTGTATTCGGTATTTCAGAGCCGTCTTCAAATTTGTAATTTACCGAAACATTTGCATAGCTTTGTGTTTCGGTATTGTCATCGGCAAGGACATTGCCGTTTTCATCCAAAACTTGAAATGCAACCGTATCGCCTGTTGCAAGGTTTGCATCGGACGGAATTTGGTAAATGAGCGAACAGTTTTGTAAACCCGAATCAAAATCACTGCCCGTATAGTCCATTGCACCTTTTGCCCAGAAATTAGGTTTTTCAGTCCAAGCGGAAATATCAAAATCCTGAACAGTTTCAAGCGATTTACCCGATGAATCAACAGCTACTGTGCCGTCGGAATGTTTAATCCACATTTTGAGTTTAACTCGGCGTGCAGTCTTTTCCGAAAGATTTTGAACCACCGTGCGAAGCTCGATTTTCTTACCTTTCATACCTGTGCCGAAACGGCTTTTGCTTGAACCGCTCAAAAGTCGGTTGTTACGGTTTGATGTGTAAGTATAATACGCACTCGTATCACGGCTTTCAAAATCGGACGGTTTGGAATATTCCTCGGTATACTCCTTGACCTCGGGTGTAGCAACATAAAGCTTAGGTTCGTCAACAAACTGCGACATACGCTTAGTACCCTGCAAGCGACAAACCTCGCAGAACTGATAGTTTGTATCTCTCATAAGGCACTCGTAGCTTGCAACATATATCTTTGAATTATAGCTGTTCATACAAGTGTATGTATTCCTGAATCCGTGAAGCTGTTTCCATTTTATTTTTTCAGGGTCGGCAACAGAAGTAAGATTGAGTGATTCGTTATCGCTGTATTCCGGCATTGCAACCGTTGAAGTCAAATACTCGTCACCGAGAATAAACAAGCCGTGACCGAACTCGTGTGCAAAGGTTTTCGGTGCACGATAACTGTCGGACGGGGATATAAAATAATGGAAACCTGATTTGTAATTGGTGGAAGAACCGCCGAAATCTCTTGTTGTATTTACTATCAAAGCAAATTGTGTAATATAATTATTTACATAATAATACGGCTCATATTCGCCTTGAGCACCGCTTTGGTCATTTGGGTCGGTTGTGTTTTCAATATGAGCGTCATGAATTTGTTCAATAAATTCAGGGCCTATACAACGCTCAAAAATATGGTTTTTACAGATACTTCCCGTTACATTATTAGAGATATTTACATATCCGCTACTGCCAACCACAACATCAAAGAATGTGCTTCCGTCGCTGTCAAAGGTAGATTCGGACGCAGTACAAAGTGCATAAACATTAAACCTATCGGCATAACTTCTATAAGGCTCATATTGCATTGCACCGTTCCATATTCTTTTAACATCATTGATGAATTTGCCCTGTTGGCTTTTTGTGTAGCCCTCACCGCAAATAACCACAACCATATTTTCAAGGTCACTTCTCGTTTTTTGGATAGTGTAAACAGGGATTGTCGGATTTGCATATTTTCCGTCTGCAGAAAAAGTCGTTCCGAGTTTAAGTTTAAGGCTTTGTGTCGTGCTGACATTCCAATCCTGATTTGGGTCCTCAACCGGTTCGGAAACCGAATAATCCTCTTCCTGCTTATTCGGTGCGGAACCGACATACGGACTGCTTTGGGTACCGCTTCCGCTTGTTGCAACAAAATAATCGGAATCAAGATAAAATGCAGGTCTGACGCCCAGACTTGAATACCAAGGAGCATAACGGCCTATACTGCCTGAAGAAGCGACATAACGCATATCGTGATTACAGTCGGTGACAGGAGTGCGAAGCCAATACGGCCACGCCATACCGTTAGAATTATAACCTATATAATAGCTTTTTAGATTTTTCCACACGGAATTAACCTGTTTAACATCGAGAAGAAACATCTTTTCGGTTGTGTTTTCGAAATAAGCACTGTCAAAATTGTATGCAACTTCCTCTATATTATCATAATAATACAAATCGGAATTTGCATCACCGTCAATAACACCGTTGTTATATTCCGGATGTGAAACAAGGGAACGCTGGGTAACTGTTTTCATTGCCGCAATTTCGGCTTTTGAAAATGCATTCAAAAAGCCGGCTTTTGTGTTATATGCACCGTCATCGCTGACATATCCAACCTTTGGGGCGTTGCCGCAAAGCCAATCGACCTTACCTGCTTCGGCAGTTGAATTAAGCCAGGAACGCATATTGCTGTCTTTCCAGTAGTTTGAACCGTAGGTGTCACGCTTGTAATTTCGGCTGTGAGATTTTGTTCGGCTGTTATCACTTGTTTTGGCATCATATGCCAAGGTGGCAATAACCTTATCCGAAAGCATAAGCGGACCGTTGCTGTCAATGTCTACACAACGCCACAAAACAGAGTTGCCGTTGTATTTACCCATTTGAATGTAATCACCTATTTTTATGTTCGGACTTGTTTCGGCACGAACAGAAACGGGTATAATTGCAAGAATCATACACAGTGACAACAACAAGGCGGTCAGTCTTTTTTTCATCTAATCACTTCCTTATAAATATTTGTGCATACTGCACAACTTGATTATACATATAAGGGTGACATATGTCAATAACCTAAAAAAAAAAAAAAACGGTTAAAATTTTGTTAAAATTAAGGCTGTGAAAGCGAATTTGCAATCACAGCCTTGTAAATTGATTTATTATTTGAAGAAAAGCGGCAATTTTTCAAGATAAATGACATCATCGCGGTCTGCGGCATCACCCTCTGCAAGTGGGAAGCACGATGCAACAACATTTGCATTAAACTTTGCAAGAAGCTCTTTGACAGCTTTCAAGCTACCGCCTGTTGAAACAACATCGTCAACAATAAGAACACGCTTACCGTCAAGCAAATCACCGTCTTCGTGACCGAGATAAAGTGCCTGTTCCTTTTGAGTGGTGAGCGAAACATCAACCACTTTTTCCGGACGGTCCATATAAACCTTTACGCCTTTACGAACCACGATATATTTTTTACCGCTCAAACGGCTCATTTCATATGCGAGAGGAATAGACTTTGCCTCGGGAGTCACTATGTAATCAAACTCGGGAACTTTTTTGAGAAGCTCTTTTGCACAAACCTCGGTAAGTTCTACATCGCCGAAAAGAATGAATGCGGCAATATCAAGTTTATCCGATACAGGGAACTTTTGAAGTTCTCTTTCAATTCCACCGATTTTTAATGTATAAGTGTCTTTCATATTAACTTCTCCCCTAACTCTGTGCCGCCGATAACATGAAAATGCAAGTGCATTACTGTTTGACCGGCATCGGAGCCGCAGTTATTGATAATTCTGTATGATTCAATCCCCTGTGATTTAGCAATCTCGGGAATTTTTGCAAATATATGGCTGACATACTCGGCATTTTCCTCATTGAGAGCGTTTGCACTTTCAATATGTTCCTTAGGAACGCAAAGGAAGTGAACGGGTGCAACAGGATTTAAGTCCTTGAAAGCAACCATCATATCATCTTCATACACTTTTGTTGACGGTATATTACCGTTGATTATTTCGCAAAAAACGCACATATTCTTGCCTCCGAAAAACGATTAATTTTCAATAAAACCGAAACAATCCCTCCGTCGGAACAATGTTCCGCCACCTCCCTTTACACAAGGGAGGCTTATTAGGATAATGTTTACTTTATTAACGACTTAACGATTTCTTCTGCCTTGGAAAGTGCTTCGTCAATCTTTGTAACATCCTTTGCACCTGCCATAGCTGAATCAGGACGGCCGCCACCGCCGCCGTTTGCGATTTTGGCAACTTCTTTAACAAGGTCGCCTGCCTTAACACCCTTTGCGATAGCACCCTTGCCGCAAACAGCAACAAGATTTGCCTTATCTCCGTTTACGCCTGCAAGAACGGCAACAACATTGTCGCCCTTTGCCTTAACATCATCGCCCATAGAACGAAGTGCGTCCGGAGTTGTGCCCTCAACCTTTGCCGTATAAAGTTCAAGTCCGTCAACATCAACAGCCGATGAGAACATATCTGCACTCTTGAGCTTTGTCATTTCGGCATTGAGATTTTGAATTTCCTTATCCTTAGCCTTATTTTCGGCAACGAGAGCAGAAATTCTGTCCTTAACTTCGTTATCCGATGACTTAAATGTTGCAGATGCAAATTTAACGGTATCCTCGCATTCGTTAAGATAACTAAGAACGCCTGTACCTGTAAGAGCAACGATTCTGCGAACACCTGCGGCAACGGAAGCTTCCGAAACCACCTTGAGAAGTCCGAGTTCGCCTGTTGACGAAACATGAGTACCGCCGCAGAATTCCGTTGATACATCACCGGCTTTAACAACACGGACAATATCGCCGTACTTTTCGCCGAAGAGCATCATTGCACCCATCTTCTTAGCCTCTTCAATAGGCATTTCCTGCATAGTTACAGGAGAACAAGCGAGGATTTCTCTGTTTACGATTGCCTCAACCTTTTTGAGTTCTTCATCCGTAAGAGGATTGAAATGGGTGAAGTCAAAGCGAACCTCTTTTTCATTAACAAGCTGACCTGCCTGTTCAACATGAGTGCCGAGGACTTCACGAAGTGCGGCTTGAAGCAAGTGAGCCGCAGTATGGTTACGCATAACAGACTTTCTTCTGTCTGCGTCTATTTGTGCATTAACTGTATTACCGACAGTAACAACGCCGTTTTTAACGGTACCGCTATGGATATAAATACCGTCTGCGTTCTTTGAGGTATCTTCTACATCAAATTCAACACCGTCTGCCGTGATAACGCCTGTATCTGCAACCTGACCGCCCGATGTGGCATAGAAAGGAGTTTTGTCAAGCACAACGGAGCCTTTTTCACCTGCACCGAGCATATCAACAAGCTCACCGTCCGAATTTACGAGGGCAAGGATTTTTGCTTCAGCCGTAAAATCGGTATAGCCTGTGAACAAAGTCTTTTCTGCATCAATCTTTACGCTTGAATTTTTCCACGCGTCTGCACCGGCATCTTTACGGGCGGCACGGGCAGTAGCCTTTTGATTTGCAAGAAGTTCGTTAAACTTATCCTCATCAACAGTCATTCCACGCTCTTCAAGTA
>CAVBQD010000081.1:0-9303 GCA_963597385.1 bacterium | reverse complement strand
CCTTACATCAAGAGGGGGGCTTTTTGTACTGTCTGCACAATTTGGGGCAGTTCACTTGTAAGGGGCACTGTCGTGCTTTCGTAGGGAATGCCGTCCGCGGCATTCCGTTTCGGTGCGTCAGGGATGCCGCACCCTACGAGGGGTTAAGATAATAAAAAGGTAAAACCCTTCCGTCTTTTGCTTCGCATTGCCACCGTCTCACCTACCGGTTCGGTCGGTGCTTCTGCATTAAAAATGCAGAGGTCTCCACCGGAGACCCGCATCCCTTATAAATAAGTGGAGGCTGATAAAATTGTTTATTCAATCTCCATAACCGATTTGAGAACCCATTTTGCACTTTGCTGAACTTCACCTACCGTAATTCCGAAAGGCTTGCCGAGAGTGGCAAAAAGCGTTCCGTCCGGTTTTCCGTTTGTAATTCGGTCGCCGCCCGGCATAAGCACATTTACACCGCTTCTCACTCTGTATGCTTGGTCACGCATTTTAGGGAATTCAATACTCTTTGACGGGTGCATCCACCAGTCGGTCATAACATTGCCCTCATATCCCCACTCGTTGCGGAGAACCGTAACGCAGGTATCGTAATTGTAGTGGCTCCATACGCCGTTAACCTTGTTGTATGAAGTCATAATATTTTTCGGGTGAGCCTCTTTTACGCAGATTTCAAACGCTTTGAGATAAATTTCACGCAAAGCACGCTCACTGACTTGTGAATCGTTTGTTGTTCGTGCAAGTTCCTGATTGTTGCACGCAAAGTGTTTAGGGCATGCAGAACCGCCGAGCGACTGAATACCTCTTACGCAAGCCGCACCCATTTTGCCGCTTACATACGGGTCTTCCGAAAAATATTCAAAATTTCTGCCGCAAAGCGGATTTCTGTGAATATTCATTCCCGGAGCGAGAAGAACATCACTGCCTTTTTCTTTCATTTCTTTTGCAATAACCGAGTAGAGTTTTTCAACAAGTTCGGTGTTGAACGAGCAGGCAAGAAGTGTTCCGATAGGCAACAGCGAACAGCACGACACGATTCTGATACCCGACGGGCCGTCCGTTGTGATAATCGGCTTAACGCCCTTGTCACGCAGACTTTGGAGCACACCGCCGTATGCACCGGCGTTGCCTTTTGCACCGAGCGGCGAATCCATTTTGTAGTCGCCTCTTGTTATTGCTTCAAGCTCAACATTGTCAAGCTGTGCCACAAATTCGTCAAGTGTCGCCTTGCCGTCTTTTACATCCTGAAGTTTAATCCCTTTGTCGCCGGTTTGTTCAATGTCTGCAGGGAGATTGTTGATAATTCTTGTTGCAAGGTCGTATTTTTCCTTTGCCGCAAGTTTTGAACCGAGTAAATACTTGCCGTGTTTTTCCTCTGCACGCCAAACAAGGAAGTCCGTCTTAGGTGCACAAATTTGTTTGAGCTGTTCCCAAACTTCGGTGCTTTCCTGATAATATGTAAACACTTTTTCGGCTGTTCTGACATCGCTTCCGGCGTAAAAATCATATTCGCCTTTTTCGGTAACATACGCACTTGCGTTGTTCGTTGAACCGCAGTCGTCATAAGATGTGAGCTGATACATATCAACGCTCACAGTCAATTTTTGACTGCCGTTCGGCTCGATAAGGTCGGTTTTTGCAAAGTCAACCAAAATTCGCTTTGGGTTGCCGAGTTTTCCGCAAGGCTTATTGAGATAAAGCTGAACGGTTTCTTTGCCGGCAAGGTCGCCCGTGTTGGTAACGGTAAATTCAAAGTCAAAGCCGTTGTCGTTTGCTTCCGCTTTGTCGCACTTTATGTCAAAGGTTGTGTAGCTTAACCCGAAGCCGAAAGGATAAAGCACTTTTTCCTGTGCGAAACTTTCAAAATATCTGTAACCGACAAAAATATCTTCGGTATATTCGTTTGCTTTTCTGTTGCCGAACTGTGCCGACGACGGATAATCAAAGTAGTTTTTCGCAATTGTGTCAGTCAGTTTACCGCTCGGGTTGACATTTCCGCAAAGCAAATCCGCAACGGCTTTACCGCTTTCCATTCCGCCCTGCCAAACATACATAACCGCACCGATTTTGTCACCGTAGTGCTTAACCCAGCTCATATCGATGATACTGCCGACATTAAGCAAAACAACCACCTTGTCAAAATGAGCGGTCACAAGGTCGAGCATTTCAATTTCCTCATCGTGAAGAAAATAACTGCCGTTTTCAAGATTGCAATCCCTGTCTTCACCCGACGAACGGCCGACTGTAACCACCGCAACATCACTGTTTGCTTTGGCATTTGCAACAATTTCGTCCGTGAGCGGCATTTCCCAATATCTCAGCGGCCAATGTGCCCAATATCCGTGCGATACGGGATTTTTTTCACGCCACTGCATATAGGTGTTGTGGAGTGTGTAATTAAGGTTCAGTTTGTCGCAGTTTTCGATGCCCTCGGCAATGTCGATATTGTACGGTCTGATAACATCGCCGCCGCTGCCGTAGCCTACAAAAAAGTAATCTTTGTAAGTTCTGCCGAAAAGTGACACGGTTGTACCCTCTTTAAAAGGTAAAACATTGTCGTTTTTTAACAAAACAGCACCCTCTGCCGCCGCCTGACGGGTAAGCTCGGGCATACCGTCGGTAATGGATTTTTCAACCTCGATTTCACCGTTTTCGTCCTGTGAAACAGAAGTGAACTTCGTTACGATTTTTCCGATTTTGTCGTTAAACTTATCTTTAAAAGTCATAGTGCATCTCCTTGTGCTTATTCTGACGGTTTATATTGTTCCTCAAATAATTCTTCAAGGTGTTCGCTCGTTTTTGCAAGTCGCCTTTGCGATACCAAAAATACTATTTCGTCCCCGGCTTTAAGCACAACATCGCCGTTAGGGGTTATGCTGTCCTCACCACGCTCAACCGTGATGATAAGAGCGTGCCTGCCCCAATCAATATCTTTGATTTTTTTGTCGGCAATGTCGCTCCCCGTCGGGATAACATACGATTTGATAATTTTTTCTCTTTTCGAGATTTCTTCGCTCGGTTCTTCGTTTGTCGGCGTTGAAATTCTTGCAAGAAGTGCCTCGTACACCGGCTCGCTTCCCAAAAGATTAGACACCGCATAGCTTGTAAGAGCAACCGTTACAAGCGGCAAAATATTGTTCATATTGCCCGTAAGCTCAAATACCAAAACCACACCTGTAATCGGGCTTTTGATGGTAGCCGAGAAAAATCCTGCCATACCGATAACGGCAAATTCTTCCCACAGTCCGTCCGGAAGTCCGGTGATTTGAAGTGCAATCGAACCGAAAGACGCACCAAGATATGTACCTAAAATGCAAAGAGGATAAAGCGTTCCGCCGGGAGCACCGCACGCAAAGCAAATTGCACCGAACAAAAATTTTGCAACAAGCAGACCGAACATAATGCCGAAGCCCGGCTTTTCGTTCATCAAAAACTCAACCATAGAGTGACCGCCGCAAAGTACTTGCGGACAGATAAGTCCGACAACTCCGCTGAAAACGAAAACAAGCGGAAGCTTAACCGTGTTCGGAATACTTTTTATCGCCTTAAAACTGTCTTGCATTTTGAGCATAATTTTGGTATAGCCAACGCCAGAAAGACCGATTATTATGCCCAACAAAATCAAAATCCAATAATATTTCAGCGGAAAATTAACCGTGTCGTAGTTGAAAATAGTGTTTTGACCGAAAAACAGCTTTGACACATAGTCGGCAACAACGGTTGCCACAATGCCCATACAAAGAATATTTTTGTCAAACGAGTGATGAATTTCTTCAAGTACAAACATAATTCCGGCAAGCGGAGCGTTAAACGCCGCCGCCATACCTGCTCCGGCACCGCAGGAAATCATTCGAAGCTCTGTTGTTTTGTCCGCCTTTGTAATTCTTGCAACGCCTTTTGCCGCCATTCCGCCAAGCTGAACGCTCGGCCCCTCTCTGCCGAGTGAAAGACCGGCAAATACCGAAGCCGTACCGCCTATGAGTTTTGCAACAAGAACTTTCCACCACGACGGCGACATTCTGCCTTTAATTTCGCCCGTAACCTGCGGAATGCCCGAACCACCCGACGCCGGCTCCCACTTGATGATGTAGCAAACAAAGGTGCCGATTAACCATAAAATGCCAAACCATATTGCGATTTTCCACCAACTGCCGTGGATGAATGTTAAAACTTTGTTCAGTCCGTCCTCCGCAACCGACAGCATATATCTGTACAGCACGGCGACAAGCCCGGCAAACAAACCGACCTCAAGCCCTCTTATAACAAGAAAGAAAGCCTCGCTGTTTTTTGATTTAATTTTCCTGATTGTGTTTATCTTCTTCTGCTCTTCCATAACTATATTATATATTTTAAGACACGGTATTTCAATAATAAAATGGAAATACCACACAACTTGCGTGTTAAAAAAATATTTTTAACTAACAGTCTTCTAAAATACATCTGAATAGAATAAGCCTTCACTTATTTATAAGGGGTGCAAATTTCGTTTGTTTAGTCTTTTTAGTCTCGCCTGCTGGCTCGGTCGGTGTTTCTGCATTAAAGTGCAGAGGTCTCCACCGGAGACCCGCACCCCTCAGTCTGCATACAAGATGCAGACAGCTCCCCTTTATAACATTAAAAGGGGAGCCTTAGCTGGTTTTTTGATTTATATTTGCGACAGCTTTACTGCGTAGACGCCCTCTTTTGTCTGCGTTGCAGACATTTCCCCCGATTAACGGGGGAATCACCTTTATAACATTAAAAGGGGAGCCTTGGTCGGTTTATTGATTTATATCTGTATGATTTAATCTCTGTAAATGATTGCTTCTCTTTCAGGGCCGTTTGATACCATATTAATCTTGTGGCCGAGTTCGTTTTCAACAAAGAGAACATATTCTTGTGCTTCCTTAGGGAGCTTGTCGAATTCCTTAATTCCTCTGATGTCGCAATGCCAACCCTTGAGCGTTTTAAGTACAGGTTTTGCTTTTTTAAGCACAGAGGTTGTTGGGAAGTCTTTTGTAACTTCGCCGTCAATATCGTAGCCGACGCAAACCTTGATTTCTTCAAGATATGAAAGGCAATCAAGTGCGGTCATTACAACCTGAGTTGCACCCTGACATTCAATGCCGTAGCGAGAAGCAACGCAGTCGAACCAGCCGACTCTTCTCGGTCTGCCGGTTGTTGCACCGAATTCGCCCTTGTCGCCGCCGTGGATACGAAGTTCCTGAGCCTCGTCGCCGAAAATCTCCGATACAAATTCGCCTGCACCGACTGCCGACGAATAAGCCTTTGTTACAACAACAATGTCCTTAACCTCGTGAGGCGGAATGCCTGCACCTACACAGCCGTAGCCTGCAAGGGTTGATGATGATGTAACCATTGGATAAATGCCGAAATCAGGGTCTTTGAGAGTACCGAGCTGACCTTCAAGCAAAATGTTTTTGCCGTCTTTGAGTGCCTGTGCAATGTACTTGTGAGTGTCGCAAACATAAGGTGCAATCTTTTCTCTGTACTCAACACAGGTGTTGTAAAGCTCTTCCTCGCTGAGAAGCGGTTTGTGATAAACATGTTCAAGAGTAAGATTTTTGAGCGTGCAGATGTTCTTGAGTTTTGCTTTGAGAGTTTCGTCGTCAAAAAGCTCGTTTACCTGAATGCCGATTTTTGAATATTTGTCCGAGAAGAAAGGAGCAATACCGCTCTTCGTTGAACCGAACGCGTTTTTGCCGAGTCTTTCCTCTTCATATGTATCAAGTAAAATATGATATGGCATAAGGATTTGTGCTCTGTCGCTTACAAGAAGTTTCGGATTAAGTCCTGCCTTTTTAACATCTTCAAGTTCGTTGATGAATTTATTTATATCGAGTGCAACACCGTTGCCGATAATACAGGTCGTGTGATCGTAGCACACACCCGACGGCATAAGGTGAAGTGCAAATCTGCCGTGCTCGTTAATGATGGTGTGACCTGCGTTTGCACCGCCCTGAAAGCGAATAACAATGTCGCTCTTTTCAGCGAACATATCAGTGATTTTACCCTTGCCTTCGTCGCCCCAGTTGGCTCCTACTATTGCTCGTACCATTTTTATTCTCCTTAATGATGAATTGGTAATAATTAATGAATTTTTTGTGAATTGATGTCGGTGGATGTATAACCCCACCGTCAACACTTCGTGTTGCCACCTCCCCTTATAAATAAGTGGAGGCTAAAAAGGAATGGGGATTGATATTTACTCACCGTCAACACTTCGTGTTGCCGCCTCTTGTATATGGGAGGCTGAATATAATTAATGATGGAAGAGGCGAATGCCCGTCATCGCCATTGCTATTCCGTACTTGTCACAGCATTCGATAACATTTTCGTCTCTTACCGAACCGCCCGGTTGAGCGATGTACTTAACGCCCGATTTAACGGCTCTTTCAATATTGTCCTCAAACGGGAAGAAAGCGTCCGAACCGAGAGCAACATTGTCCATTTTTTCGTGCCAAGCCACTTTTTCCTCTGCCGTGAACGGTTCCGGCTTAACTGTGAAATATCTTTGCCATACGCCGTCTTTGAGGAGTTCTTCGTAATCGTCCGAAATATAAAGGTCAATCGCGTTGTCGGCGTCGCACTTTCTTATGCCGTCAATAAACGGAAGAGAAAGCACTTTTTCGTTTCTTCGAAGCCAAAGCATATCAGCCTTTGAGCCTGCCATTCTCGTGCAGAGAATTCTGCTCTGCTGACCTGCACCGACGCCGAGTGTTTGACCGCCTTTTGCGTAAACAACGGAGTTTGACTGCGTGTATTTGAGTGTAATCATTGAAATGAGCAAGTCGATTTTTGCAATTTCCGGAATGTCCTTAACCTTTGTAGGCATATCGTCGAACAAATCCATTGTGATTTTTGCATCGTTGCGTTTTTGCTCAAACTTAATGCCGAAAACCTGCTTTGTTTCGATTTCCTCGGGAACATAATCCGCGTCCATTTGAATGATGAGGAAGTTGCCTCTGCGTTTTGATTTAAGAAGTTCAAGAGCTTTGTCGCTGTAAGACGGAGCGATAATTCCGTCCGAAACTTCTTTCATAAGAAACTGTGCAACCGATTCGTCACACTCGTCCGAAAGAGCAACAAAATCGCCGAACGATGACTGTCTGTCCGTGCTTCTTGCTCTGACATAAGCTTGTGCGATAGGTGAAAGTTCAAGTCCGTTCGGAACCATACAAACTTTTCTGTCGGTATCGTCAAGAGGTTGAGCAACAGCCGCACCTGCCGGCGAAACATGCTTAAAACTTGCGGCACTCGGAAGTCCGGTAGCTTCTTTAAGCTCCTTGACAAGTTGCCACGAGTTAAAGGCGTCAAGCAAATTGATGTAGCCTGCGGCACCGTTAAGCACGGTAAAAGGAAGCTCTTTGCCGTCCATATGGATTCTTGCCGGGTTTTGATTTGGATTACAACCGTATTTTAATTTGTATTCAGTCATTGATACACCCCGTTAAAATCAGATAATAAGTCTATAATAAAAATACCATAGGTGAATATTGTACAATATTTTGTTGCAGTTTGCAAGTGAGAATGCTACAATATTTGCAGTAATATGTAGAAAAGGAGCGGGACAATGCACGGCTTTTTGGTAGTTAATCACTATTTGCACGGAAAAAAGTATGACGAACTTCATAATCATTTGTTAAATTCAGCCAAAAGCAAAGGCGTTGATTTGGATATTGTTACCAATGAGGAAGCACTGTTTTTGGAGGAAACGCCCGATTTTGTGCTGTTTTGGGATAAGGACACTCCGCTTGCAAAGGCGTTTGAAAACAGGGGCGTTCCGGTTTTTAATTCGTCAAGGTCGATTGAACTGTGCGACGATAAGGCAAAAACTTATCTTGCTCTTGAAAATAGGTTTGCTCAGCCGAAAACAATCGTTGCACCGCTTGCTTTTTTTGCCGTTGATTATTCACATTTTGTGCAAAAAGCGGTGGAAAAGTTGGGGCTTCCGCTTGTTTTCAAAGAGCGTTGCGGTTCGTTCGGCGAACAGGTGCATTTGTGTAAAAGCGTTGACGAAATTATGTTGCACATTAACGGAAATCCGTTTGTTTTGCAGGAGTATATCGAGTGCGGAAATTCGGATATTCGCATTGAAGTTGTGGGTGATAAGGCGGTTGCCGCAATGAAAAGGCATAACGATAACGATTTTCGTTCAAACATCACAAATGGCGGTACGGCAAGTGCATACATTCCGACGGAAAAAGAAAAACAGACAGCGATTGCCGTCTGCAAAGAGCTTGGGTTAACCTTTGGCGGTGTTGATATTATGCCAAACGGAGCGGTGTGCGAAGTTAATTCAAACGCTCATATTATTAATATTATGAACACGACCGGTGTTGATGTCGCACCGTTAATATTTGAGGAGATTTTGAGTAAAATAAAGTGATATGAAAACAGTTTTGGTTTATACTCCCGAGGAAGCCGCACGCAATTATTATGCGGTTAAAAAATTTGTAAATGCTCTCGGTGCAAAGCTTGTGTCGCCCGATTACAGGGGCAATGCCGATGTTGTGATTAACCGCAGTAACGACTGCAAAATCGCTGATTATTTTGAAAAGCAGGGTGCTGTAGTGTTTAACGGTGCAAAGTTTTGCCGTCTTGCAAACGACAAACAGCTTTGCTACGATTTTATGCAGGAGAGCGAAATTGAAATTATGCCGACGCATTACGGAATTCCGCCTTTTGTGAAAAAGCCGAAAAATTCGCACGGCGGCAACGGTGTTGTTATGTGCCTGAATGTCGATGAATACGACGAAAATCAGGTGTGTCAAAAGCCGGCGACCGACCTCGGCAAAGATGTGCGTGTGTGGGTGCTCGGCGGAGAAATTGTCACTTCGGTTTTGCGAACATCAAAAACGGATTTTCGCTCAAACTATTGCCTCGGCGGAAATGCCGAACTATACAATTTGTCTGCCGAAGAAAGGGCAGAGGTGCAAAAAATCATTGATTTAGTGTCGCCTCTCGGTGCACATTATTACGGCGTTGATTTTGTGTTCAACCACGGCAAAGCCGTTTTTAACGAACTTGAAGACACCGTCGGTGCACGAATGGTCTATGACCTGACCGATATTGACATTATAGAGATGTATATAGAATATATAAGAAAATATATAAATTAACTAAATACTGCCTCCGCTTGAAGCAAGCGGAATCCCCCAGATATCAGGAAAAAATGTCTGCAACGCAGACAAAGGGGGGTAACACGGAGTGTTGAAGTAGGGATTTAAAAAGGGGCTGTTTTTTACAGCCCATTGCAGACTGTCGATAAAGCCCCTGAAACACGCCAAAATTATTTTAGCGAAGCTTTGT
>CAVBQD010000080.1:0-9364 GCA_963597385.1 bacterium | reverse complement strand
TTGGTCCCTCGATGCCTGTTATGGCAGAGCTATTACAGAAGGCAAATTCACCAGAAAAGAAATGGTCTGTGTAAAAACACTTTATAACTATGTTGATTCCGGACTGATCGGAATCAAGAACCATCATCTGCCTGAAAAACTTTCCAGAAAGCCTAAGCAAATTTATGCAAAGGATAACAAAAGAAAGCTCGGTAGAAGTATTGAAGAACGCCCTTCATATAATCGTGAAGAATTCGGTCATTAGGAATGCGACCTTGTTTTAGGTGCAAAGACCAAAGACGATAAGGTTTTGTTAACAATGATTGAGCGAAATCACCGACATTTTTGTCGGGGTTTTTGCTTCAATTTGTAAATGTTAAAATCTATTTTTACGGTTTGACTGCTGTTAACGGTTATATTATTCCGTACTTTAAAAAATATGTGATTATATTTGTGTTCGAAATGTTAATTGCTTTTGTAGGCTCTTTCGCTTCACTTGCTTGGGCTTTTATGGGCGTTAAAATACAAAGATTTTACATTAGTAAATATAAGATTATAAATGCTGTTTTAGCTTTGTTTTTAATCTATTGTGCCGTTACAATGCTTGTTGAATAAAGTATGCTTATCTGTTAATTTAAGCGTACTTTTAATTAAACGATTTTTAATTTATACTAAACCTATTGACATAGTAGGAAATGAGTGCTATAATTCAATCATAGTATAAAGAAATCGGGTGATTGTATGAAACAACTGCTTTGCTTCGGGGATTCAAACACTTGGGGACTCATTCCTAAAACAACTGACAGATATTCATGGGGCGTAAGGTGGACAAGCATTTTACAAGATAAGCTTTATGAACGAAATATAAGGGTTCTTGAAGAGGGACTTTGCGGCAGAACAACCGT
The DNA here is from genome assembly GCA_963597385.1 of bacterium. Taxonomy (GTDB): domain Bacteria; phylum Bacillota; class Clostridia; order Oscillospirales; family Acutalibacteraceae; genus Eubacterium_R. The sequence continues at coordinate 8,480 of CAVBQD010000080.1, read as the reverse complement.
ATATGATGACGCGTACAGAAAAAATCGAAACGGTCTTGAATCTCTCCCGGAAATTTTAGAAACAAGTTATCCGATAGATGCCGCAATTATTATGCTCGGTACAAATGATTGTAAGTCATATTATAAGTCTAATCCGTTTAAAATAGCAAAAGGCTTAAGCCTTTGCGTTGATGAACTTTTAAAACACATTTCTCCCGATAAAATATTGATTGTTTCTCCTATTTTATTAGGAAATGAGGTTTGGAAAGAAGAATACGACCCGGAATTTGATGCGAATTCAGTGAAAATTGCACATAATTTATTTGGTGAATATAAAAAAGTTGCCGATGAAAAGGGAACAAGTTTTATCTCAGCGGCTGACTATGTTCAACCAAGCGACGCTGATCAGGAACACCTAACCGAAGACGGTCATAAAATTCTTGCCGGAGTGATTTACAATACCCTTGTCGGTGCAAATATAGTATGATTTGAGGATTACATAATGAATGCAAATATTTTAAGAGAAGACGCCATAAAGCTTCTTCAAAAATATAATAAAGAGCCGTTTCATATTTATCACGGATTAACTGTTGAGGGCGTTATGAAGTGGTTTGCCGATGAACTCGGTTATAACGAAGATAAAGAGTTTTGGGGCATAGTAGGTCTTCTTCATGATATAGATTTTGAAGAATATCCCGAGGAGCATTGTATCAAAGCTCCGGAGCTTTTGAAAAATGCAGGTGTGAGTGATGAAGCTATACACGGAGTTTGTTCTCACGGGTATAATTTAACTGTTGATGTTGAGCCGGTTCATCAAATGGAAAAGGTTCTTTATGCAACGGATGAACTCACAGGTCTTATCGGTGCGGCAATCAAAATGCGACCGAGTCAAAGTACAAGCGACTTTGAGGTTAAAAGCTTAAAGAAAAAGTTTAAGGATAAAAAATTTGCTGCGGGATGCTCAAGAGATGTTATAAAATTCGGTGCTGAGCTTCTCGGTTGGGATTTGGATAAGCTTTTTGAGCATACAATTCTTGCTATGCGTTCGTGTGAAAACAGTGTGAAAACCGAACTTGAAAATTTAGGATATTAATTATGATGAAGTCCGCAATAAAAGTGCGGACTTTATTTATATAGCTTCGGTGCAAGTAATAAATTACAATATTTGTTTTTGTATTTTGTCGTTTTTGCAAATTGAATATATGAATTATTTGTGGTATATTTAAATAAATCATAACTTTTTATTTAGATGGAGAATATCAATGAAAAGACTTTTATCCTTTTTTGTCACACTTATTTTTGTTTTGTCTTTTGTGCCTCTAAGCGTTAACGCTCAAACGATTAATGACGAACTGAATAACGACATTTCATATACATTTAACAGCAAAACCGGAGAACTTGTAATAAGTGGAAACGGTGATACCGACGATTATATCAACTCTCCGTTTGCTTATATCGGAACAAACATTAAATATGTTGTTATCGAAGACGGTATTACGGGAATAGGTGCAAGGCTTTTCAGAAATTGCAGTTTTATTGAGCGTTTTCAAATTTCCGAATCCGTCTTGGATATAGATGTAACAGCATTTGACGGTTGCATAAGTGTAAAAGAGTACAGCGTTAACATAGAAAATGATGTTTATTCTTCTTTTGGAGGTGTGCTTTATTCAAAAGATTTATCCAAGCTTATTAAATATCCGTCAGCTAAAGATGACGAAAAATTTGAAACACTCAAGAATACAACAACTGTTTGTAAAGGTTCTTTTAAAAGCGCAGTTAATCTTAAAATTATAGTTTTATCGTCCGAAACTGTTAATATAGAAGAAAATTTTGAAAATTTGGGTATATCTTTAGAAGGCGAAAAAGAAACTCCCAATCCGGATTCTACACATCATCATGACCCGATTTATAAAACGGTATATCCAACATGTTCGGAATACGGATATGTGGAATTTACCTGCAGAACCTGTGATGTAAAACTTATTAATAAATACATTTGTCCAACGAAACATAGATATACAGAAAACATTACTCCCGCAACTACCGAATCCGACGGTCATATTGTAACAGTGTGTGTTGTTTGCGGATATATCAAAGAGGATAAGATAATTAATAAAATTAACGAAGTATCTTTAGATTACTCAAGTGCTACGTATGACAAATATCAGCATTCGCCAAATCTAAATATTGTCGATTCAAACGGTACTTCATTAACCGTTAATGTTGATTATGTATACAGCTTGCCTTTAGGCAGAAAAAATGTCGGAATGTACAGTTATGATATTGCTTATTTCGGTAATTTTACGGGTACATCAAGACTTCTTTTCTTTATTTATCCGCAAAGTCCTATATTCAGAAAAATTGTGCTGTCCAAATCCGAGGCACAACTGTGTTGGAACAAGATTACGGCACAGTGCGACGGATATGAGATACAGTACAGCACAAATTCCGACTTCGTTTCAAATAATCGCTATGTAACGGTTAATAATAAAAATGCAAAAAGCGTTACAATCCGTAATTTAAAATCAAACAAACGCTATTATTTCAGAATACGAACAATCAAAAATGTAAGTGAAAACAATACTTTTTATTCTCAGTGGTCAAGAATCGGAACTGCTAAAATGTTATAAATCAAAAAAATCCTTCGATTGCTTTCGGAGGATTTTGTTTACTTGACTTTTACCCACAATATATTGTATACTTATTAAGTATGTATACTTCTTATGGAGGGATTTACTTGGCAAAGAAACAAGAGTACGGAAACGAGAGTATCAAATCGCTAAAAGGTGCCGATCGTGTAAGAAAAAGGCCGGCGGTTATTTTCGGTTCCGACGGAATTGACGGTTGTCAGCATTCTATATTTGAAATTATGTCAAACTCAATTGACGAGGCAAGAGAAGGTCACGGAACCAAAATTACCGTAACCCGTTATCTTGACAGTTCTGTTGAGGTTCAGGATCACGGTCGCGGTATTCCGGTTGACTACAATAAAAATGAGGACAAGTATAACTGGGAGCTTTTGTTCTGTGAGCTTTATGCCGGCGGTAAATATGACAACGGCGGAGATAACTATGAATTCTCCCTTGGCTTGAACGGTCTCGGACTTTGTGCTACACAATATGCGTCCGAATATATGGACGCTGAAATTAAAACTGACGGCTATAAGTATAATCTTCACTTTGAACACGGTGAAAACATTGGCGGGTTAAAAAAAGAACCGTACGGTAAAAGAGGCGATACCGGTACAAAAATTCGTTGGAAGCCGGATTTGCAGGTTTTTACCGACATAAATGTACCTGTTGAGTTTTATCAGGAAACAATGAAGCGTCAGGCAATTGTTAATGATAAAATTAAGTTCATTTTCAAAAACCAAATTACCGCAACGCAGTTTGAGACTTTTGAGTATTGTTATGAAAACGGTATTAAGGATTATGTTACCGAGCTTGCAGGCGATAAAGCGTTCACCACTCCTCAGTATTGGGAGTGTGAAAGAGTAGGACGAGATAGGGAAGACCTTAAAGATTATAAGCTTAAAATCAGAGCTTCTCTTTGTTTTTCTCTTGAAACACAGCTTAAAGAATATTATCACAATTCGTCGTTCCTTGAGCACGGAGGTGCCCCTGAAAAGGCTTTCAGAAGTGCATTTGTAAATCAAATTAACGCTTATCTTAAATCCACCAATAAGTATAATAAAACAGATTCTCAAATTACGGTTCAGGATATTGAAGAGTGTGTAATCTTTGTGGTTTCGTCTTTTTCTACTCAAACATCATATGAAAACCAAACGAAAAAGGCAATTACAAATAAGTTTATTCAAGAGGCTATGACGGACTTCTTCAGAAAACAGCTTGAAGTATATTTTATTGAAAACAAAATGGATGCCGATAAAATTGCAGACCAAATTTTAATAAATATGCGTTCCCGTGTCAAAGCCGAAAAAACAAGAAAAACACTTAAAACCACTTTGCAAACCAAAGTGGATATGACAAACAGAATTCAAAAATTTGTTGATTGCAGGTCAAAAAATGTTGATGAAAGAGAGCTGTTTATTGTAGAGGGCGACTCTGCACTCGGTGCTTGTAAGCAGGCAAGAGACGCAAACTTTCAAGCTATTATGCCTGTAAGAGGTAAAATCCTTAACTGCCTCAAGTCTGACTATGATAAAATATTTAAAAGTGACATTATTACCGACTTGATTAAAGTCCTCGGTTGCGGTGTTGAAGTAAAAAGCAAAGCCGCCAAAGATGTGTCGATGTTTGACATGGATTCACTTAGGTGGAACAAAATTATGATTTGTACCGATGCCGATGTTGACGGATTTCAAATCAGAACCCTTATTTTAACAATGATTTATCGACTTATGCCTAAACTCATCGACGAGGGCAAGGTTTATATTGCCGAATCTCCGCTTTATGAGGTTACCTGCAAAGACCAAACATATTTTGCTTATAACGAAATTGAAATGGACGAAATTAAATCCGAACTCGGTGACAGTAAATATACCGTTCAGCGTTCAAAAGGTCTTGGTGAAAATGAGGCGGATATGATGTCTTTAACCACTATGAATCCGGCTACAAGACGGCTTGTCAAAGTCACTCCGAGTGATGCTGTTGCAACAAGCGATATGTTCGATTTGCTTCTCGGTGACAATCTTGACGGAAGAAAAACATATATTGCCGATTATGGTCATTTGTACCTTGATGCGGCAGATGTAAGCTAAAGGAGGTTTTTGCTACTATGGCAAGAAAAAAGAACAGAGATAATGAAGTACAAACACCTTTGGCTGATAATGTGCACATTCAGGACGCAGGATTGATTAAAGATGAACAGATAGTCGAAACTCTTAAATCAAATTATATGCCTTATGCGATGAGTGTTATCCTGTCGCGTGCAATTCCGGAGATTGACGGTTTTAAACCGTCGCACAGAAAACTTTTATACACAATGTATAATATGGGACTTTTGCAAGGCGGTACTATCAAGAGTGCTAACATTGTCGGACGAACCATGCAACTTAATCCACACGGTGACGCTTCGATTTACGAAACAATGATTAGACTTTCACGAGGCAACGAAAGTCTTTTATATCCGTATGTTGAGTCAAAAGGTAACTTCGGTAAGGCGTACAGCAAAAATATGATGTATGCCGCTTCCCGTTATACGGAAGCAAAATTAGCACCGATTTCAAAAGAGCTTTTTGAAGATATAAATAAGGATACAGTCGATTTTATTGATAACTATGATAACACGATGAAAGAACCGACCCTTTTGCCGGTTAGCTTCCCGTCAATTCTTGCAAATGTTACAACCGGTATCGCCGTAGGTATGGCTTCTTCCATAGCCTCATTTAATCTTAAAGAACTATGCGATACTACGATTGCACTTATTAAAAACCCCGATCACGATGTATCTGAAACGCTTCTCGCTCCGGACTTTGTCGGTGGAGGATATATTATTTATGACAAGGACGAACTTGACAGAATTTATAAAACGGGCAGAGGCTCGGTAAAGGTTCGTGCAAGATACTCTTATGATAAATCGTATAACTGTATTGATATTACTCAAATACCGCCTACAACAACATCGGAAGCGATTATTGACAAGGTTGTTGAGCTTGTAAAAACAAATAAAATTAAAGAAATTTCTGATATTCGTGACGAAACCGACCTTAAAGGTTTGCGTATTACACTCGATTTAAAGCGTGGTGTAGACGCTGACGCCTTTATGACAAAGCTTTATAAACTCACGCCGCTCGAAGATACATTTTCGTGTAATTTTAACATCTTAATTAAAGGCTATCCAAAGGTTTTGGGTGTTTTGGACATTCTTAAAGAATGGATTGAATTCAGACTTGAATGTGTAAGAAGAAGAACGCAGTTTACACTTAATAAAAAAGCTGAAAAACTACATCTTCTTCAAGGTCTTGAAAAAATTCTCTTGGATATTGACAAGGCGGTCAAAATTATTCGCAATACGGAAAGCGAATCTGATGTTGTTCCGAATTTGATGATTGGTTTTGGAATCGATAAGATACAAGCGGAATATGTTGCGGAAATTAAACTTCGCCATTTAAACCGGGAGTATATTTTAAAACGCACAAAAGATATAGAAAATCTTAAAGCTGAAATTGAGGAGCTTCAGGGAATTCTTGACAGTAAGAATAAACAAAAGAAAATTATTATTAAAGAACTCAATGAGGTTGCCGATAAATATTCCGGAGAAAGAAAATCCGAAATTCTTTATGAAGTTGAAGAATTTGACGCTTCTGCTGAGGCTGAAATTCCCGATTACCCCGTTACATTGTTTATTACCAAAGAGGGCTATCTTAATAAAATAAGAACAGCCAATCTCCGTATGTCCGGAGAGCAAAAGGTAAAAGAGGGCGATGAAGTTGAGACGGTATTTGAATGTTCAAATAAAAACGAGTTGCTTGTTTTTACCGATAAAGGTCAGGTATATAAAGCCAAGGTGGACGATTTTCCGGACGGCAAAGCTTCTCAACTCGGTGTTTATGTTGCCGGTAAACTTGAAATGGACCCTGATGAAAAGGTTGTTTATATTTGTGTTATAAACGAATATGTCGGATATATGATTTTTGTGTTTGAAAACGGTAAAGTGGCAAAAGTGGATATTTCCGCTTATCAAACAAAAACAAACCGAAAGAAGCTTCTTAAAGCTTATTCGCTTAAATCCCCGCTCGCATGTATTGAATATATCGAGTCAGATTGCGAATTTGTACTTTGTTCAACAAGCGGAAGAATGTTGATTCTTAATACCGGTGCCTTGACTCCCAAATCGTCAAAGGACACAATAGGCGTTTCTGTTATGACACAAAAGAAAAATCATAAGGTTGAGTCTATGCATCATTATATAGAAGGCGAATTTGAAAAAACTTGGAGATTCAGAACCAAAAATCTACCTGCAGCAGGTGCTTTGCCTACGGCAGCCGATAATACTGATCAAATAACCTTCTGATAAATTAAAAAAAGTCTTGCATTATGTGTTTTATTATGATATAATGCAGTAGTTGAAAATTCTAATGGAGGAAATATTATGCTCTGGTATCATTATGTATTCGGTGCAGTACTTATTGTTGCATCAATTATTATTACAGTTATTGTTCTTATGCAAGAGGGCAGGTCATCAAACTTGTCGGGCGTTATCGGCGGTAATTCCGAATCGTACGGAAGTAAGTCAAAGGGTATGACAAACGAAAAGAAGCTTGAAAGAGTGACAAAGTGGTTTATTGTATTTTTCTTTGTTATTGTTTTAGCTGCATTTTTAGTATTTCTTTTTGTATAACAGTTAAGTAATAACCTTGCGTTATGCAAGGTTATTTTTGTTTGAGGTTAAATTTTGAATTATATAATATTTGATTTGGAATGGAATAATGCCTATAGCTATGTAAAAAAAGGTTTTATGAATGAAATTATAGAAATAGGTGCTGTAAAATTAAATGAAAATTTAGATATTGTAGATACTTTTAAACAACTTGTTTTGCCTAAGTTTACGAAAAAACTTTCCGGCAGATGTAAAAGCCTTACCAATATTACCAATGAAGAAATCAGGGAAAACGGCATTCCGTTCCCCGATGCTATCCGAGATTTTTCAAGATGGAGCAGAGGAGACGGAAATGTCTTTATGTCTTGGAGTAATTCGGATTTGTATGTTTTAACTAATAATTATCAGGCTCTTATAGGCAATCTTAATATTGATTTTATCACAAGATATTGTGACGCTCAAAAGTATTGTATGTCGTTTATTGAAAGAGAAAACAATAATCAAATTTCTCTTGCGGATTGCGGCAAGACTTTCGGGATTGAAATTGATGTTGAAAAGCTTCACAGAGCTTTGACCGACTGCTATTTAACGGCTGAATGTTTAAAAAAAGTCTTCGATGTTGATAAACTGAAAGAATATATTTCGGAATGTGACAGTTCCTTTTTTGAAAGGCTTATTTATAAACCTTATTCAATTACAAAGCCTGTATCAGAGATTTTTGATTTGTATAAGCAGGATTTGATTTGTCCGATTTGTAAAAGTAAAATGGTACGCCTTAAAGATTTTGACTGTGTTAATAAATCGTTTAGATGCCCGACAAAATGTAAAAAATGTTCCAAACTTTTCTGGACAACTGTAAGAGCAAAAAAAACATACGATTCTGTTGAAGTACATCAACACAGTATCGAAATGAACAGAAAAAGAGCAAAGAAAATAAAGAAGGATAAAAATTGAGATAAAATAACATATTGTTAATTTTGTTAATATTTAAAATTCTTCTTTATTTTTTTGTCTGTATATATTATAATAAAAATATATTGCTCAAAAGGAGGCTGATTTCGTGGCTAATAAAGATTATGATGATCTTCTCGAGTCGTTTATGAATAATTCCCAAAAAGCTTATAATGACGACAGAGAAACACGAAAAAAGAACGGTGGTAAATTGCCCCCTGCCTACAACACTTTTTCAGGCGGAGATAACGGTAAAAAGAATAAGTCCT
>CAVBQD010000079.1:0-9387 GCA_963597385.1 bacterium | reverse complement strand
GCGGCGGTGTTGCAATCGTTGTAGCCGCTGTGGCGTTTTATCTCGGCACGGTTACTGAAAAGAAAAAAAGAAAGAAGCAAACTGCTTAACGGCAAATTACCGAAAAAGCTAATGCTGACGGAGGAAAAAGTATGAAGAAATTTTTAAGTGCGTTAATCAGCGTAGTGCTTGCGGTTACACTTTGTGTAACCACTTGCACAAGTGCTTTTGCCGCAACATTTAACGGTAAAAAGTATGTTAAAGAAATGATTATCAGCTACGGCAAAACAGAAGAAGAAGCAAAAAAATGGCTTACCGACAACGGTTACGAGGTAATCGACAACAACCTCAATGACGGTGCGGACGATTTGCTTTCAACAAAAAGAGCCGTTTATGTAGGTTACAAAACGACTGACAATGCAGAAGAAGCTGTCACCGATATGAAAGTGATGAATATGAAGGGCAGCTACAGCGTTCAGGATTATCAAATGCTTCTTGACGAGCAAAAGGAAAGCATTAAGAGCTTTTTCAGCAACTTCGAGGTTGCCGTTCAGGAATACAGAGATAACTACAAAGCAAACAAGGGTCGTGCAATTGCGGCTCACGATATGCTTAATATGCTTTATGATGATGACACAAAGCAGTATATGGGCGACCTTTTGCTCAACCGTGTAAGAGAAGAGTATACGGACGAAGAATACAACCTTTTGAGCGACGACGAAAAAGCAAAGGTTGCCGATATGACAACCATTCTTATGCAGGGCAATGCGGAAGCTGTTCTTTCGATAGAGCAAACTATCGCAACGGCGGCTGACGACAGCGACGAGCTTTGGTTTGAAAGATACAACAAAGCAAAAACTTACGATGAAATGCTTGACGAACTTATGGATAAGGATAACCTTAAGATAACTCAAGCCAGAAAGAAACTTGCGGCAGAGTACGACCGTGACGCCGAAGCAATAGCTTCAAAATTGGAAGCGTACAAAACACTTCTTGAAGAATATACAAATGCAGACATTTCGATTACAAGCACAAGCGAAGAGGTAGAAGCGTACAAGTCGGCAAATGAAGACTTTGAAGAAGAAAACTGGGTTGCGGCAGGCATGCAGTACGAACTTCTTAAAACATTGAAAAATGATGATGTTACACTCCTCGACTTAATCACAAGTGATGATTTTGACCTTGAGGGCAGTGACAGATATATGCTTTATCCGCTCGTTTCCGTTTTGTCAAAGGGTCAAAGGGCTTGCCTTGATTTCTTGACGATGTATCAAATCATCAGTCTCGGCATAAACAACGACAAGGCGTCAAAGCAGGCAGTTGAGGAAACGGATACAGACGCCGTTAAATCATTAAATGTTTCTGTTTACAGCGGAGTGGACAGAACGATTTTCACCGACCAAGTTGCCCTTACGGGTGAGGCGTACAAACTTCAATCGGCAACAGGCGAAGACGCAATGGGCGGTTTGATGGAAAACATTTCAAGCACTTCATTAGTTTTGCTTTGTTGTACTTCTGCCGGAATTCTCGCTACAGTTTCCGCTTGGACACTTAACAGTGCAGTTAAGCCTATGGTAAAAAAAGTTATCGACGGTATTAAAACCGATATTGAAAAAGCAGCCAAAGAAGTTACAAATTTAAGAACACAAGCCACTCAAAAACTTAACGAAGGATTACTTGAGGATGCAGAAAAAATCATGGTGCAGAAAGGACATAGTGAAGTAAAAATCATAAGACTTAACAAAGAAATAGGTTATGCAAAGTCATTCCAAAAGGCAATCCATTATGCGGGTATTGCGATAACTTGCGTTACCCTTGTGCTTGCGGCTGCAACAATTTGGAGCACATATCAGGATATAAAAGCGTATTATAATGTTGATTTTACACCGATTCCTTTGCATATGGTGAACCAGGGTGTGGACGAATATGACAAAAAAACCTACACTTACTATACTGCCGTAAAGTGCAACAGAGAGGCACAGGGTATGGTGACGGACAACACTAAACTCCTTGGCGACAGCGGTGACTTGAACGGCGATGTCGGCAAACAGTGGGTTGCACTTTACACTACAACGGATAAATCCGCAGGTGACCCGATAACAACCGATTTTGTTGTTCAAACAGGCAATAGCGATGTCCCTGCCGACTGCACGGCACTTTCGATTTTCTGCGAAAGCGTTGCTCAAAACCTTACAAACAAAAAAGCCGGCTACACATATGCCGACTCAAAGGACGGTATCTATCTTTTCTACGGCACGGACGCGAGTGCATTTGCCGGCAGTGCAATTTCCAACGGAACATATGCACTCATCGGCGGCGGTGTTGCAATCGTTGTAGCCGCTGTGGCGTTTTATCTCGGCACGGTTACTGAAAAGAAAAAAAGAAAGAAGCAAACTGCTTAACGGCAAATTACCGAAAAAGCTAATGCTGACGGAGGAAAAAGTATGAAGAAATTTTTAAGTGCGTTAATCAGCGTGGTGCTTGCGATTACTCTTTGCGTAACCACTTGCACGAGTGCTTTTGCCGCAACATTCAGCGGTAAAGAGTATGTTAAAGAAATGATTATCAGCTACGGCAAAACGGAGGACGAAGCCAAAAAGTGGCTTACCGATAACGACTATGAGGTAATCGATAACAACCTCAACGACGGTGCGGATGATTTGCTTTCAACAAAAAGAGCCGTTTATGTCGGCTATAAAACAACTAAGAATGCCGACGAAGCCATCACCGATATGAAAGTGATGAATATGAAGGGTGGCTACAGCGTTCAGGATTACGAAATGATTCTTGAAGAGCAAGAGGCAAACATCAATCAGTTTTTCTACAACTTCAAGTCGGCAATCAAGGAATACAGAAGTAACTATGCTTCAAAGCAGGAGCGTGCAGTTGTTGCTCATGATATGCTTAACTTGCTTTATGACGATGACACAAAGCAGTATCTCGGTGACCTTCTTCTCAACAAGGTGAGAGAGGAGTACACCGACAAGCAGTACGGTGCACTTACCAAGGCTGAAAAAGCTAAGGTTGCCGATATGACAACAATTCTTATGCAGGCGAATTCAAATGTTATCCTTATTATGGAACAGCTTGTTGCCATGGCAACCGACAAGAGCAATACGCCGTGGATAAACAGATATCAGTCGGCAAAGACCTATGACGAAATGGTTGACGAGTATGTTGAAAAAAGAAATTACACGGTAACCAATGCGGCTAAAAAGCTTGCAACTTTGTACGACCAGGACGCACAAAAAATTGCAAGCAGCTTTGACGCGTATAAGGATTATCTCGGCTATTACTTAAATGCGGAAATTTCACTGGACAATACAACCGAAGAAATCGAAGCGTACGCAAAAGCAAATGAAGACTTTGATTTTGCAAAGTGGTTTGCACTCGGCACACAGGTTCAGGTTATCAAGACGCTTGAAAACGACGGCGTTTCGCTTTACGATTTGATTTTCAGCGATAAGTACGAACCGCAGGATTCCGACAGATATATGCTTTATCCGCTCGTTTCCGTCCTCAGTGACGGTCAAAGAGCCTGCCTTGACTTTTTGCCGATGTACCAGCTCGTTGCTCTCGGCATTAACGACGATTCGTCGATTAAGGCGATGAACGAGGCTTTGGACTTTGATGCTCTTAAAGAAAAAAATATTTCGATTTACGATGGAGTTGACCGCACGGTATTCGGCGGTGATGTTGCCGTTACGGGCGAAGCGTACAAGCTTCAAAATTCAACGGGTAAAGACCCTACATCAAACTGGACAGAAAGTCTTTCAACTGTAACATATGTTTTGGCTGCTTCGTTTGCGGCTTCGCTTGTTGCCACTTGCTTTGCGTGGGGCAAAAGTGCATCTTTGAACAGTGTAGTGAGAGGTTTGGATAATCAAATTATAAAGAAAACAACTGAGTTAGCCGACGAGGAAAAGTTCCTTGCTGAACAAATAGAAATGGGTGACGATTTTACTCTTGACGGAGTTAAAGAAGCCAATAAAGAATTAAAAAATGAAATAAAAGGTTTGCAAAACCAATCAGCAAGAGCAACCGGTATTGCAAAAGTGTACAGATACATCGGCATTGCAACAACCTGTATTATGCTTGCTCTTGCAGGTCTTACCCTTTGGAACGCTTATCAGGATTTGAAAGCGTACTACACCGCAGACTTCACACCGATTCCTATGCATATGGTCAACCAGGGCGTTGATGAAAATGACGAAAAAGTCTACACCTATTACACGGCGGTTAAGTGTAACAGAGAGGCACAGGGTATGGTGACGGACAACACTAAACTTCTCGGCGACTTCGGCGACCTCAACGGCGATGTCGGCAAGCAGTGGGTTGCACTTTACACTACAACGGACAAGTCGGCAGGCGACCCGATAACAACCGATTTTGTGGTTCAAACAGGCAACAGCGATGTTCCTGCCGACAGCACGGCACTTTCGATCTTCTGCGAAAGCGTTGCTCAAAACCTTACAAACAAAAAAGCCGGCTACACATATGCCGACTCAAAGAGCGGAATTTACCTTTTCTACGGCACGGACGAGAGTGCTTTTGCCGGCAGTGCAATTTCTACGGGAATTTATGCACTCATCGGCGGTGCGGCAACAATCGTTGTAGCCGTTGTGGGATATTTTGTGGGCAAAGCCACAGAGAAAAAGAAGGGAAAGAAGGAAAAAGCTAATGCTTAAAAAATCATTCAGTGCAATTATCAGCCTTGTGCTCACGGTGGCAATTTGCGTAACCACCTGCACAAGTGCCTTTGCGGCAACAAGCAAACAGGAATACATTTCAGAGCTTATACTCTGCTCGGCATCATCTGCCGACGAGGCAAAGAAAAAACTTGCAGAGCAGGACTATGAGTTACTTTCAACAGAATCTGTTTCAAACTCGGGTATGTACATCGGCTACAAGTCGACAAACGACCCGGACGAAGCGGTTACGGGAATTTCGGCAATGAATATGGAGGGCAAGTACAGCTTTTCGGACTACGAAATTCTTATGGACAAGATGAAAGAAAATGTTTCGGCAACGGTTGACGGATTAGTTCCTATGATTGCCGCATACAGAACAAACTACAACAGCGGTTCGGCTTTGGCTGTTACCGTTCACGATGTGCTCAACAAGTTCTACGAAGACGATTCAAAGACGAATATGGGCGACTATCTCCTCAACTGTGACCTCAAGGACACGACGGCACTCACCAAGGTGTTTATGCAGGGCTATTCGTCATTCATCGTTGACATTCAACAACTTCTTTTCATTGCCGGCGAAAGCTCGGGCGACCAAAAGTGGATTGAAAAAATGGGCAAGTCGGATGTGGACTTTTTGCTCGACAAGTACATTGATTCTTATCCGACGCCGAACAAGGCGTACCAAGCTTTGGCTGCAAAGTACGGCGACACGGCAGATTCAATCCGCACAACCTGGAACACATTTTATGAAAATCTTGAAAAAATCAAGAGTCAATATTTCCAAGACGACAGCTTAAAACTCAACAGCGATGTTGTTGACGAAAAACTCGACGCTGCAGAAAAAGCTGTTAAAACAGAAATAACGGACGATATGACCGACCAAGAAAAGGCGGACACGGTTTCCGATACTTCTGACGCAATGTCGGTAGCAGACAATTTGCTTGATGTAAACCTCATCGATTATCTTGACGGCATCGAATATGACGGCGGCACAATGCTCGATTTCTTTATGCGTGACGAGAGCGAAGTTGACGATACCGAACTTTACACACTTGCATACTTTATGGGCACAAACAGAAGTGCACAGGTGAACAATGTGGGTCTTCAACAGGTTATGTCCCGTGCAATGGTTGACGGCGACAATGTTGACCAAACTATGCTCGACGATGTTGTTAAGTCACTTTCAGGTTTTGACCAAGTTTCAATTTACGAGGGCGTTGACAGAAGTCTTTTTGAAGACGGTATCGCACTCACAAGTGCAACAACCCAAAAGAGCACGGCAAGTGCTTCAAGCTGGTGGGACGGCCTTTTCAGCAGAGCATTTTCAAACGATACGGATTACAAATGGTACGATTTGCTTGCACTCTATGTTTTGCCGACAGTCGCTTCCGGTTTGATTTGGGCGGGTCTTCACATCGGTACTACATTGTATGATAAATCTATAAGAGCAGTTAAAACTATGCAATTATCATTATCAAAAGATGCAGAAGTAACAAGAGATGTATTATTTAATACGAGATACACTCCAAAAACAGTTGGTTACGCCGCTTACGGTAAGGGTGCGGTTGCAAACGGCGTCGGATTCAAAATTGCCTGCGGATTAAAGGCGGCATTCTTTGTTCTTACCATTGCATTTGCTGTTGCAACTCTCGTTAAGGTGTTCATCAACATTTACACGGACGATTCAAAAACCTACACGGCAATTCCAAGCCACATTGTTGACACGGTAAGCACCGACAACGGCGACGATTATGTTGCTTACACGGCAGTTCAAAACACTGATTCAAAAGCCGGCGACCTTTACAACTACAAAGGTAAAGGCGGTTGGATGGTTCTCTACACCACCAAGGACAAAACTGTAGGTGCTCCGCTCACAACAGATGTTAAGATTGTAAAGGGTTCAACAAATGCACCGCTTGATTATGACAATGTTTCTATGTTCGGCGAAGCGGACGCACTCAACCTCACATCAAAGGATTACACAGCAGTTAACGACTCGGCAAACGGAACATATATGTATGTAAGCCGTGGCGATGTTTCAACAACAGCGTCTGCATTTTCAAGCGGAAGCCTTGCAATTGCAGTCGGAGGCGGTGCAGTTGCCGGTCTTGTGATTGACGCACTTCTTCGCAGATTCAAAAAGAAAAAGGCAACAGCAACAAACTAATCGGGTGTTCATATGAAATTAAACAAATTTTTCAGTGCAATTATCAGCCTTGTGCTCGTGGTGGCAATATGCGTCACCACCTGCACAAGTGCCTTTGCGGCAACATTCGGCGGCAAAAAGTATGTTAAAGAAATGATTATCAGCTACGGCAACACAGCTGACGAAGCTAAAAAGTGGCTCACCGACAATGATTATGAGATTGTTGACAACAATCTTAACGACGGTGCGAACGACTGGATTTCCACGGAAAGAGCTGTTTATCTCGGTTACAAAACAACCGACAATGCCGACGAAGCTATCACCGATATGAAGCTGATGAATATGAACGGCGGTTACAGCGTTCAGGATTATCAAATGCTTCTTGATGAGCAAAAGACAAACATTAAGCAGTTTTTCAGCGACTTCAAAGTTGCAATTGAGGAATACAGAACGAACTACGCTTCAAAGCAGGAGCGTGCCGTTGCCGCTCACGATATGCTTAACTTACTTTATGACGACGACACAAAGCAAAATCTCGGCGACCTTCTTCTCAACAAGGTGAGAGAGGAGTACACCGACGAGCAGTACGAGGCTTTGAGCGACGACAAAAAGGCAAAAGTTGCCGATATGACAACCATTATAATGCAGGGCAACAGCAACGCTGTGCTTGCAATGGAACAGCTCCTTGCTATGGCGACCGACGAGAGCGAAACTCCGTGGGTAAACAGATATCAAGAGGCAAAGACCTATGACGATATGGTTGATGAGCTTGTGGCTGACGGTAATTTAACCGTTAATCAGGCGGTTAAACAGCTTGCAACCGAATATGATGATGACGCAAAAATAATTGCGGCAAATTTTGAAAGCTACAAGGAATACCTCAGCACATACACCGACTTGGGTATATCTATTACAAATTTTGACGGTGATGAAATTGAAGCGTACGAAAAAGCGAATGAGGACTTTGACCGAACAACTTGGTTTGCCGCAGGTACACAGTACGAGCTTATTAAGGAGCTTAAAAACAACGGCGTTTCGCTTTACGATTTGATTTACAGCGATGAATACGATGTTGAAAATGCCGACAGATATATGCTTTATCCGCTCGTTTCCGTTCTCAGCGACGGTCAAAGAGCGTGTCTTGACTATATTTCAATGGTTCAGCTTGTTGCAATCGGCATTAACGACGACGCAACGGTTAAAAGCGGACTGAAGTATTTTGACCTCACTTCGATTGACGAATTGCAAAATGTTTCGGTTTATGACGGAATTGACCGCACATTGTTTAGCGGTGATGTTGCACTTACGGGTGATGCGTACCGACTTCAAAATTCAACCGGCGAAAGTGCAATGGAAAGCTGGACAGACAGCTTTTCAACCACAACGCTTCTTTTGTGGGGCGTTTCCGTTGCTATGGCAATATCCATAGGATTTTGTTGGAGTTTGAGTTCTAAATTGGCAAGTCTTTCACCGGGAATTAAAGCGTATGCCCGAAACATTAGCGTAAGAGCTTACCATGTAACTAAACATGTAGTGGATGGTGCAGAATTAAAAGTAGGTATGATAAAAAAATATGCCGGACAAAGTGATGAGATGGCTGCCGCTGCGTTTGAAGAAAAAGCTTCCTATTGGCGGACAGAAGCAAGAGGAAGCGAAAGGCTTTCCGGCTTTTTCAAAATTGCGGGAATCGCAATGACCTGTGCAACCATTGCTCTTATGGGCTATTCGGTTTGGTGTTCATATCAAGAGTTGAAAGCATACTACAATGCGGAATTTACACCGATTCCGTCAAATATGGTCAATCAAAGTATTGACGAAAACGATAAAAAAGTTTACACTTATTACAAGGCGGTTAAGTGCAACAGAGAGGCACAGAAAATGGTGACCGACAGTACCGAACTTTTGGAAGATTACGGCGACCTTAACGGCGATGTCGGCAAGCAGTGGTTGGCTCTTTATACCACGAAAGACAAAGCCGCAGGCGACCCGATAACGGCTGATTTTACAGTTCAGGTCGGCAACAGCGATGTCCCTGTCGATACCACGGCTCTTTCGATTTTCTGCGAGAGCGTTGCACAAAACTTAACAAACAAAAAAGCGGGCTACACCTATTCCGATTCAAAGGGTGGAATTTATCTGTTCTACGGCACGGACGAGAGTGCGTTTGCCGGAAGCACAATTTCAAACGGAGTGTATGCACTCATCGGCGGCGGTGTTGCAATCGTTGTAGCGGTTGTTGCCTACTTCTTTGGAAAAAATACAGAAAAGAAAAAACAGAAAAAGGAAAACGCCAATGCATAAAAAATTACTCAGTACTTTAATCAGCGTGGTGTTAGCAGTATCGCTTTGCGTAACTTCGTGTACAAGCGTGTTTGCCGCAACTTTTAACGGCAAAAAGTATGTTAAGGAAACTATACTCAGCTACGGCAACACGGCTGACGAGGCTAAAAAATGGCTCACCGACAACGGTTATGAGGTTGTTGACAACAATCTTAACGACGGTGCAAACGACTGGGTTTCCACGGAAAGAGCTGTTTATCTCGGTTACAAAACAACCGACAATGCCGACGA
>CAVBQD010000078.1:0-9474 GCA_963597385.1 bacterium | reverse complement strand
GGTATTGTTACCGATACGGTAGAATATATGACTGCTGATGTAGAAGATAACTATATCGTAGCACAGGCTAACGAACCGCTTGACGAAAACGGCAAATTTACAAATACAAGAGTTACCTGCCGTTACAGAGATGAGTTCATCACAGTCCCTCCTGAAAAGGTTGACTATATGGACGTTTCTCCTAAGATGGTTGTATCTGTTGCTACAGCAATGATTCCGTTCCTTGAAAACGATGACGCAAACCGTGCTCTTATGGGTGCGAACATGCAGCGTCAGGCTGTGCCGCTTCTTAAGACAGAAGCTCCTGTTGTCGGCACCGGTATGGAATATAAAGCAGCTTACGACTCGGGCGTAGTTGTTATTGCAAAGCGTGGAGGTACTGTTGTAGCTCTCGACGCACGCACTATTGAAATAAAGACAAAAGACGGCAGCATTGATAAGTATGAACTTACTAAGTTCGCAGGCTCGAACCAAGGTACTTGTATTAACCAAAGACCTATCGTTTCGCTTCATCAGGAAATTGAAGACGGTCAGGTTATCGCCGACGGTCCGGCAACATGCAACGGTGAAATTTCAATCGGTAAAAATGCTCTTATCGGATTTATGACCTGGGAAGGTTATAACTACGAGGACGCCGTTCTTATTAACGAAAAAATTGTTCGCGATGATGTATATACATCTATTCATATTGTAGAACACGAGGTTGAAGCCCGTGATACAAAGCTCGGTCCTGAGGATATTACAAGAGATATTCCTAATGTCGGCGACGACGCTCTCAAGGATTTGGACGAGGACGGTATCATTCGTGTCGGTGCCGAGGTTCACTCGGGCGATATTCTTGTAGGTAAAGTAACACCTAAGGGTGAAACAGAGCTTACAAGTGAAGAAAGACTTTTGCGTGCTATTTTCGGCGAAAAGGCAAGAGAAGTTCGTGATACTTCTATGAAAGTGCCTCACGGCGAATACGGTATCGTAGTTGATGTTAAGGTATTTACAAGAGCAAATCATGATGAGCTCAATCCGGGCGTAAACAAGGTTGTTCGTGTTTATATCGCACAAAAGAGAAAGATTCAAGCCGGTGACAAGATGGCAGGTCGTCACGGTAACAAGGGTGTAGTTTCCCGCGTACTTCCGCAGGAAGATATGCCGTTCCTTCCGGACGGTCGTCCGCTTGATATCGTGCTTAACCCGTTGGGCGTACCTTCCCGTATGAACATCGGTCAGGTACTCGAGGTTCACCTCGGCTATGCGGCTATGGCTCTCGGTTGGAAGATGATGACGCCTGTATTTGACGGTGCTCACGAAGACGACATCAGAGATTGCCTTAAACTTGCGGATATCGGCTATTATGTAGACGAAAACGGCAACAAGATTTATGACGGTAAAGTTCAGCTTACAGACGGCAGAACCGGTGAGAAGTTTGATAACCGTGTAACCGTCGGTTATATGTATTACCTCAAGCTCCACCATCTTGTAGACGATAAGATTCACGCACGTTCAACAGGTCCTTACAGCCTTGTAACTCAACAGCCTTTGGGCGGTAAAGCTCAATTCGGCGGTCAGAGATTCGGTGAAATGGAAGTTTGGGCACTTGAAGCTTACGGTGCCGCTTATACACTTCAGGAAATCATTACCGTTAAGTCGGACGATGTTGTCGGTCGTGTTAAAACTTACGAAGCAATCGTTAAGGGCGAAAACATTCCGCCGGCAGGCACACCTGAAGCATTTAAGGTTCTTTATAAGGAACTTCAGGCTCTTGCCCTTGATACAAGACTTTACGACAAGGACGGCAATGAGGTTATCCTTAAACAAGATATTGACGATGACGGAATCCAAACCGTTTCCGATGACCAGGCATTCACTGAAGTAAATGACTTTGAGGGTCAAGAGGGCTACGGTATGCTTGATGAAAACGGTGAGGAAATCGAGGAAGCAAATCAGGAAGAAGAGGTTGATTTGTTCGCTGCATTAGACAGTTTGGGCGACAGCGGCGATGATTATGACGATTATAATGAAGAATAATCATAATAATTATTTGACTTCTGATTTTGATTAACTTTCCAATATATTATAGAAAAGGAGTGCTTCCATATGGATAATACAGCTAATTCAACAAATGAATTCAGTTCAATTAAAATCGGGCTTGCTTCTCCGGAGGCCATTCGCGAGTGGTCGTTCGGTGAAGTAACCAAGCCTGAAACTATAAATTACAGAACCTTAAAGCCAGAAACCGGCGGCTTGTTCTGCGAAAGAATTTTTGGCCCTATGAAGGACTGGGAATGTCATTGCGGCAAGTACAAAAGGGTTCGCTATAAGGGCAAAGTCTGCGAGCGTTGCGGTGTAGAAATTACCCGTGCAAAGGTTCGTAGAGAGCGTATGGGTCATATCGAACTTGCTGCCCCTGTATCACATATTTGGTATTTCAAGGGTATTCCGAGCCGTATCGGTCAGGTTCTCGATATTAACCAAAGAAACCTTGAAAAAGTCCTTTATTTCGGA
Organism: bacterium; assembly: GCA_963597385.1. GTDB lineage: Bacteria > Bacillota > Clostridia > Oscillospirales > Acutalibacteraceae > Eubacterium_R. The sequence continues at coordinate 6,975 of CAVBQD010000078.1, read as the reverse complement.
CTTTACATTGTAATTGACCCGGGTGATACTCCGCTTCAAAAGAAGCAAACTCTTACAGAAAAAGAGTATCAGGATATGCGTGAGAGATACGAGGATGACTTCAAGGCAGGTATGGGTGCAGAGGCTATCAAAGAGCTTCTTGCCGAAATCGACGCTAAGGAACTTCGTGACGAACTCACAGAAGAGCTTGAGGGTGCAACCGGTCAAAAGAGAGCAAAGCTCCTTAAAAGACTTGATGTTGTTGACGCTTTTGTAAACAGCGGTAACAAGCTTGAATGGATGATTCTCGATGTAATTCCTGTTATTCCTCCGGATATTCGTCCTATGGTACAGCTTGACGGCGGCAGATTTGCTACTTCCGACCTCAACGATTTGTACAGAAGAGTAATTAACAGAAACAACCGTCTTAAAAGACTTATGGAACTTCACGCTCCTGATATTATTATCAGAAACGAAAAGAGAATGCTTCAAGAGTCTGTTGACGCACTTATTGATAACGGCAGACGCGGCAGACCTGTAACAGGTCCTAACAACAGACCGCTTAAGTCACTTTCGGATATGCTTAAAGGTAAGCAGGGTCGTTTCCGTCAAAACCTTCTTGGTAAGCGTGTTGACTATTCTGGCCGTTCCGTTATCGTAGTAGGCCCTGAACTTAAGATGTACCAGTGCGGTCTTCCTAAGGAAATGGCTATTGAGCTTTTCAAGCCGTTTGTTATGAAGCGTTTGGTTCAAACAAATGTTGCTTCAAATATCAAGCAGGCTCGTAAAATGGTAGAAAAAGCAAACCGCTCAGAGGTTTGGGACGCACTTGAAGTTGTAATCAAGGATCACCCTGTTATGCTTAACCGTGCTCCTACACTTCACAGACTCGGTATTCAGGCATTTGAACCTGTTCTTGTTGAGGGTAGAGCTATTAAACTTCACCCACTTGCCTGTACAGCGTTCAACGCCGACTTCGACGGTGACCAGATGGCTGTTCACGTACCTCTTTCGGCAGAAGCTCAGGCAGAAGCAAGAATGTTGATGCTTGCTTCAAACAACCTTTTGAAGCCGTCCGACGGTAAACCTGTTGCCGTTCCTTCTCAGGATATGGTTATCGGTTCTTATTACCTTACAATGATTAAAGAGGGTGAACCGGGCTGTCCTTATAAGGAAGTTGTTGACGGTGAAGAAATCACAAGATACAGAATTTTCCGTGATGTTGATGAAGCTATGATGGCTTATCAGGAAGGCTCACTCGGTCTTCACTCGGAATGTAAGATTAGATTTACAGGCGAAGTAAACGGCGAGATGAAATCGGGTATTGTTACCACAACAATCGGCCGTGTAATCTTTAACAGACCGGTTCCTCAGGACCTCGGTTTTGTTGACAGAACCGTTCCGGGTAACGAGTTCGTTCCTGAAGTAAGCTTTGTTGTTAAGAAAGGCGGTCTCGGTAAAATTGCCGACGCTTGTATCAGAACACACGGCGTTGCCATTGCTTCAAGAGTTCTTGACGATATTAAGAATCAAGGCTATAAGTATTCAACAGTTTCCGGTACAACCGTTGCCGTTATCGACGCACTTATTCCTGAAAAGAAAAAGGAATTCCTTGCCGAAGCAGAAGCAAAGGTTGATGAAATCACAACAAACTATAACTACGGTTTGATTACAAACGAAGAGCGTTATTCACAGGTAGTAAAGACTTGGGAAGCTTGTACAAATAAAGTATCCGATGAACTTACAAACAACTTTGACGGTACGCACAACCCAATTCATATGATGGTAGACTCGGGTGCTCGTGGTAGTACATCACAGCTTCGTCAGCTTGCCGGTATGAGAGGTCTTATTGCCAATACATCGGGTGCAACAATTGAAATTCCTATTAAGGCTAACTACCGTGAAGGTCTTAATATTTTGGAATACTTCATTTCTTCCCGTGGTGCTCGTAAAGGTCTTACCGATACAGCACTTCGTACAGCCGACTCGGGTTACCTTACAAGGCGTCTTGTTGATGTATCGCAAGATGTTATCATTCGTGATGACGACTGCGGTTGCCACGACGGTATTGAGGTTTACGCTATTATGGACGGCAACCGTGTACTTGAATCACTTGAAGAAAGACTTGTCGGCAGATTTGTTGCCGAACCTGTCGTTCATCCTGAAACCGGTGAGGTTCTTATGGATACCGACAGAATTATGAACGAAGAAGACGCCGCAAGAATTACAGGTGCAGGTATCACAAAGGTTAAGATTCGTTCGCTTATCACTTGTAAATCACGCCACGGCGTATGCCGTAAGTGCTACGGTTCAAACCTTGCATTCAACGAACCTGTTCAGGTCGGCGAAGCAGTTGGTATTATTGCCGCTCAGTCAATCGGTGAACCGGGTACACAGCTTACAATGAGAACATTCCACACCGGCGGTGTTGCAGGCGGTGAGGATATTACACAGGGTCTTCCGAGAGTCGAGGAATTGTTTGAGGCCCGTAAGCCGAAGCAACTTGCAATTCTTTCCGAAATCAGCGGTACAGTTAGATTTGAAGAAATCAAAAAGACCCGCCATGTTGTTGTATTCAATCAGGAAACGGGCGACGAGAAGAAGTATCTTATCCCTTACGGCTACAGACTTTGCGAAAACATTGTTGAAGGTGCTTATATCGAAAAGGGTACAGAACTTACACTCGGTTCAAAGAATCCGCACGATGTTCTTGCTATTCTCGGTGAAGAAGCTGTTTATAACTACCTTATTAAAGAAGTTCAGTACGCTTACCGTACACAGGGTGTTGATATCAACGATAAGCATATCGAAGTTATCGTTCGTCAAATGCTCAAGAAGTGCATTGTTGATGACGAGGGTGACACTGATCTTATTTCCGGCACAAATGTTGATGTTGCCGCAGTTGCGGAAGCAAACGATAAGATTGACGCAAGAATAGCCGCAGGCGAAGAAAACCTTAAAAAGGCAACATATATTCCGCTTCTTTTGGGTATCACAAAGGCTTCTCTTGCAACAGATTCGTTCTTGTCAGCCGCTTCATTCCAGGAAACAACAAGAGTTCTTACCGACGCTGCAATTCGCGGTAAGTCAGACCCACTTATCGGTCTTAAAGAAAATGTTCTTATCGGTAAGCTTGTTCCTGCCGGTACCGGTATGAGCGTGTTCAGAGATGTAGATGTTGTTCCGAGCTATTTCTCATCCGAAAGCGGAATGGAAATAAAAGATTTGGAACAGTTACAACAACTATTGACAAATAGCGGCAACTAAGGTATAATATCTACCTGTGTGTTAATAAGCTTGTGCAATGTCACTAAGTTTTGCCACTTTAATTTGTTAAATTCGTCTATCGGGGCATAAGCAATTATGCCTCGGTAGATACTGTAATATATACATCCGATACCTTATTATTTAAGGTATGAAATGTGTATATTGCAATTTATGCACAAATAATCAGAAAGGAGAATAAACTATTGCCTACCTTTAACCAATTAGTTAAGACCGGTCGTAAGTCACTTGAAAAGAAGTCAAAGACTCCTGCTCTTATCAAGGGTCTTAACACAAAGAAGAACGTTATGACAAACAACGCATCTCCACAAAAGCGTGGCGTTTGTACAGCAGTTAAGACAGCAACACCTAAGAAGCCTAACTCAGCTCTCCGTAAGATTGCCAGAGTTCGTCTTACAAACGGTATGGAAGTTTCCGCTTACATTCCTGGTGTAGGTCATAACTTGCAAGAGCACTCTGTTGTTATGGTTCGTGGCGGCCGTGTTAAGGATTTACCTGGTGTTCGTTACCACATCATCCGCGGCACACTCGATACACAGGGTGTAACAGGCAGAATGCAGAGCCGTTCAAAGTACGGTGCAAAGAAGCCAAAGGCTAAGAAGTAATCTGATTTTTTAGCTTATATTAACGAGGAAACCCGACAATAGTTTATTTATTCATATAAAAGGCTTATTGTTGGCTCCACGGAAAAACCGAGTACCTATGAACTCATATTATAATTTAATGAAGGAGGGAAGCGAAGATGCCAAGAAGAGGCCAGATCGCTAAGCGTGATGTACTTCCAGATCCTATGTACAACTCAAAGGTTGTAACAAGACTTATCAACAACATCATGCTTGATGGAAAGAAGGGTGTCGCACAGAAAATCGTTTACGGTGCGTTCGACATCATCCAAGAAAAGACAGGCAACGACCCATTGGAAACTTTTGAAGCTGCAATGGAAAATGTTATGCCGGTTCTCGAAGTAAAGGCTCGCCGTGTCGGCGGTGCAACATATCAAGTTCCTTTGGAGGTTCGTCCTGAAAGAAGACAAACATTGGGTCTTAGATGGATTACACTTTATGCTCGTCAGAGAAGTGAAAGAACTATGAAGGAGCGTCTTGCAGCAGAGCTTATGGACGCTGCAAACCAAACAGGCGGAGCAGTTAAGAAGTGTGAAGATACACACAAGATGGCAGAAGCAAACAAGGCTTTTGCTCATTTCAGATACTAATCAGCCGGACAGGAGGATATTATGCCAAGAAAAGTTGCTCTTGAAGAAACAAGAAATATTGGTATTATGGCGCACATCGATGCGGGTAAGACTACAACTACAGAGCGTATTCTTTACTACACCGGTATCAATCACAAGATTGGTGAAACTCATGAAGGCGCCGCTACAATGGACTGGATGGAGCAAGAGCAGGAAAGAGGTATTACAATTACTTCTGCTGCTACAACTTGTTTCTGGAAAGGCCACAGAATCAACATTATCGATACACCGGGTCACGTTGACTTCACAGTAGAAGTACAGCGTTCACTCCGTGTACTTGACGGTTCGGTTACCGTTCTTTGTGCAAAGGGCGGTGTTGAGCCACAGTCTGAAACCGTTTGGCGTCAGGCTGACGATTATAATGTACCTCGTATGATTTTCGTTAACAAGATGGATATTATGGGTGCAGACTTCTACAACGTTCTTAATATGGTATTGGAGCGTTTCAAGTGTAATGCACTTCCTATTCAGCTTCCTATCGGTAGCGAAGATACATTTGAAGGTATCGTTGACCTTATCAACAATAAGGAAATCGTATATATCGACCCTGGCAAGAACGCCGGTTCGGTATTTGAAGAAAGAGAAATTCGTCCTGAACTCCAAGAGCAGGCTGCTAAGTACAGAACCGAACTTGTTGAGTTTATCGCAGAACAAGACGAACAACTTATGGAAAAGTATTTTGAAGAAGGCGAAGATGCAATCAGCATCGACGACATGAAGAAGTACATCCGTAAGTGCACAATTTCAGGTGAAATGGTTCCTGTTTGCTGTGGTACAGCTTACAGAAATATGGGCGTTCAGCCTCTCCTTGATGCTATCGTTGACTTTATGCCGGCTCCGACCGACATCGAATCAATCAAGGGCATTAATCCTGAAACAGATGAAGAAGAATACCGTCACTCATCAGACGACGAACCGTTTGCTGCTCTTGCATTTAAGATTGCAACAGACCCGTTCGTTGGTAAGATTTGCTACTTCAGAGTGTACTCAGGTACAATCGAAGCAGGTACACCTTGCTACAACTCTGTAAAGGGTAACAAGGAAAGAATGGGTAGAATTCTTCAAATGCACGCAAACCACAGAGAAGATATTCCTGTATGCTATGCAGGTGATATCGCTGCGGCTGTAGGTCTCAAGAACACAACAACAGGTGACACACTTTGTGATGAAGATCACCCAATCATTCTTGAGTCAATGAACTTCCCTGACCCTGTAATTCGTGTTGCTATCGAGCCAAAGACTAAGGCAGGTCAGGAAAAGATGGGTATTGCTCTTGCAAAACTTGCAGAAGAAGACCCTACATTCAAGGCTTATACCGATGAAGAAACAGGACAAACCATCATCGCAGGTATGGGCGAACTTCACCTTGAAATCATCGTTGACCGTTTGCTCCGTGAATTTAAGGTAGAGGCAAATGTTGGTGCACCTCAGGTTGCATACAAGGAAACAATTACTCAGGACTCTATGTCCGATACAAAGTATAAGAAGCAATCCGGTGGTAGCGGTCAGTACGGTCACTGTAAGATTCGTATGTTCCCTAACCTTGATGAAAACGGCGTAGGTAAGGGCTATGAATTTGATAACCAAATCGTCGGCGGTGCTATTCCTAAGGAATACATTCCGGCTGTTGACGCTGGTATCCAGGCTGCTATGAAGAGCGGTATTTTGGCAGGTTATCCTGTAGTTGATGTTCGTGTAGAACTTTATGATGGATCTTATCACGAAGTCGACTCTTCTGAAATGGCATTTAAGATTGCCGGTTCTATGGCATTCAAGGATGCTGCAAAGAAGGCTCACCCTGTAATTCTCGAACCTATGATGAAGGTTACTGTTATCGTTCCTGAAGAATATATGGGCGATGTAATCGGCGACCTCAACTCACGCCGCGGTCAAATCCAGGGTATGGAAGACAGAACAGGTGCTAAGCAAATCAATGCGAGAGTTCCGCTTTCAGAGATGTTCGGTTATGTAAACGACCTTCGTTCAAAGACTCAGGGCCGTGGACAGTACACAATGGAACCGGACGGATACGATCAAGTTCCTAAGTCAATCTCTGAATCAATCATCAGCGAACGCTCAAAGAAAGACTAATATACTAATACAAAAAAAGACTTGATATTTACCAACCTTTTTGGTAGAATATTAGTAACAAATTTTTTAAAGAAATTTTTAGGGAGGAAATTCCAATGGCAAAAGAACATTTTAACCGTACCAAGCCACACGTAAACATTGGTACAATCGGTCACGTTGACCACGGTAAGACAACTCTTACAGCTGCTATCACAAAGTATCTTGCAAATAAGGGCTTCGCTAAGTTTGAAGACTATGCTGATATCGATAAGGCTCCTGAAGAAAGAGAACGTGGTATCACAATCAACACTGCTCACGTTGAGTATGAAACAGAAAAGCGTCACTACGCTCACGTTGACTGCCCGGGACACGCTGACTATATTAAGAAC
>CAVBQD010000077.1:0-9859 GCA_963597385.1 bacterium | reverse complement strand
AAAAGAAATTAATTCCGATTTCGTGCGTCGTATGCATTGCGGCATATTTAATCGTATCGCTTTCGCCGATACCGGCACTGTCGCTTATAGGCTGTTCGATTTGCGGATTCTGCGTTGGAATTATGTGGCCGGGAACTTTCTCGATTTCATCGGCAATGCTCACCAAGGGCGGCACGGCAATGTTTGCACTGCTTGCACTCGGAGGCGACCTCGGTTGCACCGCTGGTCCGAGCCTTGTAGGATTCGTATCATCGGGTGCGAATAACAACCTGAAAGTCGGAATTTTGGTTGCAACTCTATTCCCTATAATACTTCTTATCAGCACCAAATTGTTGACAACACAAAAGTCAAAACTTCAATAATACAATACAAATTGCAAAAGAGGTTGCCTCACAAAAACCGTGAGACAACCTCTTTTATTGTTGTTTTTATTCGTGATACAAATATCTGTTTGTATCCTCTTTTGTTTGATTGTAAAGTTTCTTTGAAACTATAGCACCGTATTGGTCAACCAAGCTTGTGCTGTACTCTTCAGGCAATGTTGCACCCTTGAGCATAATCTGAGAAGCCGGAACGCTGCACGAGAACGACGCACTTGAATCGTAATATGTTGATGAAACATAATCTCTGTCATTATTAACAGCAATCGAATTCAAAGTAACCTTTTCAAAGTAAGCACACAATTTTTCGCCGCTCATATTGAGCTTGCACTTTACATTGGTTATAATTCCCGGAACCCAAAGTGAAAAATGTGTGTTATACGCATTGTCGTGATATTTCTCGAAATAGCTCAAATACTTTTGATTGAGATTTCTCTTCAAATCTTTATTGTACGCCATATCAAGAGTATAGGTCTTGTTACTACCGTAGCCGTTTTGGTCGGTGTAGCTTATTTCAATATAAAATGTTTCCACCTCGTCGTAATCGGCGTCGTATAAATTAATCGGATTTTCAACATTGAAGTAGAATGTGTATTTGTACATACTTTCTTCATCGTAATGCGAATAATACTGATTAATGTCGCCGTCCGAAGTGCCTACGCATTTTTCAAGAACCGACAGATCGATAACAGCATCATACTGGTCCCTAAACTGACCGATATAGCCGTCATCGTTAATACCCTTGACAATTTTTTTCATTTCCTTTTCGGAAAGGAAATCCTCGTTGCTTTCAAAATACGGTGAATTTGCTTCGTCAACAACTGATTTTTCCATTGAACAGTAAATGTTTGCAGCCGAATCATTGTATGCCGACGAAACATAGTCCGTATTGCTGTTAATTCTCTTGCCGTTACAAAAAACGCTTTCAACAGTGAACTTCAAGCGTTCGCCACCGTCCATATTAAGCTTAATATAAGTTCTGTTAAGCTTGCCGTCAAGAGTTACAGTAAAGCTTGTATTGTACGAATTATCATTTGAACGGATAAAATGCTCTTTCAGAAAATCGGAATTTTTATTACTGCTTCCGTTCCAAGACATATCAAAAGTTTTGGACTTCTCATCCTGATATCCGTTTTTACCGTTGTAATGATATTCAAAATACAAAACATTAACGGCGTCTTTATCCATATCGCTTGAATTGGCAGGATTGTCAACCTTAATATTGAATGTGTAAACATATCTGCTTACAGATGCTTTATAGCTTTCTTCGGCATATGCCGGCATAGAAAACAACGAAAGAATGACAGCAAGAATGCAAAATAATGAAGTTATAACTTTAATTTTTTTCATATCTTACTCTCCCTCTACATAAACATCGTAAGCAACGAACTCTTTGTTAATTGCGTTCATATCGACTGCCGCACTTTCTTTAACGGCATTGTCGGTTCTGCTTGCATACAAGTAAATTCTGTTGTCGGCAATGTGCTTTCCGTCATCAGTCGTATAAATAGCACCTTCGTTTAAGTTAACTCTGTTGCCGTTGGTGTCAAAAATATGTTCCCACTTATTGGAATCATTGTTAACCATACCGTAGTCGCTGCACGCCAAACCGATTTTGGAAATAGGATTTGGTGTGTCCTTTGTTTGCGTTGTACTGTAGTAAAGATATATCTGTTTACCGCCCGTACCGGAATTAAGAGAAACAGCCTCTTTACCGTCGTAATCCTTAACACTCGTGTAATCGTCAACCGCACTGCTGTATTTAACACCGTTTATAAAAATGTTCTTCTGGTGCGGCTCACCAACGGTTAAAACAATATCTCTTACGGCATATTTCGGAATTTTCTTTCTAAGCTCCGTACCCTTCATTTCGTATCGTGAATAGCCTATATAAACATATTCGCCGTTTGTATTTCGGTTTACATCCATATCAACATATATGGTACAACCGAGAGTCAACAAATCGCACAATGCTTCTCTCTTTGTTTTGCCGTGACCGACATAAACAGCACCCATATAATCGGTGGAATCCACATATTCCATATAGATGAAATTGGTTGCCTTAGCGTCGCCGTAAAGTTGTGCTGTTGAACTTTCTCTCGACACTTCGTTGCCGACCTTAATTTCGGAAACATCAACGCTGTTTGTCGAAAGAACTGTTGAACAGCCTTCCTTGAGCGGGTCGGAACCTACGCTGATTGATGTAATCGGCATACCCGGCGTTGCACCCTCGGAAGTTGTGTAATACAGGTAATACGAACCGTTAGGGTCATATACCATATCTCCCGCCTTGGTGTAGCTTATACCGCCGACCTGAATTGTTGACGGAACGGTAGTTGCGTCGGTAACATACTTGATTATACCTGTTATGGCGTCCTTTTCGGAATCCGTTCTCGAAACGCCTATGTACGAAACAGTATCCGGTGCATAACCGCTTGTCTTACCTTGCATTGATTTTGACCATTCAACGCCAAGGTTTGTTTCGATAATTTCATCGGTACAGGATGACATAAGGTTTTGAACACAGTATTCCGGACCCGATTCGTTAAGCGAGTTTTTCGTGCTCCAATCGTAGCTTGAAAGATTATCACCGGCAACCTTGCTCAAAGAGTAAGTTGAAACGCTGATTGAAGAAATGTACTTCTTCTGTGCTTTCTTTGCTACTTTTTGATAAATGTAAACAGGAGTAAGGTTTGTACCGCTCTGAATATAGTCGGAATCCGTTGTCTTGTAACCGAGATTGTGAGCTTCGGTTCTGTTTGGAGTTTTGAAATCCTGAACGCTTGAAAATCCTTCAGGAATTGTGGAATCATCCGAAACCTGAATATCGTCAACCGTAAGCGGTGTTCCGCCTGTAACGGGACCGAGAACATATATTCCCTTGCCACGGTAAGCCGAAGTTTTCCAAGCAACGGTTTCGTAATCTTCAGGCGACAATCTTGTAAGTGTGGTGCCGTATGTCAATATACCCGTTGTGGAACCGGCAGTCATAGCAAACTGATATGAATGAGTGGCATATATACCTCTCAAATAATCGCTCTTACTGATTGAAACGCCCGTACCTAAAGCTCGCGGCAATTCAAACAAAACATCACAAGCCGCATAAGCACCCGAACTTACAGAACCGAGGAACGCGGGAACCGAAGCATTGCCCGGTGCCGATGTGTACGACCCGACGCCGTATATTGCTCTGTAAGGATTGTGTGTGGTTGTGTAGCAAATATATGTTTCAACACGATTTGTTGAATAAAGATTCATCAACTCGTCGCCCTGAATATAATATTTTACCATAGAACCCTGAGTTAAACTCAATTTGCTTAATTTTTTCAGATGTAAATCTTCAATATAGTCATCAGCCGAATTGCCAAATTTTCCGCTCGGTTCACCGGCAACAAGCGTTATACCCGAAATATATTCCTGACCCTCGGTGTATGAAACAGAAGGCTTGAAATAAAGATATATTCCCGTATCGTTCCAGTTAGAATATTCTTGAGAATAATGCTCGGAATCGATAATATTGCTTGCCTCGTCACCCACATTAAAGTTAAACGCATTGCCTCCGCAGAACATATTAATCGGTTCGTACCCTTCCGGAACATCCTTGAGCGAATACTTTACAAGCAAGTCCGCAAGTATAGGAGATCCTGCCGATTTATATGATGTGTAATACAAGGTGTCACCCGTTACGGTCGTACCGCAGGCGGCATACGACGCATTACCGTAAATAAACGCATTCGCCGTGTTTCTCGGAGAAATTCTGATGTCCGTTACAGCGTCGTCCTTGTTTGTTGTTGTGGTGTAACCCAAATATGTGTACTTCTTATCCGAATTTGAAGTATCGTCGGCAACAATCGGTGTCAAATTGACATCAATAATCTTGTAGCCCGATTTTGTCAATGCAGTCTTTGCAGCCGTTTCGGTTGCTTCAACGGAAAGAGAAACCTTTGAAATATACTTTTGCGTTCCTTCTTCCTCTTCGCCCTCGTTGATTTGGTTTGTAGTGCCCTTACAGAACATATAAACCGCAGCGTCGGCTCTTGAGTTTGCGTTCAGGTTTGCACCCACAACTTCGCCGAAACAGTTAACCGTTCTGTAGCCTTGAGGAGTTGTGCTGTCGTTATACTGAACTTTAATCAAATCGTCAATTTCGGACGAGCAAATCGGGTCGCCCACATATTGGCTCTTCGTGGTGTACAATGCGTTCCACCGCTTTGCGTTGTCGCCGTTTATATTGGCGGCACTTGAGCCTTGCTTTACAACATCGTATTTAACAAATCTGTTTTGAGCCGAGTCAAACATAACTGTCGGAATTTCGGTAAACGATTCGGAGTCGTCCTCTGTAAAGAGATCCCACAGCCACTTAACAGCCATTACAATAAAAAGTATAATCAATGCAGCAAATGCAACATAGTTAAGAATTACCATTGCACAGCCAAACAAGCCGAGAATCGTACCTACCGCACCGGAACCGATAAAGGCAACGCAGGTAGCCCATACACCCATTGAAACAGCTTCACCGAAAATAGCAAAAGCTCCCCAATAAGTAATAATTGTTGTCGCAAGTGAAGTTATACAGTATCCGATGGTAATAACCGCCATTGCAATTTCAAGCTGTGACATTGCTTCGGACAAAAATGTGTCAACCGCGTCCGGAGAAGTCAATGTGTTGTATATCTGACCTGCCGTATTCTTTCTGTAAGCGTCCGATGTTACGGCAACCTTTTGGTTGTAAACCGTTTGGTCGGTGCCCGTCCAAATAGATATGCAGTCGGACTTTGTTTCTTTTTGGATTTTTTCTTTGATAGGGTCAACTTGCTTTGATGTTTCTTCAAGAAGACCTTCGTCATTTTCCAAATAGAATGCCGCAAGTGCAATACCGTTCATTCTGATTGATGCAACCTGACCGTCGGTAAGGCTGTCAATGAGCGGATATATCTTTCTCAAATTTGCGGTTTCGTCATATGTTGCATTACCGAGAGAAATAATGTAGTCGCCAAGCTTTGTACTTTCATCGTATTCATACTGATTAAGAATCGAATAAGCCATAAGGTAGCAAGCGTCGGCGTCTTCCGATTTAATTTCTCCGCCGGTAGTCATCGCTTCAACGGTTTCATCGGAAATCTCGGTGTCTTTCTTTACATCGCTTTCAACCTCGGCAAGCTTTTGGTTGTTTTCCTCGTATCTTTGCTGAGCATCGTTAAATCCGCTGGCAAACGATTGCAAACCGCTTACAATTTCATTTGCAAGAACCTTGTATTTAACATCAAGTTCCTTATTGTTTTCATCGGTTTTAATTTCTTCTCGTACCTTTGTTTCGCACATTCTTTGTGCCCAGTTGTCCTCGCCGTAATCGGCAACACCGCCGGCAAGTGCATTACAAAATGCCGAAACAACCGAAGTGCTTGAACGGGAAAGAAATTTTTTAATAAAGTCAATTGTGCAGTCGCCGCTTACCAAATAATCGCCGAACTTCTGCTTGTTAGGTTCCTCAACAAAATAGCAGTTAAGAACCTCAACAGCCGCCTTTGCCGCCGGACTGCCGTTTTTATAATTTACGGCAAATTCATCAACAGCATAGGTCAATTCGGTCGGTAAATTACCAAGCTTTTCAATCGCTCTTTCGGCAACATCACCGTATGTATAATCCTGATAACCGTTGTTCATTTGAAGCAATGAAATGCCGGTTATACTGTCACTTTTATCATCTGTGGTCTTGTATCCCACAATGTAAATTCCGTTTTTCTTTAAATCACCCTCGTTCGAGTGGTTGATATTTTGCTTAACCGGAGTATAGCCCGCCTTTTCGCAAGACTGTACAGCCTCGTTCAAGCTGTCGCCCTCAAACACCTGAACCTCGGATATGTATGTTGAACCGTACGCCTGAACCTCACCGAAAACCGGACCGTAGTTGGTAAACAGGAATACAATTGCCAAGATAACCGCAATAGAAGCAGTAATATAACCGTATATTTTTTTCTTACTCTTAGTCATTGTTTGCTGCTCCTTTCTTCTTTTTAACATAACGCATCAAAACTGCGACAATTACAAACACACAAATGCACAAAACAATATATTTCCAATTACCCTTGCCCAAAATTGAGGCTTCGGCACGGATATTATCACTGCTGAGTGCCGTTGAAATAACCTTTGCCTGCTTAAATCCGCTGTCGAAATGAATATAGTTGGTATATTGGAATTTATCCACACCCTTTATTGCAAGCTGAGAACCGGTTTCATTTGAGCAAAGATAAATTGACGAGCCCTCATAAAATCCGCCGCAGTAAAGATATGCGGTTGTTGATGTTCCGTCCTGCAGGCACAGGTCGCTTGCCTTGCCCTTTGAGGTGTTATCCTGAATAATCACCTTGCCCGAAGCATTTATGTCGTACATACTGTCAACATATATTCCGCCGCCGTATTCGTCTGCCGTATTGTACTGATATGTTCCGCCCAAAACGAAAACCTTGTCGGCATTGATATGTACGGCACCGCCCTCCGATGAAGCGTGATTGTAGTACATCTCGCAATCTTTAAGGTATGTTCCGCTGCTTGAATCGCAGTACACCGCACCGCCGTCGTCGCCCGATGAATTATTTCTCAAAAACTTACATTTGGTCATATTCGTCGTCAGACTTCCGTCGGCAAATACCGCTCCGCCCTCTTCAAGCGATGTGTTGGCATTAAACAAAACAGATGTAGCGGTGAGCTTTCCGTTATTTGCGTAAATCGCTCCGCCGCCGTCCTCGGCATAGTTGCCCTCAAACACCGAATTGTTTATTGTCAGTGTTGCGTTCGAGCTGTAAATAGCACCGCCGTCGCATTCGCCGGAAGCGTCATATGTACGGTTGCCGTAAAACGAACCGCCGTCTACATTAAGCTTTGAACCCGAGCCTGTAATGCTGATTGCACCGCCGTCGTCGGTTGAAACACAATTAAGAATTGTGCCGCCGTTGAAATTAAGCGTTGCATTGTCGGCAACGACTATTCCGCCGCCTCGCTTTGTATTTGCACCGTTTTGAATCGCACCGCCTTTGAAAAGGTCAAACGCCGTGTATTCACCGCTCCTCGAGTCAATAATGGTCATAGTTGAATTAACAAATATAACCGCACCGTCTTCTTGAGGCTTAATTAAATTTCTGTCAATAACACAGCCGTTAAGGTCAAGAGTTAGGTTGTTTGAACCCGAGTAGCTCAAGCCGCCGCTTTTAAACCCGGAACCGCCGCCGAGTGAGCCGGAGCTGTTTGCCTCCCAATCCTTATTAAGCTTGATTGTTACCTCGCCGCTTTTTCCAAGCTCAACAGCTTTGTTCCACGCTTCTTCAAACGAAGTGTACGGCGTGGAGCTGTCGCCCGAAGTAACCGTTGCACAAGTTTCGTCGGCATACGCCGGCACGCTCATACTCAGTGCCAATGCTGTTGTAATTAAAAAACATGTAATTCTTTTAAGTTTCATAGTATTGTCCCTATTGTTTTAAGACAGATTTGTTTTTGGTTAATAACGGATAACGCACCGAATTTATGCCGTTGCGTTTTCCTTTTTCTGTTTTTTCTTTTCTGTATTTACACCCAAAAAGTAAGCAACAACCGCTACAACGATTGCAACACTGCCGCCGATGAGTGCATACATTCCGTTTGAAATTGCACTGCCGGCAAATGCACTCTCGTCCGTGCCGTAGAACAGATAAATTCCGTCATTTGAATCGGCATAGGTGTAACCTGCTTTTTTGTTGGTTAAATTCTGTGCAACGCTCTCA
Source organism: bacterium (assembly GCA_963597385.1). Classification (GTDB taxonomy): domain Bacteria; phylum Bacillota; class Clostridia; order Oscillospirales; family Acutalibacteraceae; genus Eubacterium_R. Next base: position 1,725 of record CAVBQD010000077.1, on the reverse strand, counting down.
CAGAAAATCGAAAGAGCCATGCTGTCGTTCGGCAAATCGCTGTTACCTATCTGAACCGTAAAATCAGCCGTTATCGGATTGCCTGCGGCTTTGTCTTTGGTGGTGTAAAGTGCTACCCACTGCCTGCCGACATCACCGTTAATATCACCGTAATCACCCAAAAGTTCGGTACTGTCGGTCACCATTTTCTGTGCCTCTCTGTTGCACTTAACTGCTTTATAATAAGTGTAAACTTTTTTGTCGTTTTCGTCAACACTTTGGTTGACCATATTTGACGGAATCGGTGTAAATTCCGCATTATAAAACTCTTTTAAATCATTATATGAACTCCAAATCGAAACAACCATAAGCACAAGGGTGAGACAGGTTGTGACAAGACCAACATATGTAAAAAGTCTTGCGAAACCGTCGGCAGAATTTGATTTTGCAATCAATTTGTCATATCTGCTGTCAAGTGCTTTCCAACTTTTCTCCAATTCGGCAGCCTTTTCAATCTCTCCAAGCTGTTTTGCTTTGATAAATGACGACTCTAAATCATTAACCTTTCTTACCATAGGTAGTGCTCTACCGGCTAATTCATTCGATAATTTTGTCATAGACGAAGCCGAATACCAGCAACAAACCGTAGCCGCCATCGAAAATGCAAAACCGGCAATCAATGCAAGTGTAGTATTTGAAATATTATCAGTCCATGTGTCAGCCGGATTTTGTCCCGTTGAGCTTTGGAGTTTGTACGCTTCGCCCGTAAGAGCAACATCTTCGCCGAAAACCTCACGGTCAACCCCGTCGTAAATCGAAACATTTTTTAAACCGTCAACCGATTCAACATCAACCTTTTCAAACGCCGATTTTACGGCATTGTCATCGTTAATACCAATTGCAACAAGCTGATATGTTGAAATGTAATCAAGACAGGCTCTCTGACCGTCACTGAGAAGTGAAACAAGCGGATAAAGCATATATCTGTCATCGTTTTCAACATCAAAATCGTCACCGAAAATCAATTCGTAAAGCGTAACGCCGTCGTTTTCAAGTGCTTTGATGACCTCGTACTGAGTACCTGCGGTAAGCCAGTCCGATGTGTTGAAATCCTCGTTTGCTTTTTCGTACGCTTCAATCTCCTGCGTTGTGCTGTCAAGAGTTATGTCTGCATTTGTATAGGTTTCGATAAAGCTTTTGTAGTTTTCAAAATTTGCCGCAATTTTCTTTGCGTCATCATCATATTCGGTGGCAAGCTTTTTGACTGCCTGATTAACGGTTAAGTTTTCCTTATCCATAAGTTCATCAAGCATATCATCGTATGTCTTTGCCTCTTTATATCTGTTTGCCCAAGGAGTTTCGTTTTCACCCGCCGCCATTGAAATGAATTGTTCCATAGCAAGAATGGCAGTAGTGTTGCCTTGCATAAGGATTGTTGTCATATCGGCAACTTTTGACTTTTCATCATCGCTCAAAGCTTCGTACTGTTCGTCAGTGTACTCCTCTCTAACCTTGCTTAAAAGAAGGTCGCCGAGGTTTTGCTTTGTATCGTCGTCATAAAACATATTGAGCATATCATGAGCCGTAATTGCACGCTCACTGCTTGCCTTGTAATTTTCACGGTACTCCTTAATCGCCGACTTGAAATCGTCAAAAAACGATTTAATGTTTGTCTTTTGCTCTTCAAGAAGCATTTGATAATCCTGAACGCTGTAGCCGCCCTTCATATTCATAAGCTTCATGTCC
>CAVBQD010000076.1:0-10015 GCA_963597385.1 bacterium | reverse complement strand
CCTATGACCCGGACAGCGATACCGACAATACCTGTGATTCGGTCTTTTGTTCAAAAGGAGCGGGATATACGGTAAAATGGAACGAGGTTAAAAGCCATATGCATTTGCCGAGCGTTCTTTCAACTCCTAAGAGTGAATATACCAAAACTGTGCTGAAAAATCGTGTTTCAAGTTCTGCCGATAAAAGAGATTTGTTTGCACTCGATAAAGAACTTATGGAGATTTTTGAGCAAACCTACGGACCGATAAAAAATAAAAATCCAAATAACAGTCACTTCACTTTTACCGAAAAACCAAATACGCCTAATCCGAAAAAACTTCCGAAAACACCTAAATATGAAGGTCCCGAATATCTTCTGGTTGACGGTTACAATGTGATTTTTTCGTGGGACAACCTCAATAAACTTGCCCAAAGCAGTATTGACGGTGCGAGAAATGCCCTTATAAATATTCTTTGCAACTATCAAGGGTATAAAAAATGCGAGGTTATAGTTGTTTTTGACGCTTATAAGGTTAAGGGTAATCATCGGGAAATCGAAAAGCTGAATAATATCACCGTTGTCTATACAAAAGAGGCTGAAACAGCCGATATGTATATCGAAAAAGCTTCGCTTGATTTGGCAAAGAAACATAAAGTCAGAGTTGTTACCTCCGACGCCCTTGAACAGATTATTATTCTCGGCAACGGTGCACTGCGTGTTTCTTCTCGTGAATTTCAGGCAGAAGTGTCAGCCGCAGAACAAAATATAAGAAATATAATTGAAAATAATCATTAAAACTATATAATAAACAAGTCAGTAAAAGACAGACGGCGAAAAAATCCCTCTTGATGAAAAATAACATCAGGAGGGAATTTTTATGTCGAAAATAAATAAAAAGTGATTATTCAACTGCACTGATTTGTATAAAAAGCACAAAAAATATATGTGCATATGTGCTTTTTTGCCTGTTGTTTTTCTGTTAATGATATGTTATATTAAAATTGGAATACTAAAATTAATATGTCCAAAAGAGTAGAGAGGTTGTTTTTCAATGAAAAAAAGAAAAGCATTAAATAAAGGGGTTCATCTTTACGAGGGCAAGGAGCTTTCAAAAGATTTTCCCATTACATCAATTGAAGCTTCTTCTGAAACCGTTTATCCTTTGAACCAGCATATCGGTGCTCCGGCTGAACCGATTGTTAAATCGGGTGATCGGGTACTGAAAGGTCAAATGATTGCAAAAGCATGTGGCTTCGTTTCCGCACCTATACACAGTTCTGTATCGGGCACGGTTAAAGCAGTTGAAAATCGCAGAGTTGTTAACGGAAGCCTTGTAAAGTCTATAATCGTGGAAAATGACGGACTTTATGAAGAAACAGAGGGGATGGGCGTTAGTTCAAATCCCAATGAACTTACACCGCAAGAACTTCTTCAAAAAATTAAAGATTTCGGAATTATCGGTCTTGGCGGTGCCGGCTTTCCTACAGGAGTTAAACTGTCACCTAAAAATTTTGATGAAATCGATACTCTTATTATCAACGGCTGTGAATGTGAATCTTATCTTACGGTTGATTATCGCATTATGCTTGAAAAGGGCGAACAGATTGTAAAAGCCGTTCGTCAAATCCAACGGATTTTGCCTAACGCAAAAGCAATTTTCGGTATTGAGGATAATAAAAACGATGCGATTAAAAATATCGAAAGCTTTATAAATTCCGATGACAATATGGATGTTTGCAAGCTCAAAACAAAGTATCCGCAGGGTGGCGAACGCTCTCTTATTTATGCCGTAACAGGCAGAAAAATCAATTCAAAAATGCTTCCGGCAGATGCAAAGTGTATTGTGGTAAACGCTGCAACCTGTTTTGCAATTTATAATGCTCTTTATGAAAATATTCCTTTGATTTACAGATATATGACCGTCTCTGGCGACGGCGTAAATCAGTGTGATAACTTCAAAGTTCCGCTCGGTTGCAGTCATCGGTATGTTGCCGAAAAGTGCGGTGGACTAAAGGAAAATGTTGTCAAAATCATTTCGGGCGGTCCTATGACCGGATTTGCCATGAGCAATCTTGATGTTCCCGTTCAAAAAACCTCCGCTTCTATTCTTGCATTTACAAAAGACGATGTCGCTTCTGTCAAGGAAACAAACTGCATACATTGCGGCAGATGTGTCAGCGTCTGTCCGTCAAATCTTGTTCCGCAAATGCTGGCAAAAGCCGTTAAACAAAGCGATTATTCCTCTTTCGAAAATATGGGCGGTATGGAGTGCGTTCAGTGTGGCTGTTGCTCGTATATTTGTCCTGCGAGAATTCCGCTCACTCATCTTTTCAATGTCGGCAAAGCCGAGGTCAGAAAAGAACTTGATAACAGAAAAAGACAGGAGGCGAACTGATTATGTATAATGTTTCGGTATCACCGCATTTAAGGGCACAAAACGGCACTAAATCAATTATGGCAGATGTCGCGATTGCACTTTTACCGACTCTTGTATTTGGAATTTATCATTTCGGTCTGCCGGCTTTTTTTGTAACCGTTCTCTGCGTTGTGTCAAGCGTGCTGTTTGAACTGCTGTTTGAACTTGCCGTTAAACGACCGATTACAATATTTGATTGCAGTGCTGTAGTGACCGGTCTTATTCTTGCTGTCAATCTGCCGGCAAGCGTTCCGTGGTATATTCCTGTTCTCGGCAGTGCTTTTGCTATCATTATAGTAAAAATGCTCTTCGGAGGTCTGGGTCAGAATTTTATGAATCCTGCTCTCGGGGCAAGGTGCTTTTTGCTTATCTCGTTTGCTTCAAAAATGAGCGATTTTGCAATGTACGATGTGTACGGAGCGTCATTTTCCGAGCTTTTCAAAAACGGCAAAATCAAAGACTGCCTTTATCTTTTGGCAGGTAAAACCGATACCGCACTCGATGCCGTGTCGGGTGCAACGCCTCTTGCTCAACTCGGCGACGGTAAAGAACTTGATTTAACTTCGCTGTTTTTAGGTATGCACGGAGGCTGTATAGGCGAGGTTTCGGCTCTTGCTGTTTTAATCGGTGCGGCATATCTTCTTATTAAAAAGGTTATTTCAATCCGTATTCCGGGCACATATATTCTTTCAACCGTTGTTTTCATAGCGGTAATTCGTTTAATTCAGGGTGATTCGCTAAGCATTAATTATCTTTTGGGCGAAGTGCTCTCGGGCGGACTTCTTGTAGGTGCGTTCTTTATGGCAACCGATTATGTAACAAGTCCTATTACCGCAAAGGGTCAAGTTCTTTACGGTGTCGTTCTCGGATTTGTAACCGCAATGTTCCGAATTGTCGGCTCGTCGGCAGAGGGCGTTTCATATGCAATTATTATTTGCAATCTTCTTGTCCCTCTTATTGAAAAAATAACTGTTCCTAAGCCTTTCGGCTGTGTTAAAACGAAAGGAGATGTGCAGTAATGGAAAATAAAAAATCCAATATGTTCAAAAACACCTTGATTTTGGTCGTTATTACCTTGGTTGCCGTTGCGGCTTTGGCTGTTGTAAATCAAATCACCAAAAAACCTATCGCACAGGCTGAAATCAATCAAAAGGCTGAGGCGTACAAAGCAGTCTACGCCGATGCAGTCGGATTTGACGAAATTGATGGCCTTGATAATATGATTGAAAATTCAACGACGCTCTTTGATAATAACGGGTTGTCGGGTTGCACCGTGTCCGACGCTCTTGCCGTTAAAGATACAAACGGAAATGTTGAGGGCTATGTCATTTCTTCAACATCGCCTAACGGCTACGGCGGCGAAATTCAGGTTGCAATCGGTATCAAAAACGGTAAGCTCACAGGATTTACGGTTATCAGCAACAGCGAAACTCCCGGACTCGGCTCAAAATGTACGGAATCCGACTTCCAAAATCAGTTTAAAAACAAATCGGCAGAACTTTTGTCTTACACAAAGTCCGGTGCTTCGTCCGATACGGAAATTGATGCAATTTCAGGTGCCACCGTTACCACTTCTGCGGTAACCGAGGCTGTCAATGCCGCAATCGTTTTTTATCAATCGAACTTCGGCAACGAAACTTCAAATGCCGACGCACAGTCAAATTAAGAAGGGGGAGATTTTTTTGAAAGGTATTTTAGAAAGACTTTATAACGGTATCATCAAGGAAAATCCAACCTTTGTGCTTATGCTCGGTATGTGCCCGACCCTTGCCGTAACAACAAGTGCTCTCAACGGTCTCGGTATGGGCGTTGCCACAATGGCTGTACTCGTTATGTCCAATATGATAATTTCGCTTTTGCGTAAGGTGATTCCAAACGGCGTTCGTGTACCCGTATATATTATCATTATTGCTTCGTTTGTAACCGTTGTAGAAATGCTTATGCACGCTTTTCTTACTCCGCTTTACAGCAGCCTGGGTATTTTTATACCGCTCATTGTTGTAAACTGTATTATTTTCGGCAGAGCGGAGTCTTACGCTTCAAAAAACAATGTTTTGCTATCGATTTTCGACGGCTTCGGTATCGGAATAGGCTTTACAATCGGCCTTACAACTATCGGTATTATCAGAGAACTTCTCGGAAGCGGTACCGTTTTCGGCTTCCGTGTATTGCCTGAAAGTTATGAACCTATTTCAATTTTCATCCTTGCTCCGGGTGCATTCCTTGTTCTCTCACTTCTTTGTGCACTTATGAATAAGCTCGACGTAAGTAAAAAAGAAAAGAAGCAAAACACTCTCTGTACAGGAAACTGTGCAGAATGTCCGTCGGCGGAAAAGGAGGGCAGGTAAATGGCAGGAAAACTGTTTTTGGTGCTTATTACCACGGCACTCATAAATAATGTTGTACTCAGTCAATTTTTGGGTATTTGTCCGTTCCTCGGCGTTTCAAAATCTGTCAAAACCGCTGCAGGTATGGGCGGTGCGGTAGTTTTTGTTATTACATTGTCATCACTTGTTTCAAGTGTTCTTTACAAATATGTGGTTGTAAAACTTAACTTGGAATATTTAAAAACAATTATATTCATTGTTGTAATTGCCTTTTTGGTTCAACTCGTTGAGATTTTTCTTAAAAAGGTTATTCCGTCGCTTTATAAAAGTCTTGGTGTTTACCTTCCGCTCATCACAACAAACTGTGCGGTTTTGGGTACTGCACTTACCAATGTTCAGCAGTCAAACGATGTGCTCACAAGCGTTGTTACCGGTTTCGGTACTGCCGTAGGCTTTACAATTTCCATTGTTATTATGGCAAGCGTTCGTGAAAAAACGGAAAACAATGATTTCTTGGGATGCTTCAAGGGCACTCCGGCGGTTTTGATGACTGCCTGCCTTATGTCAATTGCATTCTACGGCTTCAATTCTTTTGCGTAAACGGAAAGGAGCTTTATGGATTTTAAGGAGATTTTAATTGCCGTCGGCGTTGTGTGTCTTATCAGTCTGATAATCGGCGTCGCTCTCGGCATTGCAGAGAAAGTTTTTTATGTAAAAACAGATGAAAAAGAAGAAAAGGTCAGAGAAGCACTTCCCGGCAGTAATTGCGGCGGTTGCGGTTATGCAGGCTGTGACGCTCTTGCATCTGCTATCGCTTCAGGTAAGGTACCTGTTTCTTCCTGCCCGGTAGGCGGTAAGAGCGTTGCAGAAAAAATCGCTGAAATTATGGGCGAACAGCTTGGTGATATGACCCGTACGGTTGCCTATGTTAAGTGCGACGGCAACAGCGATAAACGAAGTGTTGACTATAATTATATCGGCATTGACAGTTGTACCGCAGCTGCCGTTATGCCGGGTTCAAGTCCTTATTCGTGTAAATACGGTTGCCTCGGCTTCGGCACCTGTGCAAGGGTTTGTCCGGAAAGAGCTATCCGCATTATCGATAAAAAGGCTGTTGTTGACGAGAGTTTGTGTATAGCTTGCGGTAAATGCGTAAAGATTTGTCCGCATCGTCTTATCGAACTCGTTCCCGCCGATTCGCATTACCGCGTCCAATGTTTTTCTCAAGTAAAAGGCAAAGAAGTGCGTGACGCCTGTACAGCAGGTTGTATCGCCTGCGGTATTTGTGAAAAAAATTGCGAATTCGGTGCGGTTAAGGTTACGGATAACATTGCAAAAATCGATTACGAAAAATGCACTTCCTGCGGTAAGTGTGCTGAAAAATGTCCGCGGAAAATTATTAAAAGTTATTAAAAAAGTAAAGGGGATTGTTTGCGACTCGAAATAAAATTTGTGTTTTAGCGTAAAATATTACAAAGGAGAGATTTATTATGACTAAAATGAAAAAAGCCCTTGCAATCGGACTTATCGGTTTAATGACAGTGAGCTTTGCCGCATGTTCAAACGCAAACACTGCCGATAAGGACAAAAACGAAACCACAAATTCAACTGTTGCAACTGCAAAAACAGGCTATGCCGTGTTGAGCGAAATCAAAGAAAACGAGAGCGGTAAATCCGAAACCGCACTTGAAATTGATTCTGTCTGTGCGGCTGTTCTTGTTGACACAAACGGCAAAATTATTGATGTGAAAATTGACGAATCGCAAACAAAACCCGATTTAACAAAAGATAACGGCGATGTTTCTGACCTCAGAACAAAGCTTGAAAAGAAAGACGATTACGCTATGAAATCGGCTTCTCCAATCGGTAAGGAATGGTATGAACAGATTGACGCTCTTACAGCTTGGGTAAAAGGCAAAACCGCAGATGAGGTCAAAGCCGGTATCGGAGAAGACGGCTATCCTTCCGACTCCGACTTAAAAGCCGGTTGCACAATCTATGCAAATGCTTTTGCAACAGCTATTGCACAGGCTGTGGAAAACGCAACGGATTGCGGAGCGAAAGCTACAGACACCCTCAAACTCGCTCTGACGACTTCAAAGTATTACGAGAGTAGCGAAACCAATCTTCAGTATGATACAGATTATGCCGTTGTAACCCTCGATTCGGATAATAAGGTTACTTCGTGTATTATTGATGCGTCGCAGGCAAAATGCACCGTTGCCGACGGTAAGTTTACAGTTGAAAAAGGAAACTTCAAATCAAAGAAAGAACTTGGCGACGATTATGCTATGAAATCGGCTTCGCCAATCGGTAAAGAATGGTACGAACAGGCTGCCGCATTTGAAAAATGGTGCGTCGGCAAAACCGCCGATGAAATCAAATCCTGCTACGGAGATGATTTGAGTGCGTCCGATACAGACCTTAAGGCGGGTTGCACCATTACAATAAACGCTATTGCAGAAAATACCGCAAAAGCCGTTAACAGCTGATTGACTTTTTTAACCGTGTTGAACCCCTATTGACCGCTTTGCTATAATTATGTTTATGAAAAAAATATTATCGTTTATGTTGATACCGGTTGTTTTGCTCACCTTTGTATCTTGCACAAATACTGCCGGTTCAAAAGAAAAATATAAAAAGTCGTTTCTTGATTTGTTTGACACCGTTTCAACCGTTATGGCGTACGATGACAGTCAAGAGGAATTTGACCGAAAGTACAGCTTGTTTTATGATGAACTGAAAACATATAATGATTTGTTCGATATTTACAAGCATTACGACGGCGTTACAAATCTCTACGATGTCAATAAAAAAGCCGTAAAAGCTCCTGTTAAGGTTGACAAAAAGATTATCGGTATGCTCCTTTACGGCAAAAATGCTTACAATACAACCAACGGCAAAATGAACATTTGCCTGGGCTCTGTTCTTACCTTGTGGCATAACGAAAGGGAATACGGCATAGCAAATCCCGATGAAGCCAAACTTCCCGATGCGTCAAAGTTGAAAGAAGCGGCTAAACACATCGATATTGACAATTTGATTATCGATACAAATAATAACACCGTCTATTTTAAAGACCCCGATATGAAACTTGATGTCGGTGCAATCGCCAAAGGCTATGCGGTTGAACAAATTACCGAATGGGCAAAAAACAATTTGTGGACGAGTGCCGCAATTTCCGTAGGCGGTAATGTGTCGGTTTTCGGCTATAAAAACGATGACGGCAAAACGAAATGGAATATCGGCATAGAAAATCCCGATACTTCGTCAAACGAGTATTTGCTGAAACTCAATATAACCGACGAGTGCATTGTTACAAGCGGCGATTATCAGCGGTTTTACACGGTTGACGGCAAAAAATATTGCCATATTATAAATCCCGAAACGCTTATGCCAAGCGAATATATGGCAAGTGTGTCGGTTATTTGCAAGGATTCGGCATTAGGTGACGCCATGTCCACGGCACTCTTTAATATGACCGTTGCCGACGGCAAAAAACTTGTTGACAGCCTTGACGGCGTAGAAGCTGTATGGGTTGATAAAGAATTTAACAAAACCTATTCAAATGGGTTTGAACAATTTGTAGATAACGATTCGGAGTAAATTAAATGAAACACAAAGCTTATTACAGTGCAAATCCCGTTAAGCAGATTGTCTCATTGATAATTATGCTTATTGTCAGCGTTATTGTTGTATTCGGCTCGGTTGCTGTTAGCAACGCCGTTGAAAAAAACAACAGCAAAAGCGTGGATTTGGATTTTACAGTTACAAAAACAATTCCCTATACTCTTCAAAGAAATAAACTCGGCATAACGGAAGTTGAAAAAGCGTTTGACAGTCAAAATAATCTTGTGGCTTATGTTATTACAGGCACAGCAGTGGGATATAACACGCAAACGCCGATAAAAATGGCAACAACCGTAACCGCCGACGGCAAGGTCGTATGCGGCGTTGAAATTATCAGTCAGGCGGAAACCGAATATCTCGGCGTCCGTATTGTAACAGATGATTTTAAAAATCAATTTGTAAATAAAAAACTGCCTGTGTCCGCCTCAAATTCTCTTGAAAAAGGCTCAAAAATCGATATGATTGCAAAAAGCACAATTTCGTCACAGGCTGTTATTGACGGTGTAAACAATGCCGCAGAATATGTAAATGCATTTTTATTGAATGATGAAAAAATTTGATTTGATTATTATAGCCGTTGTTCTTGCTGTTTCCGGTATACTGCTTTTTTGGCTTTATTATGTAAACGGCGATAACGGAAATTTTGTGCAAGTAGAAAAAAATGGCAAGGTTGTTGATACTTTCAGCCTTGATGAAGATCTTGAAAAACAATACGATTTTGACGGCGAAACAAACACTCTTGTTATTAAAAACGGAAAAGCAAGCGTAACCGAGGCGAATTGCCCGGACGGCATTTGCGTTAACCATAAGTCTGTCAGTAGGTCGGGCGAATCAATTATTTGCCTGCCGCATAAATTTGTCGTCACCGTTACAGATGAAAAATCAACCGATGACGAAATTGATGCTGTGGCATAGTCGGAGCTTGATATGAAAAACTGTAAAGTGAAAAAAATTACCTTTTACGGCATGATGACGGCTCTTGCTTTGGCTTTCAGCTACCTTGAATCGTTTATTCCCGTAAATGCACTTGTGCCTGTTCCCGGAGTTAAACTCGGCTTTGCGAATATTGTTGTTGTTTTTGCTCTGTATACAATGAAACCGCTCGACGCAATTGCTGTCGGCATGCTTCGTGTGTTCCTTTCGGGACTTCTTTTCGGAAATCCTATGACGATAGTTTATAGCCTTGTCGGGTGTCTTTTGAGTTGGCTTGTTATGACCTTGACCAAAAACACAAAACTTTCCGTTGTCGGCGTCAGTATGCTCGGAGGAATAATGCATAATGTCGGACAGCTTGCCGTCGCTGCCTTTCTTACAAATACACTCAGGATTGCATACTATCTTCCTGTTCTTCTCATTTCCGGTACGGTGACAGGTTTTGTTATGGGCTACGCTTCAAAACTTGTTATCGATCGAATCAATAAAATCAGAAAAGCAAAATAAATTTACAAAATTTCGTAGGGGACAGGCTTGCCTGTCCCGAAGCGTGCCGAAAAAGTACTTTCGGCACGCTGTAGGCTGTTGAGAAAGACTCTGAATTTCGTTTTCTTGCGAAGGAAGATGTACGATGGTACCTCGACTGAGCAAAAAACGAAAAACGCCAAAAGTGCCACAAATTCGATATTTGTGGTACTTTTCTTTAGACAGTGCTATTAAAATGATAA
>CAVBQD010000075.1:0-10065 GCA_963597385.1 bacterium | reverse complement strand
CGCAGGAACGGCACTTTTATTTACAAAGATATGAGCTCGTATTTTAACGAAATACAAAACAAAAGCGGGTTTAAAATTGTTCTTTCGCATTTCCCTGAAAATTTTGAAGAAATAAAAGAAATGAACTACAGTCAGTATGACTTTGACCTACAACTGTCGGGACACGCACACGGAGGACAGTTTTGTTTGCCGTTTATAGGACCTGTATTTTCACCGGGTCAAGGATTGTTCCCGAAATATGCCAAAGGTTCGTTCGGTGAGCGACCGAAGCTTATAGTATCGAGAGGACTTGGCAATGCGGAATTTCCGTTCAGACTGTTCAACCACCCTGAAATAAATGTAATAGAGATAAATTAACAGGAAGTCAAACGGCTTCCTGTTTTTTTGTTATACCTTTGCGAATTCGGAACTGATATATTCAAGAGTATATTTTGCATTACTGATATCAATAAGTTTGTCCTTCAAAGGCTCTACCCTGTCCTTTTTCAGCGAAAAGACAAATTTTACATTATCGGCAAACACAGTGTCTTTAATATTTACCGAGAAGTCCGACAAAAGATTATTCATTCTTTCATAAAATGAATAATCAACCGAAACGCTTAAAACATCACATTCCGCCATAGTGATAATATGTGCCGATTCAACTGCAATTTTGGAAGTATGACTGTAGGCACGAACCAAACCGCCGGCACCGAGAAGCGTTCCGCCAAAATATCTTGTACCGACAACGCAAACATCAACAAGATTTTCTTTAAGTAAGACATCAAGCATAGGCACGCCCGCCGTTCCGCTCGGTTCACCGTCATCACTGTAACGCCGGGTATTATTTTTACGCAATACATAAGCGTACACATTGTGTGTTGCGTCCCAATGCTTTGATTTTATCTGTGCAATAAAATCGGTTGCTTCCTCAACGGTTTTTACAGGTTTTGCATAACCGATAAACTTTGACTTTTTTTCAACAAAAAAATCATTGCAAGCAATTTCGACAGTTCTGTACTCTTCCATACATCCTCCAAAGAAAAAACAAGGCAACAGAGGTGATACCAACTGTTGCCGTTATTTTTTGATTAGCCCTTCTTAGCAAATCTCTTGTTGAATCTCTCAACTCGTCCACCTGTATCTACAAGCTTTTGCTTACCTGTATAGAATGGGTGACACTTTGAGCAAATATCAACTTTCATATCGCCTTTAGTGCTCTTTGTTTCAAATGTTGCACCGCAAGCACACTTAACTGTGCATGTCTGATATTCTGGATGAATTCCGTCTTTCATTACTTTCACCTCGCTTAAATTGCCGATAGTCGAAAGAATATAGCTGTTTTCAACTAAATCTTATAACGGAAGAATTATATCAAAGTTTAACACAAAATGCAAGTGTTTTTTTGAATTTATTTATAAATACACACTTTATTTAGTGAAAACGAATATAATACCGCTTCTTTCACCGGCTTATTTAATGTTTTTGCAACTGCTTTCTTATAAAATGCAATTTGATTTTTGTACTTATCAAGGAGTTCTTCCTCACTGTCCGCCTTATCGGTTTTATAATCGACAAGGACGAGTTCGCCGTTTTCTTCAAATACGCAATCGGCTATACCCTGAATAAGCACTTCGTCCGTAAAATCGGTATCTTCAATTTCATTAACAGGGACAAAAGAGGAAACTTTTATTTCCCGGTAAATGTGCGAACTGCCAAACATTCTGTCGGCAAAATCCCCGTTAAAAAATGCGGATAACCTTTTTCTGTCGAGAGCATTTGCCTGCTCGTCGGTTAAAAACGAAAGTGAAACCAACCGTTCAATTTCGTTTTCAAGATTTTCCTTAGCAAATTTATAATCGCAAAACTGCATAAAGGTGTGCATTGCCGTACCCTTTTGTGCCGCAGTCATATTACCTTTACTCAAAAAAGCAGGCTTTGAAGTTGCGGAATATTTAAAGTCCTGTTCCGGAGCGTCAAGTGATGACGCAGTGCGTTTTGAAGTAAATGCCGAAACGCCAAGATGCTCGTATTTAAAACTGAGTTTATCATTAATTTGGGAAAGGAGTTCCGGATTGTACGAAACCTGCTGCGGTTCGGCTTGCTCAGGTTCACTTTCCTCATCAAGCAATTCTATATCCAAATGAAAGTCCGAATACATATCGAAGCCGATATCATTTTTGGAGCACATATCACGAAGAATTTTACCGTCTTTGTGAATAAGTGCACAAAGCGTTAAAAGTTCGGCGTCTGTGTTTACTTTTTTCACGACAAACGGTGATATAACAGGCACGCTCGAACTGCTTGAAGATACAAGTTTTTTTGAACAACCGTCAACATATTTTTCGACGCTTTTAGTTGAAACAGTTATAAAGGTTACAAACTGTTCTTTGGCTCTTGTCATCGCAACATAAAGCACACGGAGATTTTCACTCATTAATTCGTAATTATTAATGTCTTTAAGCACGCTGTACTGAAGTGAATCGTATCTGCAAAGTTTCTCGTCATCATAAACTTTCAAGCCGATTCCGTTCTGTTGTGCATTAAGTTGCATAATGCCTTTATTTATATCATCCTTATTATACTTATGATTTGCTCCGGCAAGAATGCATACAGGAAATTCGAGTCCCTTTGAATGATGAACAGTCATAATTGTAACGGCATCCACACCTGAAGCATTTACAGAGGCACTTTCAACATTAAATTTATTGTCAATAATAGAATCAATATATCTGATAAATGCGGTAAGTCCGACATTTTCACCGTTATCAAACCTTTTGGCAATATCAACAAGAAGCATAATGTTTTGTACTCTTTGCTCATGATTGCCCATAGCGGAAATAAGCGACAAATACGAAGTGTCTTTAATAATTTGTCTAACAAGATTTTCTACACTCATAGAAGACGCGTATTCTCTGTAAGTTTTCAAATCGTCAACAAATCTTGAAAAGGCATTTGAAGAGGAAATTGACGAATACAAATTGCCGTACGGACAGTCTACTTTTGCTTGTGAAATATCGTCTGCACTGTATCCGTAAAAAACAGACATCAAAGTTGCAAGAAGCGGAATATCCTGCGTAGGGTTATCAACAGTACGCAAAAAATTAAGCAAAATCGTAACTTCTTTATTATCGAACAAGTTGACCTTATTATTTGACACGGTCGGAATACCGTATTGCGAAAACACATCGGCAATTACATTCATTCTTCCCTTTGCACTGCGAAGAAGAATTGCAAAATCGCCGTAACGAATTGTTCTGTATCCGTCGCCGTCTTTAACCTTTTCCTTATTATTAATCTTTTTTATGATATAATTTGCGATTTGATGAGCTTCGTATTCATCGGCATTTTCCCCCTCGGGAGTTACAGCATATTTAATTTGTGCCGACGGAATATCGGTATCGTTAAAATCGGCAGAAGAATTAAGCATTTCTTCCTCATTGTACTCTATTCCGCCGACTTTTTTTGACATAACTTGTTTGCAAACAAAATTAACATAATCGCAAACGCCTTTGCGTGAACGGAAATTGTTACTCAAAATAATCTTTTGGTTAATGTCGTTATTAAGTTCATCATAAAGAGTGAACGAATCTTTTTTATCCGTAAAAATAGACGGCATCGCAAGACGGAATTTATAAATGCTTTGCTTTACATCCCCTACCATAAATCTGTTTTTGCCGTTAGACAAAACCTGAAACAGCGTATCCTGTGCGGCATTTGTGTCCTGATACTCATCAACAAGAATTTCATAAAAAGAAGATTCAAGTTCTTTTGCCAAATCGGTTTTTACAATTTCGCCGTTTTCACCCGGATAAAACAAGAGATTAATTGCAAAATGCTCCGTATCGGAAAAAGTAAAAGCATTGAGTTCCTTTTTCATTTCATATGTTTTTTGATTAAACTGCTTTACTATATCAGTCAATTTTTTGATAAGAGGATAAAGCACTTTACAATCGTTCATATAATCCGAACTTGTAATTGTATACATAGGAGGTATTGATTTTTTTAGTATATCCTTATATAAATCTCTGTTAGCTTTGACAAAATCCTTTTCATCACATTTTACTTTTGGGAATGTAGCAAAAAAGCCTTTTTCGTTTATCTTTTGGAGCATTTCAAATTCTTTGTCCCACTTGTCGGTTTTAGCATTATCAATCAGTGCGTCGATAATTTCACCGTCACTTTCAAGAACATCAAATAATTTTGCGTGCTTTTCGTCAAACGGATTCAAAGCATTAACTGCCTGCGTATGAAGTTCTTTGACAACATTTAAAAGCTCGTTTGCTTCATTAACAACATACTGTGCCCAAAAAGAATTTTTAAATTCAATTTCGGGATTATATGTATTGCAAGCTTCATCAAGCCACAAATCGGGGAAAGCCTGCGACGAGATAAAACGACTGATTTTTTTTATATTTTCAGCAAGTCCCTTATCATCTTTAGTTGATGAAAACATATTAACGAGTTCTTTAAAGCGGGTGCCGTTTTCCTCATACAATGAATCAAAAAGTTCATCAATTGCCGTTTGTTCAAGGAGAGCATTTTCGGAATCGTCAAGAATTCTAAAATCCTGTTCTATATCAAGCTTAAAAAAGTTTTCCCTGACCAAAGCAATACAAAAGGAGTTAATGGTTGATATTTTTGCATTTGACAAAAGCGAAAGCTGTCGAAGAGCGTTTGAATTATTCAGTTCTTCTGCAATAATTTTAAGTAATTTATCTGAAATTCTGGTTTTCATTTCTGCCGCAGCGGCATTTGTAAATGTTACAATAAGGAGCTTATCAATATCAACATTAAGATTTACATCTGTTATAAGTTTTATAACACGCTCGGTTAAAACAGCGGTTTTGCCAGAACCTGCCGCCGCACTTACGAGGATATTACTGCCTCGGGCGTCAATTGCATTTTGTTGCGGTTTTGTCCAATTAGGCATCTGTATCATCCTCCTTTAGTATTTCAAGCGTTTTGTCAAAAGAAGGTTCTTCTATTTCTTTTGGCGAAATTTCTTTTTTATTGGCACAAACAGATGAATAATCACAAAATTCACAAGTATTGCTATGATTTGTTGAATTAACCGGATTTTGTGAAATTTTGCCGGTGTGAAGATTAACACCCATTTGCTCGATAAGACTGTCGATTTTATGCGAAATTCTGCCCATATCCTCAAGACTTACAATATCTCCGCTAATTCCGTTCTTTATCGAATTTTTTACCCCAATAAACTTACCTTTTAAATCGTGCTCCATATGCTCGGCAATTTGGTGTTCGTCATCATTAAGAACAACGCCGACCATTTTGTAGTCTTTATTATCTTCGGACGCAACCTCACTGTCTGCCGAGTCTCTTGAAACATCATAAATTTTTCTTGAGGAATGAAGATAAAGCACTCCTGCCTCTTTGCCGGCAAGTTCATTATCACTCTTACACAAAGTGAACAGGTACACAAACATTTGCAAATTAAGGCCATACAAAATATCGCATAGCTTAAACTTTTTGGTTCCGCTCTTGTAATCCACAACACGAACATATTGAGTACCGTTTTCGGTATATGTATCCACTCTGTCGATTGAGCCTCTGATTTGAATTGTGCCTCCGTCGGGAAGATTGAGAATTTGAGATTTTACGCTCTCACCTTTTTCACCGTTGCCGATTGAAAGTTCAAAAGCTCGCGGTTCAAAATCGCTGTTTTTAAATTCTTCGCGAAGTCTGAAAACAACATACGATATGAGCTTTGAAAGACGCATAAACAGATACTTAAATCTAACAGTAAATTCGCTGTAATCACCCATTTTTGTTTCTAAATATTCTTTCAGATATTTTCTTACAATGCTTGTTATTTCGGCATCATCAAGATTCAAGAGACCGTTTGAGCCGTATTCCCTAATAATACATTCGAGAACAAAATGAATAACCGAGCCGGTTTGCATAGGGTTCATTTCTGCTTTCATTCTCGGGCGGGCATTAAGCCCGAATTTACAGTAATATCTGAACGCACATTTATAATAATCCTCAATTTTTGACACAGACAAATACATATCTTTTTTAAAAAGTTTAGTTGCTAAATCAGGATTTTTTATTGCAATTTCTTCATTTTCAGACAAGCGTTTGACCGCTGACAGTCTGCTTTCAAATTCAGGCTTATCTGCAAAATATTCCTTTAATGTTGCGATAAATTCGGTATTGTCATCATAATTCGACGCTAAAATTTCAAAAGCGTTTGCGTCGGTTTCCGTATTTAAAAGAGAGTATTCGCAATCGGCAGATGCGGTTTTGAGATTTTTAAAATTTGATTTTAGCTCTCTTACAATAATACTTTCAGTACTGTTTGAACCGTTATTTATATACGACACATAGAGCTTATTGCTCGGAGCGGCAAGAGCCATATAGGCAAAATACTTTTCCTGTGCATTGAGCGTTTCGCCGTTTGAATACAATTTGAATTTATTTTCTATAAGAATACTTCTGTCGTTTTCGGAAAGCAAGCCGTCTGACACGATATTTTGCGGAAATTCGCCTTCATTTGCACCGACTGCAAAAACCGCATAAGGATTGTCGCATCTGATTCTGTCTGCAGAACCGATTTGAACATTATCAAGTCCCGACGGAAGAGAACCTAAATCCTCATTTGAAATCATAAGATTAAAAAGTTTATAAAAATCCTTAACGGTAATGCTTTCATCAGTTGAAACGGTGGCAAGTTTGTCAAGAATATCCATAAGCAAATCCCAAACTCTGCCTTGTTCAAACGCAAGAACCGATTTACCTTTATCGTTGAGCGACTTTGAAAGAGTGCGGAGTTTTTCATCAACCGAAAAATCAATAAGAGCATAATACACAGCCTTGCATATTTCGGTTGTATTTTTCTTTTTGCAAGACTTAGTAAACTTTTGAAGTCGTTCTGCCACATATTCTCGGCTTTTATTGATGCATTTGAGTTTTTTTACATCGTTTTCGGACATTTCTTCCGAAAAGCCTTTTGGTGAATTAATAAACTCTTTTTTCCATTTTGAACCGTTTATATTCCAAACAAAAGCATAGTTTTCAAGTTCGTTTACCGCATCGTCATCAAGAGCGGTAAGACCTGTTTTAAGCATAGAAAAAATGTCATTTGATGAAAACGAATATATTGAACACCGCAAGAGGAAGTTAACAAACATAATAAGCGGTTCGGAAGAAACGCTTTGTCTTTCATCGTTAAAATACGGGATATTATATTTTGAAAAAGAAAACTGCAATTCTTTTTGGTATTTATCCAAATCTCTGCAAATAACGGAAATGTCCGACGCTTTAACTCCCGAGCGTAGCAATTTTGAAATTCTGTCGGACACATAATCGCACTCATCGGTAACATTTTTTGCACCGTAAAGTTCGATATTTTGCGGTATCTCATCGGACGGTTCTTTAACATTAGAAAAAATAAATCTTTCGTTTAATCGAAGTTCGTCATTATCAGCCCTATGATTTTCGGTTAAGTAAATCGAATCAAGCATTGTGGCACCGGCATTTTGTGCGGCTTCTTTTAAATAAGAGATACTGCTGTTGACATATGAAAACAGATTATATTTATCATGATTTATTTCCGAATCGGTACACAAAGTTATATAAACATTCTTCGCCTGAGCCAAAATAACTTCAAGTATTTTATATTCTTGAGCAACAAAGCCGTTAAAGCCGTCTATAAATACGGTTCTGCCAACAAAATAATCAACATTTATAAGTTTTTCGTAAAGTCGTGTAAGTTCATTTGCTCCGTCAAAATACTTATCGGATATATAGGCGTCATAAGTCGACATAATAACAGAAATATCATATAACTTCTGTGACAAAGTTTCCTTTTGGGTGTTAACCGACGCCTGCATAATATCATCAGCCGTAACGCGGCAAGACTTCATTTCGTCATAAATTTTGATTGCCGAATTGATAAATGCAACATTATCGACATTTTTGCCGAAAAGCTTCAATTCGCCTTTAACGCCTTCGCATACTTTTTTAAATACGACCGCTTTAGCTCCTTTGGTTAAAACGGGCAAAGGGGCGGCACCGTATTTTCGTTCAATTTCATTTGACAAACGGGAAAAAGAGCCATTTTCTACCGAATTGACTCTGCTTTCTCCCAAATCCTTTAGGAGTCGCCTTTCGCTGATAAAAGAATATTGCTCGGGAGTAATCAAAAGTATATTTTGCTCTCCGTTTTCCACAAGTTGTTTTATATGAGAAAAGACATATTCGGTTTTACCGCTTCCGGAGCGACCGAGAATAAGTTGTAACATAGTTATTCCTCCGGCTTTATAAGACCTTCAAACATCATTCGCTCGTGTGCTTCTGTCATAAATTCATACATAGGACGGGCTATATCAAACGCAAGTTTCATTTCATCAATAACAACGCTTGAAGAAATACGCTCCAAATCAAAACTGTTATAAGTGAATGAAAAATTCTTTGCAAGAAGATACGGCTTTAAATCCTCGGGTGCGTCGGGATAAATTTCTTTTTTATAATAATCGCGTGCCTCAAAGGAAAATCCTGCGTTTTTACAAGCTTCAAGAGCTTTTCTGAATCTTTTCGGCTGTTCAACAATCATTTGATGAACAAGTCTGAAATCGCTTGCTTTCCAAGTCCAAAAAACAAGACCGTAGCCGTAACAATTCGGATAGAATTCAAAATAATAAAACGGTGCAGACGGATATTCTTTTTTATATCGTCTGAAGAACACCCACATATTTTCTCTGTATTTAATTTTTGAACGGTTGCCTCTTGTATCTCTGTGAATTCGGGAATGAACTCTGACAGGGTCAAGATACATCTTGTCATCAATATCAAAAAGTACATCCGACAAGTCAAGTACCATTTGACGAAGAGGTACGGTAATTCCCTGTTTCAACTCTTCCTTATGTTCCTCATAAAACGATTTTGAATCGTTAAAACGGTTGAGGCACAAAAGTTCAATGCTCTCGGATTTTATTCCTTTATAATTATATTCCACTTTTTAACAGCCCCTTATTAAGCATAGATTGTGCCGCAAGTTTGGCACAGATTTTTGCCGAATGAAAATTAAGACCGCCCTGAATCCAAGCATAGAAAGGCTCACGAATAGGTGCATCGGCAGACAGTTCAATGGAAGAGCCTAAAGTGAACGCACCTGCCGCCATAACGACTTTACTGTCGTAGCCCGGCATATCCCACGGTTCCGGCAAAACAAAACTGTCTATCGGACTGCCGCTTTGAACGCCTTGACAAAAAGCAACAAGGCTTTCTTCGTTTTCAAGTCCGAGGCACTGAACAATATCGCCTCTTTTTTCGTTATATTTAGGTGTTACATTATATCCGAAGCCTTCAAAAAGAGCGGATATATAAACTGCACTTTTAAGTGCTTCTCCTACGGTATGAGGAGCAAAGAAAAGCCCCATATAAAGTTCTCGGTTCATACCGATTGTACAGCCGACTTCTTTACCAAGCCCCGGAGTGGTTAAACGATAAGAACATTTTTCTACCAAATCGTGTCTTCCGGCAATGTAGCCGCCTGTGCTTGCAATACCGCCGCCGGCATTTTTAATAAGAGATCCTGCAATCAAATCGGCTCCGACATCGGTTGGCTCGATTTTTTGCGTAAATTCGCCGTAACAGTTATCGACCATCACGATAACATCGGACTTTTTAGCCTTTACGGTTTTAACAATATCGGCAATCACTTCAACCGTAAGTGACGGACGAAGCTCATAACCTCTGCTTCGTTGAATATAAACCATAGTTGTTTTTTCATCAATAGCATTTTCAATTGCATTTAAATCAGGTTTTTCGTCTTTCAAAGGAACTTCATCATACAAAACTCCAAAATCCTTTAACGAGCCCATACCCTCGCCCGAAATACCTATAACATTATGTATGGTATCATACGGCGTACCGGTTACACAAAGCATTTTATCACCCGGACGGAGAACGCCGAAAAGTGCGGTAGCAAGCGTATGTGTACCGCAGGTAAAATTGTGACGAACAAGTGCGTCCTCGGCACCGAAAACCTGTGCCCACACTTTATCAAGAGTTTCTCTGCCAGGTCACCGTAACCGTAACCGGTAGAAGAAGCAAAAT
>CAVBQD010000074.1:0-10188 GCA_963597385.1 bacterium | reverse complement strand
TCAGAGCCTTTCTCAACAGCCTACAGTGTGCCGAAAATACTTTTTCGACACGCTGCTATTAATTATTACTAATTAATGTCTTGCATTTTTATTTGATTGTGCTAAAATAGATTTTGAATTTTATTTTTTTGCGGCAAAGAGGTATAATTATGAGAAAAACAAAAATTATTTGCACTATTGGTCCGGCAACGGATGATTCAAATGTACTTCGTAAAATGATTTTAAGCGGTATGAATGTAGCACGCTTTAATTTCAGTCACGGTGAGTACGAAACACATGAGGAAAGATTTAAAGAAGTTGTGGTACTTCGTGATGAACTCGGATTGCCTGTTGCAACATTGCTTGATACAAAGGGCCCGGAAATCAGACTCGGCGATTTTGAAAATCCGGAAGGCGTTGAAATTCATTCGGGTGACAGCTTCGTTCTTACAACCGAAGAATGTTTGGGAACAAGCGAAAAAAGCTTTATAAATTACGACGGTTTGCCAAAAGATGTTCACCCGGGAACAACCATTCTTATTAACGACGGACTTATTTCTATGACCGTCAATAAAGTGATGGGTAAGGATATTTATTGCACCGTTGTTGACGGCGGACTTCTTTCAAATCATAAGGGCGTAAATGTTCCCGATGTTAAGCTTAATATGCCGTATCTTTCTCAAAAAGATATGAACGATTTGAATTTCGGCAAGAAAATGGACTTTGATTTTATTGCCGCATCGTTTTGCAGAAGTGCAACGGATGTTACTATTATGCGTAACTATCTTGAAGCAATCGGCTGGAAAACTCCGAAAATTATTGCAAAGATTGAAAACCGTCAGGGTCTTGACAATATCGATGAAATTATTGAAGTTGCCGACGGTATAATGGTTGCCCGCGGCGATCTTGGCGTTGAGGTTCCGTTTGAGCAAATTCCGTCAATTCAAAAGAAAATTATAGAAAAGGTATATGAAGCCGGAAAAATTGTTGTTACGGCAACACAAATGCTCGAGTCGATGATTGAAAATCCAAGACCGACAAGAGCGGAAATTACCGATGTAGCCAACGCTGTTTATGACGGTACTTCGGCAATTATGCTTTCGGGCGAGTCGGCAGTCGGCAAGCACCCGATTGAAGCCGTAAAGATTATGGATAAAATTGCTCTCACCACGGAGGCGGATATAAATTATAAATTGCGTTTTAATCAGCGTCCGTCAAATGAAGACATTACAACCGCCATATCACACGCAACAGTTACCACGGCTCACGACCTTAACGCTGTAGCTATCGTAACAGTTACCAAGAGCGGCACAACTGCACGAATGATTTCACGCTTTAGACCGTTTACTCAAATTGTTGGTGCAACAACCGACGAAAGAGTGTACCGTCAGCTTGTGCTTTCGTGGGGCGTTTTGCCTGTTATGTGTGAGGTTAAAAACAATACCGATGAACTTTTCAATCACGCAGTTGAGGTTTCAAAAAATGCCGGCGTTCTCAAGCAGGGCGACCTTGCAGTTATCACAGCAGGCATTCCGCTCGGCATTTCCGGCACAACCAATATGCTTAAGGTTCACGAGGTCTGATTATTTCTTTGACATTGTAATATAAAATTGTTATTATAGATTTGTAAATACTTATTTCTAAAAGGGGTTTAATATATGGAAAAATTAAAGTATTTTGTAAACAATGAGTTCAAGGACTCAAAGGCGGAAGTATGGTACGACTTGCACAATCCGTCAACAGGTGATGTTACGGGTCAGGCTCCTTGCTGTACCAATGATGAGGTGCTTGAAGCAATCGAAG
The DNA here is from genome assembly GCA_963597385.1 of bacterium. Classification (GTDB taxonomy): domain Bacteria; phylum Bacillota; class Clostridia; order Oscillospirales; family Acutalibacteraceae; genus Eubacterium_R. The sequence goes on along the minus strand of CAVBQD010000074.1, from coordinate 8,406 downwards.
CCGCAAAAACTGCTTTTCCTGCTTGGAAAAACACTCCGGCACGCAAAAGAGCCGCCGTTCTTTATAAAGTCCGCGAACTTCTTAATGAACATCTTGACGAACTTACAATGCTTGTTTGTGAAGAAAACGGCAAAACTTGGGCTGAGGCGGCAGGCGATGTCGGCAAAGCAATTGAGGGTACGGAACTTGCAACTCAGGCTCCGTCACTTATGATGGGCGAAAGTCTTATGGACGCGTCAACAGGTTTTGATACTGTTAAGTACCGTGAAGCAATCGGCGTTTTTGCAGGTATCGTTCCGGTCAACTTTCCGGCTATGATTCCGTTCGGTTGGATGGTTCCTGTTTGCGTTGCTTGCGGTAACACAATCGTTCTTAAAGCCGCATCTCTCACACCGAGAACAGCTATGCGTATCGCAGAACTTTATGTCGAAGCAGGTATTCCAAAGGGCGTTGTAAATATCGTAACCTGTTCGAGAAATGAAATTAATACAATTCTTGACCATCCGGATGTAAAGGGCGTTACATTTGTAGGCTCAACTCCTGTAGGTCTTAAGATTTATCAAAGAGCTGCCGCATCGGGCAAAAGATGTCAGGCACTCTGTCAAGCAAAGAATCACGCTCTCGTTCTTGAAGACTGTGCTCTTGAAAGAACCGTTGCCGGCGTTATCAATTCCGCATTCGGTTGCGGCGGTCAAAGATGTATGGCTCTCTCTTGCTGCGTTGTTCAAGACAGCATTGCCGATAAGTTTGTAGCAGAGCTTAAAAAGCAAATCGCATCCGTTAATTGCGGACTTGCGTGGGATAAGAGCACTCGCCTCGGTCCTATTACTTATGAAAAGCATTATAAGGAAGTCCTTGCAGATATTGAAAAGGGTATCAATGAGGGTGCAACTCTTGTTGTTGACGGCAGAAATCCGGAACTTCCGGCTGAATGCAAAAACGGCTATTTCGTAGGCCCTACTGTGTTTGACAATGTAACCGAGGATATGACAATCGGTCGTGACGAGGTATTCGGTCCGGTTCTTTGTATTAAGAGAGTTAAGACTTTTGAAGAAGGTCTTGAACTTATGAATAACAATCCGTATGCAAACGGTTCTGTTATTTACACCCAAAGCGGTTACTATGCCCGTCAGTTTGCAAGGTATACAGACGGCGGTCAGGTAGGAATCAATGTCGGCATTCCCGTACCGGTCGGCTTTATTCCGTTCAGCGGTCATAAACAGTCATTCTTCGGCGACCTTCACTGTCTCGGCAAGGATGCTTATCGCTTCTTTACCGAAAGCAAGTCGGTAACTCAGCATTGGTTTGATGAGGAAGAAATGAAAGCCAAGGAAGTAGATACCTGGGACGGCTTGCTTTAATTAAATTATTATAAAATACTTAAAAACCCTATGATGAACACCGTTTCACCATAGGGCTTATTTTTCGTCCGTAAGTCCGAGTATATAGTCAACACTTACTTTGTAATATTGCGAAAGTTTGATTAAAATGTCTGTCGGTATGTCCCGTTGCCCGTTCTCGTATCTGTAATATTGCGGTTGTTTCATTCCAAGATATTCTGCAAGTTCTTTTTGGGTTTTATCGTTATCTTCACGCAAATCCCTTATTCTTCGATATAATGCCACTCAACTCGCCTCGCTTTATAACTGTTTGGTTATTGACATGATAGCATTATTGTGATATACTTTGATTAAAATATAACCGTTTGGTTATAAAAAGAGGCGTGAAATGATTTCGATAGAACAGATGAGGTATTATTTACAACTTGCAACAGTTATGGAAACGGACTGCAAATCAAGTGAAATGTTGATTAATAAAATAGATTGCAGAGCTCAAAAAATATTAAATACACCATATTATACAGAAGAAGATTACGAGTATGATTTAGCACAAAATCCATTAAAAGTAAAAGCCGAACTTCCAATATTGTTTAAGATTTATTTTGCTTTGGCTGCTCTTTGTTCTATTACTGCAATTTTTCAAGGATTGAAATTGTTTTTACTTGTAATAAGTGTTTATTTTGTATTTTATTTATTGATAAAAATTGTGGTTAAAATTATGGCAAAAAAACAGGAAAATAATGCAAAGATTCTTTGTTCTCAATTTAAAAAACAATATAATGAATCAGTGCAATTAAAAGAGAAAAATGATTTGATAATTGAAAATTATAAAGTTCAGATTAATGAAGCGTATAATGCAAATCAAAGAGCTTTGCATAATTTACAAATGCTATATAGTGAAGGTGTTTTACCTAAAAAATATCAAAATTATGTAGCTGTATCAACAATGTACCAATGGCTTAAGGACGGTCGCTGTACGGAAATATATGGACATGGCGGTCTTTTTGATACTTATGAATATGAACTGTGCATAGGACAAATTGTTTCAAACCTCCAATCCATTAATAATAAACTGGATCTTGTTATAGACAATCAATATGTTTTGTATGATGAAATAAAAAGAGGTAATGAAATTGCAGAAAATACTTATCAAAGCGTTAAGAGAATAGAAAGCAATAGTGAGGCTCTTGTTAATAACAGTGAACAAATTAAAAGAAATACAGATATTATAGCAATGAACAGTCAATATCAATCACATCTTATGGAGTACAATTATTATAGAAGTTTATATTATTAATGATTAGGTTTGACTTAAAAGCTTATAATGTTTTGAAAAATATATCAATTAACGATTATGAAATCGGTGGAATAATCGGTGGGCGGAAAAATATTGTTTTTAATGTTTGTTTTGATAAAACGGATATTCAATATAATATGGGAGTCTATACCGCTAATGTGGAATATTTAAACAGCGTTATTAAAATGTGGCAAAATGATTCGATTGAATTTTACGGTATATTTCACTCACACACAAATGGTGTTAGAGATTTATCAAAAGGTGATATTGATTCGATTTGTACAATAATGAAAGGATTACCAAATGATATTGATAAATTGTATTTTCCGTTGATTATTCCCAATGAAACAGTCCTTTTGTTTTCAGCTCAAAGGTTGGAACATGAAATAAGTATTACAAAAGAAAATGTTATTATGAAAGGAGAAATTTATGAACAAAATTGAATTGAAACCATTTTCTATGTTTTCAAGAAGATGTGATGAGAATTGTGTTTATTGGAGACCTGACAAAAAAGATTCGAACGGTAGAACATATTGCATATGGTATGGCAGTTATTATTACCCGAGAGAGCGTCAAGGTTGTTTAAGCTATAAGTAAGGAGATATATATGAAATCGGAAAGAATACAATGGTATGCTGAAAATGAAAAGAATTTTAATGAATTAGGTCAAGAGTACATTAGACCAATTCTTGAGGAGATTGATGATAATACATTTAAAAATGTCAAAAAAATCAAGTTTAAAGATTCAAATGTAACTTTAGCATTTTCAATTATGTTTGGAAATTTCGGTTTAGACAGATTCTACTTGAAAGATAAGAAAATGGGGATTGTTAAATTATTTACTGCCGGCGGAATGTTCGTAATTTCTCTTATGGATATTATTGCAAGTAAGAGAAGAACGCGAGCTTATAATACTATTTTGTTTTTTAAAACTGTAAAATCGTCAGATGAAATAATCGAACTTGTTAAGTTGTATAACAAGAGAGATATTAAAAAATCATATATTGTAGCAAAAGAATACTATGATGGCGTAACAAATGATCCTAATTTTAAAAAGTTTAAAGAAGGATTTAAAGAAATGCATGATTCAGGGTTCGCTTATAGATAAAAATGTGGGCAAAGTGCCCACATTTTTTGTTAATCCTCAAGCATTGTTGTGTTGCGGAACATAAGGCTGATGCACCAGATTGCCGCAAGGCAAACAAGGGTGTAGACTATTCTCGACATAATTGCCGTTTGACCGCCGAATATCCACGCTACAAGGTCAAATTTAAAAATGCCGATTAGTCCCCAATTTATACCGCCGATGATTGTCAGGATTAATGCTATTCTGTCAACTATCTTCATAAAAACAACTCCTTTTGGAATTAGTATTGCCCAAAAGGAGTTTTGTTATGCTCGTGTGTTTTGTTAAATTGTTGTTGCCAAAAATTCAATTTTACCGTCTATTTCAAATTTTTCGTGATTTGCCGGTACAAGGAAGCTGTCACCCTTTTTTGCGTTTCTGCCGTCGATTGTGCCACTGCCCTCGATTACCAAAATATGCATAAACGAATTAGCGTCTGTTACAAATTCAGCTTTGTCGTTAATTTCAAATCTTTTTACATTAAACAAATCGCATTTTGTAATAAGCTGCTCGTCATATCCGCCTTTGTTTTCGGTTTTGCCCATAGGTTTGATGTCGTGAGTAGGCGGAACTGTTTTTGAAACATCAACAGCTTTTTTGATGTGAAGTTCTCTCGGTTTGCCGTCTGCACCCACTCTGCCGTAGTCGTAAACTCTGTATGTGCAGTTTGAATTTTGCTGAATTTCCGCAATCATTGCACCCTTGCCGATAGCGTGAACCGTGCCTGCTTCAATAAAAAATGTGTCGCCTTTTTTTACATTAACAACATTTAATTTGTCAAGAAGCGTGTTTTCCTCAATAGCCTTTTGAAATTCTTCCTTTGTAATTTCGTTTTTGAAGCCGTAAATGAGCGTTGCACCCTCAAGAGCGTCAAGGACATACCACATTTCGGTTTTGCCGAATTCGTTTTCAACCTCTCTTGCGTACTTGTCGTCCGGATGAACCTGAATAGAAAGATTGTCATATGCGTCAATGAGTTTTATGAGAATAGGGAAGTACGGATACTTTTTGGCATTTTTACCGAGAACATTAATAAGCCCCACTTCATCAAGAACCGATTGAAGCTCTCTGCCGTCGTATTTGCCTCCATCTACGGTATTCATACCGTCTTTGTGGCACGCAAGCATCCAACCCTCTGCCGTTTTGTCAAAACCTGTTTCAAAGCCGTAATCGTCGTGAAGTCTGTTTCCGCCCCAAATATAGTCCTTGAATACAGGATTTAGTTTTAATATTTCCATAGTTATACCTCTTTATATATAAATGTATTTAGTATAATATCAAATTTGGACTTCACATTCAAGCCGTTTTGTTGTAAAATAGAAATATCTTTTTTATAATGGAGTTATTATGGCAGTTTTAGATGTTCAAAATTTAACATTGTCTTTTGGTGAAAACACTCTTTTCAGCAATGTTTCTTTTGATATTAAAGAAAAGGAAAAAGTGGGGCTTATAGGCTGTAACGGTGCAGGCAAAACCTCTCTTTTCAAGATTATAACAGGTGAATACACACCCGATGACGGTGCGTGCTTTATATCGAAAAACTCACGCCTCGGATATATGGAACAGCATACTTGCAGTGAAAATAAAACCGTGTGGGACGAACTTGTATCCGTGTTTGACGATTTGATTGCCGTGGAGAAAAGGCTTGAAGAAATTACCGAATTTCTTACAAAAGGTGAGGGCAATCAAACGGAACTTATCGAAGAACAGGACAGTCTCAATACTGTATTTACCCGTGATGGCGGACTTACTTATAAAAGTATGACCCGTTCGGCACTTATCGGTCTTGGATTTTCCGAAGATGACTTTTTAATGCCCACATCAAAGCTGTCGGGCGGTCAGCGTTCAAAACTTATACTCGCAAAACTTCTTTTGTCAAAAGCCGATTTTTTGCTTCTTGACGAACCTACAAACCACCTTGACATTAAGGCTGTGGAATGGCTTGAGGGCTTCTTAAAGGACTTTAACGGTGCGTGCCTTATCGTGTCACACGACAGATATTTCCTTGACAAAATCACTACAAAAACAGTTGAAATAGAAAACAAAAAATGCCGTTCGTATATCGGTAACTATTCGGAATTCCTTGTAAAAAAAGCCGCAGAGCAAAAGGCTATTGAAGAAAAGTACGAAAACGATATGAAAGAAATTGCCCGACTTGAGGGTATTATTGAACAGCAGAGGCAGTGGAACAGAGAAAAAAATATCAAAACCGCAGAAAGTAAAGAAAAGGTTGTTGAAAGAATCAAAGCTCAACTTGTCGTTCCCGACAGTAAAGTTGCACGAATTCGCTTTGACTTTACCCCTAAATGTGTCAGCGGTGAAGATGTTTTGTCCGTTTCAAATTTAAAAAAGTCATTCGGTGATAAAAACATTTTTTCAAATGCAAGTTTTGAGGTTAAAAAAGGCGACCGGGTGTTTTTACTCGGCGATAACGGTTGCGGTAAAACAACACTTCTTAAAGTGCTGATGAAAGATTATATTCAGGACGACGGCAGTTATAAATTCGGCTCAAATGTTTTTACCGGATATTTTGACCAGGTTCAGGCAAAACTCGATTTAACCAAAACAGCAATAGAGGAAGTGTGGTCGTCGTTTCCGTCAATGAGCGAAACTTCGGTAAGGTCTGCACTTGCGGCGTTCCTTTTTAAAGGCGATGAGGTGTACAAAAATTTATCCGATTGCTCGGGCGGTGAAAGAGCAAGAATAGCACTTCTCAAGCTTATGCTCGGTAAGTTTAACTTTTTGCTTCTTGACGAACCTACAAATCATCTTGACGCTTTTTCGAGAGAGGAACTTGAAAACACGCTTCTTGATTATTCGGGTACAATGCTTATTGTGTCGCACGACAGATATTTTATCAACAAACTCGCCACCCGTATTCTTGAACTCACTCCGACAGCGGTTAACGAATATCTCGGTAACTATGATGAATATATCGACAGAAAAAACCGTACAGCTTCGCATGAAGTTGTTGAAAAAAAGGAAACCGTAAAAAAGGTTAACGATTATCTTTTGAAAAAAGAGCGTCGCTCACAGCTTCTTAAAATGAAAAACCGTCTTTCAAAGGTTGAAGAGGAAATAGAAAAAACGGAACTTGAAATTGACGAAATAAATTCAAAACTCACCACATCGGATTATGAAGAACTTATGGAACTTACAGCAAAGCTTGACCGCAAGACGCAGTACCGTGATATTCTTTATACCGAGTGGGAAGAATTGTCCGAAGGATTGACACAGACAGAGGAATAATTTATAATCGCTTTATGAGAAAAATTATAATTATAGGCGGCGGTGCGGCAGGTCTGATTGCCTCGGCGACAGCCGCAAAGCGTGGCGAAGATGTCACGGTTATTGAAAAAAATTCGCGTCCCGCACGCAAGGTTATGATTACCGGCAAAGGCAGATGCAATGTAACAAATGCCTGCTTCGATTTGGAAGATTTGATTAATAATGTCGTTACAAACAAACGCTTTATGTATTCGGCGTTCTCATCTTTTATGCCGTATGATACTATTGCCTTGATAGAAGAAATGGGCGTTCCCACAAAAATCGAGCGTGGTAACCGTGTCTTTCCCGAGTCGGATAAAGCGGTTGATATAGTTGACGCTCTTGTAAAAAATGCAAAACAAAGCGGCGTTAAGTTTGTTCAGGGTACGGTGACTTCAATTAATGCCGAAAATAATGTAATTAAATCCGTTAATCTTGCCGACGGCACAACGGTTGACGGTGACGCATTTGCAATATGTACAGGCGGAATGAGTTATCAGTCTACCGGCTCAACAGGTGACGGATATACTCTTGCCGAAAGCGTTGGTCACACCGTTACCGATATTGAACCGGCACTTATATCTCTTGTTGCTTCAAACGGTTTTGTGCCAAAACTTCAAGGCTTGTCGCTTCGTAACATTTCAATCAGACTTTTTGACGGAGAAAAAGAAATTTATTCGGACTTCGGTGAAATGCTTTTCACACACTACGGTGTCAGCGGACCTGTTATTCTCTCCGCATCATCTCATATGACGCATCCAAAGGAACATAAGTATAAAATTGTCATCGATTTGAAGCCGGCACTTGACGAACAAACACTTGACAAACGCATACAGCGTGACTTTGCCGATAATACTAATAAAGATTTTATTAATTCTTTGTCAAAACTCTTACCAAATAAGCTCATTCCTGTTATAGTAAAACTATCGGGTATCGAACCGTCGGAAAAAGTAAATCAAATTACTAAGCTCCAAAGACAAAACCTTGTGCATCTTTTAAAGAACTTTACTGTTAATATCGGTGATTTTCGACCTATCAACGAGGCGATTATCACTTCGGGCGGAGTTGATGTAAAAGAAATTAATCCAAAGACTATGGGCTCAAAAATTATTGACAATCTGTATTTTGCCGGGGAAGTTATTGATGTTGACGCTTATACCGGCGGATTTAATTTGCAGATCGCCTTTTCAACAGGCTATCTGTGCGGAATGAATATGTAAACTACGGCAAATATTTTGCTTTAATCTTAATTCAAGAGAGGTAAATTTATGATTAATGTGGCTATTGACGGACCTGCCGGAGCAGGCAAAAGCACTATTGCAAAGGCTGCCGCCAAGGAACTCGGCTTTATTTATGTGGACACCGGTGCATTATAC
>CAVBQD010000073.1:0-10294 GCA_963597385.1 bacterium | reverse complement strand
GTATGAAATCAAACCGATGTTCGGACCTTCAGGAGTTTCGATAGGACACATACGGCCGTAGTGTGTGTAGTGAACGTCACGAACCTCAAATCCTGCACGGTCTCTTGACAAACCGCCCGGACCGAGAGCTGAAAGTCTTCTCTTGTGAGTAAGCTCTGCAAGCGGGTTGTTCTGATCCATAAACTGTGACAACGGAGATGAACCGAAGAATTCACGGATTGCCGCATTTACAGGGCGTGTATTGATAATAGCCTGTGGAGTGATAGCGTCGCTGTCGTCCTGCGACTGAACATTCATACGCTCTCTGATAACTCTTTCCATACGGGTAAAGCCGATACGGAATTGGTTTTGGAGCAACTCGCCTACAGCACGGATTCTACGGTTGCCGAGGTGGTCAATATCGTCTGTCTTACCTACGCCGTTTGCAAGGTTGAGGAGGTAAGATACAGTTGCAAAAATATCGTCAATGATAATGTGATTAGGAATAAGGTCATCGTGGCGAAGTTTAATTTCAGCTTCAAGAGCTTCTTGGTCATCGCCGACTTTTTCCATAATTTCGGAAAGTACACGGAAAGAAACCTTTTCGTTGATTGCAAGTTCTTTCTTGTCAACGGTTACATATTTGTCAATGTCAACCATACCGTTTGAAAGAACCTTGATTACCTTGCCCGACTCGAGCTCAAGCATAACAGACATAACACCTGCATTCTCGATTTCAACAGCCTTGTCCTTGGTAATCTTTTCACCTGCGTCAGCAAGGAATTCACCGGCAGGAGAAATAACCGGTTCAGCCAAGATTTGGTCTGTGATTCTTTCAACCAAACCGAGCTTTTTGTTGTACTTGTATCTGCCGACTCTTGAAAGGTCATATCTTCTTGCGTCAAAGAACAATCCGTCAAGATGTGCTCTTGCCGTGTCAACCGTAGGCGGTTCACCCGGACGAAGCTTTTTGTACACTTCAAGAAGAGCCTCTTCCTCGTTCTTTGTAATATCTTTTTCGATGGTAGCCTCAAGCATTTCATCATCGCCGAAATACTCACGAAGCTGTTCATCGGAGCCGAGACCCAATGAACGAAGGAAAGTTGTGATATAAATCTTTCTGTTCTTGTCTATACGAACATAAAACAAATCGTTGGCGTCGGTTTCGTATTCAAGCCAAGCACCGCGGTTAGGAATAACAGTGTTGGTGAAAAGCTCTTTACCTGTTTTGTCGTGGTCCATATTGTAGTATACACCCGGAGAACGAACCAACTGAGATACGATACATCTCTCTGCACCGTTAATAACAAAGGTGCCCGAATCTGTCATAAGAGGAAGGTCACCGCAATAGATAACGCTGTCCTTAACCTCGCCCGTTTCGGTGTTTCTCAGGCGAGCCTGCACCTTGAGAGCCTTTGAATATGTGGTATCTCTCGCCTTACATTCGGCAATGCTGTACTTAGGTTCATCATCCATGCTGTAATCGATAAAATCGAGAATAAGCTTTTCGGAATTGTCGGTAATAGAACCGATGTCCCTAAATACCTCCTTGAGACCTTCGTCAAGGAACCATTGGTAAGACTTTTTTTGCACTTCAATCAAGTTAGGCATCTGCATAACTTCGTTGATTTTAGCAAAGCTCTTTCGTGTAGTTGTACCAAGTCGTACATCCTTCACATTTACCATAAAGGTATTCACTCCATTCGTTTCTTATTTGCAATACATAAACCGGCAACGCTTGACAAAATGTTGCCATATCTTTAATATATAGCTTATTTAATAGCAAGCTGTAAAGACGCATACTGCCAGTATATAATCGTGGTGACATTTTACACTATTCTCCTTTTAAAGTCAATAGAAATTTTTAAATATAACAAATTCTTTGCATTTTCATCACAAATCGGTTGCTTTATATTTTTTATCAACTGTTCCGTGTGTTTTGTAGCAACAGCCAAAATACTCCGTTAAAAATCGTGAGTTTTGCCCAAATAAAAAATTTACCGTTCCCTAACGGATTTAATATTGAAATGATGTAATTAATCTGCTATAATAATTATTACTCTTTTAAGGATATAGAAATAATAATGAAAAAGATTTTATCTATAATAATATCTGCAATACTGATTATTACGCTGTTTTCCGGTTGCACAAGCAATGAAGAATCGATAGATTTCATTTATCCTTTTGATGCAGATGTAAACAGCTACGACCCGCAGGTTGCCTCCACTTCCGACGAATTCCTGATTATCGAAAACACTTTTGAGGGTTTGATAAGAATTAACGACGACGGAACGGTTGTTCCGGGTATGGCGGACACTTGGAAAATCAGTTCGGACGGACTGACATACAAGTTTCACATCCGCAAGGGTATGAAGTGGAATATCGACACGGAAAAGTATACTTCAGGTGAAAACAAGGGCAAATTTAAGGACAGCCGCTTGCAAATGCTCGGATACGAATTCAATCCGGACATTACGGCGAACGACTTTGTTTTTGCACTTAGGAGAGCCGCATATTATGTTACCGACTGTCCGCAATTTTCACTGATTTCGTGCATAAAAAACGCGAACAAAATCCACACAGGTGCAGTTCTTCCGACAGAGCTCGGAGTTGTGGCAGATGACGATTACAACTTAACAATCACTCTTGAACACAAGGACGACACATTTATGCAAACGCTTGCTTCGGCTGTTGCAATGCCGTGCAACGAACAGTTTTTTGTTGCGACAAACGGCAGATACGGTTTAGAGGGCAAGTACACACTGTTTAACGGTCAGTTTTATGTAAGTCAAATTCTCGATACATCATATCTGCTGAAAAACAACGAGAATTATACGGGCCCGTCGCCGGCAAAGGCAAAGGAATTAACGCTGAAAATCCTTGATAACAGTTCCGACAGTGATGACGACCTTGTTTCAAAGCTTGAAAGCGGATATTACGACGCGGCATTTATTACGGCGGAAAACAGCGACAAAATCAATAAGAAAAGCGGAGTTACATACACTCCGTACCAAGACACGACCTGGGCATTTGTTTTTAACACAAACGATGAAGTATTTCAATCGAAAACCATGCGTCGTGCATTTTGCGAGGGCTTCAGCAGACCGACAAAATACGACAAAAATTACCTGTCCCCTGCCACGAATCTTACGCCGTCCTCCTGTGTGATTAACGGCAATAATGCGGTTAAAGCCATGGGGAACACCGTAAGTGCTCAAAATCAGGACAGCAGTATAGCCGATTGGCAAAAAGCTCTTGATATACTTGATACAACGGAGATAAGCATAACCGTGCTTACCCCGGCTTATATGGAAAACTGTGTAAAACAGCTTTTGCAAGGCGTTCAGGCAGGATTGGGTTCATACCTTACAAATTCGGACGGTGAGGCAATCACGCTTACGCTAAAAGTTCAAACAATGGACGAAAGCGAAATAAGAAGTGAAATTGCAAAAAGTACATACGATGTGGCATTTTTGCCGTTTACCGCAACAGGTAACAGTGCGATGTCGTTTATGAGCCAAATTGCCGACGACAGCATAACCGAAATAGGTGCCGGCAAAATTACCGCACTTGTTAAAAAGGCTCAAAATCAAAGCAATCTCAGTTCAGCCGCCGCGTATTTGAAAAAAGCGGAAAACACAGTCATCAACACATACGCACTTTACCCTATGATATACGAAAGCAGTTATTATGCTTCGGCAAGCGGAGTAAAGGATATTCAGTTCCACCCGGGAACGGGAAGGGTGAGCTTTGTAAATGCAACAAGAGAATAAGCAAAACAAAGCTTTTGCAACCGTATTTTGGATATTGACGGTGCTGTGTATGGCGGTAATATTTTACTTTTCATCGCGACCGGCAACTCAATCGGCAGGTCAAAGCTCGGCAGTAACTTTGTTTTTGCAAAGGCTTTTTCACACTAAAGCCATAACCGAACATATGGTACGCAAGGCGGCACATTTTACCGAATTTGCCGGGCTTGGATTTTTGACCAATTTATCGATTTATTTTACGAAATGCAAGAAAAACATTCCCGTTGGTATTGCCGTAGATTCGGCATATGCCGCAACGGATGAAATTCACCAGATTTTCGTTGACGGACGAAGCTGTCAACTTACCGATTGGGCGATTGACACAATCGGCATTACTGCCGGTGCACTGATATTTTTTGTGATTTATTTGATTATCGGCAAGATAATCAAACATAGAAATGATAAAAGAATTAAGGAGATATAAAAATGAATGTACTTACATTTGACACGGAAGAACAGATAGGAATTGCCGCAGGATATTATATGTGCGGTCAGGTTTTGCAAAAGCCGGACAGCGTTTTGGGGCTTGCAACAGGTTCAACACCGCTTAAGCCTTACGCTCATATGATTAAGCTTTATCAAGAGGGTGCGGTTGATTTTTCAAAGGTTACAACCTTTAATCTTGATGAATACTGCAAACTCAATGTAAAAGACAAGAACAGCTACCACAGCTTTATGTATGAAAACCTTTTTGACCACATCAACATTCCGGATGAAAACATCAATTTTCTCAACGGAAATGCCGAAGATATGGACGCCGAATGTAAAGCTTATGAAGAAAAAATCAAGAAATGCGGCGGAATTGACATTCAGCTTCTCGGCATCGGTTCAAACGGACACATTGCATTCAACGAACCTGCCGATTCGTTCCAAAGATGGAGCCATGTTGTCGCACTTAAAGAAAGTACGATCAAAGATAATTCAAGATTTTTCAACTCTATTGAAGAAGTACCTACTCACGCAGTTACAATGGGTATCGGCTCAATTATGCAAGCAAAGCGTATACTCATTATTGCTATCGGAGAAAACAAAGCAAAGGCTATCAAACAGCTTATTGACGGCAATGTTACACCGCAATGTCCTGCATCGGTGCTTCAGTTCCACAAAGATGTAACACTTATGCTTGACAAAGGTGCCGCATCACTTATCTGATTTGCAATAAAGTGTATTAATCAGGTAACTTAAATTAATCCAAACTCATTATTTAATCAAGGTGATAATTATGAAAAAGAAAACAAAAGCAATGCTTTCTCTTGCCATTGCGGCATCAATCGCCGTAGGTGTTGCAGGTTGCTCGGCAAAAGACGAAAAATCGGATGAACAAACTGTTTCGTCGTCGCAAGAGCAAACAGTTACCGATGAAAGCGGCAACACCGTAACAGCCGAAAGTGCAAGCACATCGACTGTTAATACGGAAAGTACAACGACAACTCAAAAAAGCAAGAAAGCAAAAAAGGTTAAAGAAACAACCGTAAAGCCTTACTATGTTACAAATATAAACGGTAAAAGAGTAACCACAACTGTTGCCTATGAAAAAGTAACAAATAAAAAGGGTGATACCGTCACCAACAAAAAAGGTAATCCTGTAACAAAAAAAGTTACAACGACAGCTTCTGCAACTAAAAAGGGCGAAACAACCACAAAGCATTACGAGGGCACGACGACGTATACAACCAAAGCTTCAAACGGAGTAATTGAGCTTCCTGATGTTCCGGAAGATGATTATGTTCTTTCGGCATCACTTGCGTTTGATAACCTACAATCAAATTATCCTGAAAAGTGGATTAATTATTATTACGATTACGACCCGAACAACAACGGTGATTATGCGTACTTTGCCGTATTTACCAATCCGGACAAGCACACAATAACATCGGTAATAACCGTTGATTTAAGAACGGGTGCCGCTAATGAGAAAAACCTCAAAACCGGCAAAATTACAAGCATTAAAGTTTTATAAACAGGAGATAATAAAATGGCAAACAAAGGAAAATTTTACATTACAACAGCCATAGCATACACCTCCCGCAAGCCGCACATCGGTAACAGCTACGAAATTGTACTGACCGACGCTATCGCAAGATACAAACGCTTGCAGGGATACGATGTGTTTATGCTCACGGGCACGGACGAACACGGTCAAAAAATCGAAGAGTATGCGAAAACCGCAGGCGTTACGCCAAAAGAATATGTTGACAAAGTATCGGGCGAAATCCGTGCTATCTGTGACCTTTTGAACACAAGTTATGACCGCTTTATTCGCACAACGGACGAACAACACGAAAAAGTTGTACAAAAGATTTTCAAAAAACTATACGAACAAGGCGATATTTACAAGGGTCACTACGAGGGTATGTATTGCACACCTTGCGAGAGCTTTTGGACGGAAAGTCAACTTGTTGACGGCAAGTGTCCGGACTGCGGCAGAGAAGTAAAACCTGCCAAGGAAGAGGCATACTTCCTCAAACTTTCCAAATATCAAAAGCGTCTTGAAGAATTCATTGAGCAAAATGAAAACTTCATTTATCCGGAAGCACGAAAGAAAGAAATGCTCAACAACTTCATTAAACCGGGCTTGCAAGACCTTTGCGTTTCAAGAACAAGCTTTAAATGGGGCGTACCGGTTGACTTCGACCCCGACCATGTGGTTTATGTTTGGATTGACGCACTTTCAAACTATATTACTGCTATCGGCTATGACCCGGACGGTTCATCGGACGAATATAAAAAATACTGGCCTGCCGATGTTCACATTATCGGTAAGGACATCGTCCGTTTCCACACAATTTACTGGCCGATTATGCTCATGGCTCTCGGCGAGCCTTTGCCAAAACAGGTGTTCGGTCACCCATGGCTCCTTTTCGGCGAGGACAAAATGAGCAAATCAAGAGGCAATGTTATCTATGCCGACGACCTTGTTGAACTTCTCGGCGTTGACGCCGTAAGATACTATCTTGTGTCTGAAATGCCGTATGCGTCCGACGGTTCTATCACATACGAAACCATCATTGAACGCTACAATTCCGACCTTGCAAACACATTCGGCAACCTTGTAAACAGAACGATTGCAATGCAAAACAAGTATTTTGACGGAATTATTCAGCCGGGCAACATTAACGAACCTGTTGACAACGAACTGAAAGCATTTGCACTTGACACCGTTAAAAAAGTTGAAAAGTGCTTTGAAACCTACAGAGTCGCAGACGCGGTAGAAGCTGTTTTGAACCTTGCAAAGCGTTCTAACAAGTATATTGACGAAACCACGCCGTGGGCACTTGCGAAAGATGAAGCCTCTCTTCCACGCCTCGGCACGGTACTTTATAATCTTCTTGAAGCAATCAGATACATCGCCGTTCTCCTTTCTCCGTTTATGCCGGAAACGAGCGAAAAAATCTTTGCTCAAATGAACTGCAATATTAAAGATTACGATTCGCTTGAAACATTCGGTGCTCTCAAAGCGAGCGAAAAGGTTGGCAAGGCAGAAGCACTTTTTGCAAGAATAGACGCTGAAAAAATGCTTGCCGAAATCGCAGAAAAGCAAGAAGCCGCAGCAAAAGCAGAAGAAGCGGCAAAGCCTAAAGAAATTGAAGGACTTGCCGAAATCACATTTGATGACTTTTCAAAAGTTGAACTTCGTGTGGCAACAATCACGGAATGCGAACCGATTAAAAAAGCAAAGAAACTCCTTAAGCTTACCGTAAACGACGGCACGGCAGAGCCTCGCCAAATCGTATCGGGCATTTCTCCGTGGTACAAGCCGGAAGACCTTATCGGCAAAAATGTTATTATTGTTGCAAATCTTAAACCGGCAAAACTCTGCGGCGAAATGAGCAACGGTATGCTTCTTGCAGGCGATGTAAACGAAAACGATGTTAAAGTTGTTTTTGTTGACCTTCCTGCCGGAACTCAGCTCAGATAATGAACAAAATAGGAATAAAGGCAACGGCACTCGGTGCAATATTTAATACAATACTGTTTTTCGCAAAATTCTATGTCGGAATAAGCACAAACAGCCTTTCGATATACTGCGACGCAATTAACAATCTCGGTGACACCTTTGCCTGCCTTATAGCCGTTTTGGGATTTTTCCTTGCAAGAAAAGTTAGCAATCTTAAATCCCAAAAAATACAAAGCCTGTGCACCTTTGTTATCTCTATGATAATAGCCGCAACGGGAGCATACTTTGTATATAACGGCTTGCAAAGACTGATGTATCCGTTGAGAATTGCATACAGCGAGGAGTATGCCTACATCATCATTGCAACGGTATTTGCAAAAATATTTATGGGATTGATGTACATCGGCTTTAACAAAAAAGCCTCCTCCCCTGTTCTCAAAGCAATGATACTCGACAGTTTTCTTGACTGTGCGGTAACGGTATTTGCACTTATGGGACTGTTTTTAATCACAAAGGTCAACTTTGCGGCAGACGGAATATTTGCAATTATTATAGGCACGGCGGTTACAGTTTCTGCCGTTAAAAATATAATCGAACAGAGTAAATTTTTAATCAACAACTGATTTAGTCAAAATTAAAGGGGTTTATATATGACTAAAAGTAAAAAAACAAAAACAAAAAAGCCTAAAAAAACGGCTAAGCAAAAATGGGCAGTGTTCGGCAAGGTTATACTCGGGATTTTGATTGTTGTTGCAATCATTGCCGCAGTTATAGCAATAATGAATACCATATCTGTTAAATCAATCAACAACTTCATTTCAACTGTTCCGACCGTTGAATATGAAAACCAATTAAAGCCTGCAACCGACGAAGCAGACGGATATTACACCTTTACTACAGATAATGATTTTAAGGTTGTTCAGCTTTCGGATGTGCACATCGGTGCCGGATTTTTAAGCTCAAAAAAAGATATGATGGCTATCAATGCGGTTGAGTCTATGGTTAAAACCGAGAAGCCCGACCTTGTGGTTGTTACCGGCGATATCGGCTATCCCGTACCTTATCAGTCGGGCACGCTCAACAACAAAAACGCCGCAAAGATTTTTGCAAATCTTATGGAACAAATGGGCGTTTACTGGTGCCTTACATACGGCAATCACGATACCGAGGCTTACAGCTACTTTGACAGAGCGGACATTTCGGAAATTTACGGCAACAAGGAAAAATATCCGCATTGCCTGTTCCAAACGGGACCGGACGATGTTGACGGCTACGGAAACTATGCAGTTAAAATAAAAAATACTGCCGGCAAAATCACGCAGGCAATATTTATGGTTGACTCTCATTCGTATACCGACGGCGACTATTTCGGTGCACTGTGGAAATATGACTGCATACACAAAAGTCAAATCAATTGGTACGAAGAAAATGTTAAGGCTTTCACCGAAGAAAACGGCGGAGAAGTGCCTAAATCTATTATGTTTTTCCACATTCCTCTCAAGGAAATGCAAACCGCATACTACGAATACCGCGACAACAACTTCAACGACACCGACAGAGTTAAATTCTTGTACGGCAAGGTTGGCGAAACCGGCAAAGTTGTTTACGCAAGCGATAAAAACGAGGGTATGTTTGACAAGATAAAAGAACTCGGCTCAACAAAGGGTGTGTTCTTCGGTCACGACCATACAAACAGTTTTTCACTTATGTACGACGGCATTCAACTTGGATATTCCTACACGGTTGACTATCTTGCGTACTTCGGAATTGCACAGTACGGTCTTCAACGCGGTTGCTCCGTTATGGAAATTCACCCGGACGGAACTTACGACCGCACACTTGAAAACTACTATCAAGACAAATATCAATCCATCAACAAAAAAGAAACAGTTAAAATGGAGGATTACAAATCCGACCTTGTTTCACGCGATGAATAATATCTTTTTAATTTAAAACAATATATAAAGGCTGTTGAGAATGCTGAGGTTTTATAAGGCAGTATGACAAAACTTAATAAGACTAAGACATTACAATGGATGAAAAAGGCTTTGACTGTAAAAGGTCAGAGCCTTTTTTCTGCGTTTTCAAAATCCGCACATTCGCAATTTAAAGACCGGCCGAGTAGAATATAGTCAATGAGGAAACCATGATGAGAAATATCAAATACCACCTTGCACTGACCGATAACGAATACAGCTTAATCATTAATTTACTGAAAGACCTGAGAAACGATTTAATCACACAGGGCAGATATACGGATGCAGTTGATAATGTGCTTGTGAAGTTTATCGGTAAGTGCTTTAATCTTCCGACGGATACTGTTCCGGAATCAAATTGCTGTAGTAAACTGTTTTTCCGGACAGCACATCATCATAGAATCCCTGCTTCCAATCGATAAAATCAATCGAAGCCTGAAGTTCCTCCATGGATGCAATCAGAGCTTTTCTTTTTATCTCCAAAATCTGTTTTCGCTGAGGAATTGATGACTCTCCTTGCAGACAAAGCGACAGATACTCCCTCATCTCAGCAATAGTCATACCGCATTTTTTCAGACAATTAAGACTCTGAATCCATTTGATATCATGCTCATCAAAAACGCGGTAATTGT
>CAVBQD010000072.1:0-10382 GCA_963597385.1 bacterium | reverse complement strand
CTTATAAAGCTACCCTCGACGGCAAAGAGATTGAATTTAAACTTCGCAACGGCGGCTCTTTGGAATTTACATTTGACAAAGATGTTAATAAGGGTATACTTAAAGTTGAGACTATCTGATTGAGAGGTAAGAATATGTCAAATAAAATTTACGGTTCAAATAACGAGCCGCTTAAGGTTCAGTTTATTACTGATGTTCATTATTATTCAACAAAACTCGGCACTCACGGCAAGGCTTATGACAAGATGGAGTCAAAGTCGCAAATGGTGATTAAGGACAGTCCTCTTGTCATCAAAAGAGCTTTTGATATGCTGTGCGAGGACACCTCAACAGATATAATCCTTCTTTCCGGAGATACCACTCACGACGGTGAAATGCAGTCGCACGAGGAATTTATTGAAATGCTCCGTGACCTCAAAAAAAGAGGCAAGAGGGTTTATGTTATAACAGCCACCCACGATTTTCAGGACAACGGCATTGCCTATGCTTATGAGGGCGATGAAAGGGTTGAAGTTCCTGCCGTTGGCGATAGGCACGATTTGTGGGATATGTATTATGAGTTCGGTCCTAATGAGGCTATTGCCGTGCATAAGGAGTCTATGTGTTATGTTGTTCAGCTTGCACCGGGTTATCGTTTGTTTGCACTTAATGACGACACAAATTACAAGCCGGAGGGTGAGCGTGGTTCAGGCTTTTCCGATGATTGTATGGCTTGGATTATGGAACAACTTGAGGATGCAAAAAAGAACGACCAGTTTGTAATTGCGATGACCCATCACCCTATGATTTCACCGTCACCGTTTTATAACATTATCGGCGGCGGAAATATGCAGAGAAATTACGAAACAACACGGGAAATCTTTGCGGATGCCGGTCTTTCCTGTATGCTTACGGGTCACACCCATGTTCACGACATCAGCGATATCACAACCAAAAAGGGCAACAAGTTTTATGATATCACCTGCGGTGCACTTATCGGCTGTCCGCCTGTAATGAGAAATGTTATTTTTGACCCGAAAAACGCAAAGATAGATATTGATACTGTTTTTGTGGATAATGTTGACGGACTTGATACAGACGGCAAGAGTTTTCCCGATTATATGAAAACCTTTTTCTTCGGTATGATAAAGGAAGTTTTGTGGGCAATGGGTTATGATATTGACCGCCTTGCAGAAATGACGCCTGCTTTTTCGGTACCGGGCGAAACTGTCAAAAAGTTTGCTTGGATAATAAAACCGGTCGGCAAGTTTCTTAACAAATTGACTTTTAAGAAAATTTGGCGACTTTGCAAAAAGGAAAGCGGTCTTAAAAAGTCCGATATAGCCGATATTGCAAACAATAAGGTTATTGATTTTATTCTTGAACTTATCCAAAACCTGTACTGCGGCGATTCTCCGTACACTCCGGATACAAGGGAATACAAGCTTACCTGCGGTTTTCTTAATGTAATTGACGCTTTTTTGAATACAATTCATTTTTCAATCGGCAAAGTGCTCAAAGGTGCAACTTCGGTCAGAGGTCTTGTTGAGCCTCTTCTTTGGAACAGCGGTTATTGTGATGCCGAGGCAACGCTTCCGCTTTATCCTCTTTATGATGACGAAAATCCGGCACCCGCTTCGGCGTTTGAAAAAAAGGAATTTAAGGATACCGTAAATAAGAGTAAAAAAGGACCTCTTGTGTTGATTATTCTTATCCTTATTGCGATTCTTCTCCTTGCAATTGTTGCGGGCATCGTTGCACTTATCGTGTGGGCGGTTATCGCAATTATTCACGCAATTTCGGGCACCGCAATGCTCGGTTTGCTGTTCTCATAATTTTTGTATGATTTTACTAAAATAACTGTTGCATATTGAATTAAAACTTGTTATAATGATTTAGTAAATTCGCTATTTACATAGAAAACATAATTTTTAAGGAGTAAATTTATGGCAGACGAAAAGAAAAAATTCAGTCTCAAAGGTATTGACGGTGCGGCTGAAGAAAAAGGCTCGTTCATTAAAACAGTATGGCAACTTGTAAAGTTCCTTGTAGTATCGGGCTTGGTTACAATTATTCAACTTGTCCTTGCAAATGTTCTTCCGTTTGTATTTGATAAGGTAACAACACCGGTATGGGGTTTCCTTCAGGGAATTTTTGATCCTAATGTAGTGTTTGATGCTTCAACGGAACAGGGTGTAAAGCAAGTGTTGAAGTATGTTGTTGATTCAAACGGTACACTTTTGGGTCAATCAGCTATTGTTGACGGTGCGGTGGTTGCCGGCGGTATTGTAACATTCGGTTACTTGCTTCCGTTCTTCCTTTCAAACCTTATCGCAAATATTTACGGTTTCTATCAGAATAAAAAGACAACATTTAAGTCGGATGCACCATGGTACAATTTTGCAATTTATATTGTACTTATGATTGCACTTATTCTCTTCTCGACATGGTTCCAAGGCTGGCTTGTAGGTATTATCGCAAAGATTCCTTGGACATGGATTCAACCTCTTGCAAGAACTATCGCTTCTATGGCAGCAGGCTTTATTCAGATGGTAGTTCTCTTCCCTATGGAAAAGTTCGTCCTTTTGAAAGAAAAGAAAGACGACGCAGAATAAGTCACAATTTCATAGCGAATAATGTTAAAAGGGCGGTTCGGTGGAATCGTCCTTTTTTGTCCTAATGTTTAAAGGGGTTAATTATGGACGAAAGATTAACTTATACCAAAAAAGAAGCCGGTATGTTTTTAACTGGTCTTTTCGGTCAAAATCTTATTTACAATATAGTTACGGCAGGACTTTACTATTATTTTCAAAATGTAATTTGTCTGCCGGCTGTGGCACTCGGCTGGATTTTTGCAATCGCAAGAATTTGGGACGCAATCAATGACCCGATGATGGGCTCGATTGTTGACAGAACCCGATCAAAATGGGGAAAGTGCAAGCCGTATCTGCTTTTTGCACCGCTTGCAATTTGTGTGATTACCTGTGCCGCATTTCTTAACGGCAACTACGCTTGTGCAAAGGAAAACGGCAATACAACCGCTATGATTTTGATTGTTACTTGGGCGGCAGTGTCATATGTCCTTTGGGGTATGTCTTATACTGCGGGGGATGTTCCGATTTGGGGCGTTATCAGCCGTATGAGCGAGGTTGAAAAAGACAGAGCAAACCTTATCGCCCTTGCAAGGATAGTCGCTTCCGTTGCGGCAGGAATTGCAGTTGTGTCGGTTGTTGCACTCAGCCAGCTGGCTAATAAAGCGTTCGGCGAAAACGAAAATGCACAAAAAGGCTTTATCGTTGTCGGTATCGCAATGACGGTCGTGTCGTCGATTCTTTTTGAATGTGCAGGTTTGGGCGTTAAGGAACGGGTACCTAATACTGATGAAAGAAAAACGATGAAAGAATCGTTTATTCTTATGTGGAACTGCAAACCGTTCAGAAGAATTTTGATTTCGGGCATTCTTCGTGCTCCGCTTCAACTTCTCGCAACCGTTGTTATGACTTTGTTTACATATTACTATTGCGGCGGTGATTTAACCAATGCGTTCAACAGCGGCAAAACATTTCTCACCGTTGTTATTGTGGGCGGTGCGTTCTTTATCGGTCAGTTCGGTGCAACGGCACTTTGCCCTGTGATTATGAAAAAGGTTGATGTAAAAACGCTTTATAATCTTACGGGTTTGTCGGCTTTGCCTATGGCACTGCTGTTTGTTACCTATCTTATTGCTCCTACCGAGCTTGCAAAAATGGGGTGGGTAGTTATTGACGGCGTGTTGCTTCTCTTTGCCGGAATCGGCTTCGGTGCGGTTTTGATTTGTCAAAGCGTTATGATCAGCGACTGCATAGACTATGAGGATTATCATCATAATTACCGTCCCGACGGCGTATTTTTCGCCGGTCAAAGCTTTATTCAAAAGTTTTCAACAGGCATTGCTTCGATTATTTCGGCTTATGTTTATGCCGCAGTAGGTTATTCCGATGTGAATATTGAAAAAATGAACACTGCCATTGCCAACGGTGCATCGTTTGCAACCGATTTTCAAGGCTATTCAAAGGCAATGTGGTTCTTGCTTACAATTCCGCCTGCAATCGGTATGGCAATTTCTGTCATTCCTACAATTAAGTACGAGATTACAAGCAAATCTCATCAGGAAATGCTCAATGTTCTTATAGAAAGACATAAAGAAGCAGAACAATAAAAATATAAATGGACTCTCTTGCAGTTTTGTAAGAAAGTCCATTGCTTTTTGTATGTTAAACGGAAATATTTGTTGGCTGTTTCAGAGCTTTTATCAATAGTTTATACAGTAGAAGTTTGATTCCCATGCCGGTATATATTTTGAATGCCTGAAGTATATTTTGTATCTTTCGTCAAGTTCCCACACTTTTAGAGGCAGTGCAAACAAATCTTCATTTCTGTGATATGCACAGATGTAAAGTTTTGGCAGATATGTTTTTACAGTATTTTCCATACCTTCAAGTGCTCGCATTTCACTGCCCTCAATGTCCATTTTGATAAAGGTCGCCGGAATGTTCAAACTGTCAATATCCGTCACTTCAACACTTGTTCCGCTTGATGACAACTTGCTGTTTCGCCCTGCGTCGGCACTGAATATAAGCGTGTCCTTTTTGTTCCACGCACCCATATTAAGTGCTGTCAGATTTTTCATTCCGTTGGTGTTTTTGAGCAATTTTTTGTAACTTTTTGCGTCCGGCTCAAGTGCCGTTATGTGCTTGTATTTGCCGTTGGTTGCGGCAGTAAACTCTCTTATTGTGTCGCCGTCATATGCACCGAGGTCAATTATTTCCTCACTGTCGCCGAGTTTTAATATTTCGGAATAAACCTTGCTTTTTTCACAAAATGAACGGAGCAAATATTCGATTTTGCCCGATACTTTGAACGACAAAATGTCAAGATAGACCCGTTTGCTTTCTTCGTCTGCAAGTCGGGAGTATACTTCGTCAAATTTGCTTTCGTTTTTCTGTATGTATTCTCGGGTAAAAAGTCCTCCGCCGGCAACGGGAACATCGGGTGCAAATACCGTGTGCTCGCTGTTTATCTTTTCAATATGTTCAATAACGCTGTCAATGTGACTTGCAAAGCAAAGAATAATGTTGAAGTCGTCGTATTTTTCACATACTTCGCTGTATTTGAGCACCTTGTAGCCCTTGAACGAATGACCTCTTACAAATTCGTCGCTTGCAAAAATATCGTCGGCTTTAAGTCCTCTCTGTTCAAGCTCAGACGTTATTTTTTCGGCACCCAGTCCCATACCGTAAAGAATAAGCGGTTTTGTACTGTCTTTAAGCGTGTCCCAAATATTTTGCTCTTTAATGAGTTCAAGCATTATATCACCTCTCCTTAAGATAATAACATATTATTTACTGCTTTACAAATTAATATTTATATATTATAATAATAAATAATGGATTACTGTATAATTTTGTTAAATCGGAGGTATTTGCCTTTATGGCTGTAGGCAGTTTAAAGCATTTGTTTAAAAAAGAAAGCTCAACCGAGGAAGAAATTAAGCAACTTGTCGATGATGACGAGGGCGAACTTGAAAAATCAACAAGGGATATTATCAACAATCTTTTTGAATTTGACGATACCAATGTAGGCGATATTATGACTCACAGAACAGATATTGCCGCTGTTGAAATCACCGGGGAAATAATCGATGTTGTCAGAGTTGCCATTGATGAGGGATTTTCACGAATTCCTGTGTTTGAGGAAGACCTTGACAATATTAAGGGCATAGTTTATGTTAAGGACTTGCTGAAGTTTGTGGGTTGTGAAATACCTAAAAGTGAAAAAATCGAGGACTATATCAGAATGCCTCTTTTTGTTCCGGAAACCATTCCTTGCGGCAAGCTTTTTGCTCAGATGACCGAAACGCACATTCAGCTTGCTATAGTTGTTGACGAATACGGCGGAACTGCCGGTCTTGTTACCATGGAGGATATTATTGAGGAACTCGTGGGCGAGATTGAAGACGAATACGATGATGAAGAACAGTCGGTAACGCAGATTGATGACAATACTTTTGTTTTTGACGGTGCGTGCGATATTGAAGATGTTGAAGAAGCACTCGGTATCAAATTACCGGAGGGTGATTATAACACGATTGCCGGATTTGTCATTAACAGGCTTGGCACCGTACCAAATGAAGAAAGCAAGGGTGTGGCTGCCGAATATGACGGAGTAAGGTTTACCGTTCTTGATGTAACAGACAGAAAAATTGATTCGGTAAAGGCGGAAATTTATGACAGAACAGATAATAACGATTGACGCAATGGAACAGGCGGTGTCGCTTTTCGGCTCGTTTGACGAAAATGTTCGTATGATAGAGCGTGAATTCGGCGTAAGTATTGTGTCGAGAGGCTCGGATTTGAAAATTATGGGTGACGCCGAAGCCGTATCAAAGGCGGTAAGAACCATTAATTCACTTCTTGTACTTATCGGCAAGGGCGAAACCTTGACCGACCAAAATGTTAGATATATTCTCTCACTTGTAAACGAGGGAAATGAAGATAAAATTTCTTCGATGACAAACGATTCTGTTTGTATAACCGCAAAGGGCAGACCGGTCAAGCCGAAAACTTTGGGTCAAAAGAAGTACACTCAGGCTATCGATGAACATACAATTACCTTTGGCGTCGGCCCTGCCGGAACAGGTAAGACCTATCTTGCCGTTGCAATGGCTGTTACGGCGTTCAGAGCAAAGCAGGTTAACCGTATTATACTTACAAGACCAGCAGTTGAAGCAGGCGAAAAACTCGGATTCTTGCCGGGCGATTTGCAAAGTAAGGTTGACCCGTATTTGAGACCGCTTTATGACGCTCTGTTTGATATGCTCGGTGCGGAAAATTTTCAAAATTATCAGGAGCGTGGAGCAATTGAGGTTGCACCGCTTGCCTATATGAGAGGCAGAACTCTTGACGACAGTTTTATCATTCTTGATGAAGCACAAAATACTACGCCGGAGCAAATGAAAATGTTTTTGACCCGTCTCGGTTTCAGGTCAAAAATGGTTGTTACCGGTGATATTACTCAAATTGATTTGCCCGACGGTAAAAAATCGGGACTTAAAACAGTTTTGAATATCTTAAAAGATGTTGACGATATTGAAATTATCAAGTTTTCACAAAAAGATGTCGTTCGTCACAGACTTGTGCAGGATATTATCAAAGCGTACGAAAAATATGATGAAAAACAATTGAAAAAGAAAAAGGAGAAAATAAGTAATGAATAAAGTAAAAGTTATAATCTCCGACGAACAAAAAGAAATCACTGTTCCCAGAGGAATAAGGATGTTGATTCGCCGCTGTTGTAATGCGGTTTTGCAAGCCGAAAAATTCGGTTCGGACGCAGAAGTCAGTGTGTGCTTTGTGGATAATGAAAGAATTCACGAGCTTAACGCACAGTACAGAAATGTAGACAGAGAAACAGATGTATTGTCGTTTCCTATGGGCGAAAACGGCGAGTACGATACAAATATGGACACGGGTGCAAAAATTCTCGGCGATATTGTTATAAGCGTGCCGAAAGCTATGGAACAGGCAAAAGCGTACAATCATTCGCTTCAAAGAGAAATCGGATTTTTGACCGTTCATTCAATGCTTCACCTTCTCGGATATGACCACGAAAACGGCGGTATAGAGCAGGTACATATGCGTGAAAAGGAAGAAGAGGTGCTTACCAAAATCGGACTCAAGCGTGATAACAGCTATTATATGGGAGAATAATTAATGACAAAAACAGCATTTATTGCTATTGTGGGTTGTCCGAATGTGGGCAAATCATCTATACTTAACAAACTTTTGGGCACAAAAATCGCAATTGTGTCGTCAAAGCCGCAAACAACACGCACAAAGATTATGGGCGTTCTCACCGAGGGCGAAACTCAACTTGTTTTCACCGACACTCCGGGTTATCATAAACCGCATAATAAACTTGGTGAAAAAATGAATCAGGCTGTCGGCGATTCAATCGGCGGAGTTGACGCTTGCCTGTTTGTTGTTGAAGCAAAGGGCGAAATAAAAAAAGGCGAATACGAATTAATTGAAAAATTCAAAAAACTCAAGGTGCCTGTAATTCTTGCTATCAACAAAATCGATATGATTAAAGACAAGGAAGAACTCCTTGAACGCATAGTGGAACTTAACAAGTTGTTTGATTTTGAGGCAATCGTTCCTGTTTGTGCGTCTACCGGTGAGCATATAGGCGAGCTTGTTGACGAAATGAAAAAACTTGCGTTTGAGTCTCCTCATTTCTTCCCTGACGATACTTTTACCGACCAGCCTGAAAGAGTGCTTGCCGCAGAGATTATCAGAGAAAAAATTCTCCGCCTTATGGATAAGGAGGTTCCGCACGGTATTGCCGTGTCGATTGAAAAAATGCGTGAGCGTGACAATCAGGATATTCTTGATATTGAGGCGATTATTTATTGTGAACGGGAAAGCCATAAGGGTATGGTTATCGGCAAAAAAGGTTCAATGCTTAAAAAAATATCAACCTATGCCCGTCAGGATTTGGAAAGCTTTTTCGGTATAAAGGTGAATCTTCAAACTTGGGTAAAGGTTAAGGAAGACTGGCGTAACCGCGAAGGATTAATTCATAATTTCGGTTTGGATTAATTTGGCACAAATCATTTTAAACACCATAGGATAAAATATTAACGGTGGTGTTTTTATGGATAACTTGTGGCAAAACTTTGTGTCTACGGGAAGTGTTTCTGACTACCTGAAATATAAAAAATCAGAAAATAAAAACGAGGTTGTGCAGACTGATGCAGACAAAAACGAAAGGACTTATAATCAGAGAACAGACGGTGGGGGAGAGTGACAAACTCGTCACCGTTATAACCGAAGATTTTGGGCTGATTAAAGCTTTTGTTCGCCGTGCAAAGACTATCAAAAGTCAAAATTTATCTGCAACCTCGCTTTTTGCATACAGTGAGTTTTCACTGTACAAAAGCAAGGAAGCGTATGTCATCGACAACGCAACTTCAATCGAGGTGTTTTTTAATCTTCGCTCGGACATAGAAACGCTGTCGCTTGCACAGTATTTTGCACAGCTTGCCTGTTTTTTAGGTTCCGAGGAACAGCCTATGCCCGGTATGCTACGCTTGCTTTTGAACGCCTTGTATCTTTTGTGTCAAGGCAAAAAAAGTCACTCTATTATTAAAGTTGCGGTTGAATTGCGTATGCTTGCTCTCGGCGGCTATATGCCCGATTTGACTGCTTGCTACCGTTGCGGTACATACGAAACCGATATTATGTATTTTGACCCCGAGGAGGCTTGCATTTATTGCAAAGATTGCTGTCGAAATAACGCTACGCCAATGCCTCTTGCCGTTGTTACCGCAATGAGATTTATTTGCTTTGTCGATCTCGGCAAGGTGTTTTCTTTTAAGTTAAGCGATGAAAACACGGCACTTTTATGCTCAGCTGTTGAAAAATATCTGCTGTCCCGCGTTGACGGAAAATTAACTACTTTAGAATTTTATAAAGCGATTATTTGATTATGGAAAAAAATTACGAAACTTTGGAACTTGACAAGGTTCTTGAAATGTTAAAAAACGAAACCTCTTGTGAGGACGCCGCCGAAATGGCACTCAAAATTAAGCCTACTTCGGATTTTGTTGCCGTGTGCAATATGATTAATCAAACCGAGGACGCTTATTCACTCCTTGCAAGATTCGGTGCTCCGTCATTCGGAGGTCTTTATAATGTAAACGGCTCTCTTGCCCGTGCTTCGGCAGGCGGTGAGCTTAATACCCGTGAGCTTCTCAACATTGCGTCAACCTTGCGTTCAATACGCATACTTTATGAATGGCACGGTCATTGCAGCGGTGTAAGAACATCGCTTGATAACTTGTTTGAGAGTATAACGGTTAACAAATATCTTGAGGATAAAATTTTTACCTGTATTATCAGTGAAGAGGAAATTTCAGATAAAGCGAGCGAGGCTCTTTATGATATTCGCCGCAAAATCAGAGCAAAGTCCGCCTCGATTCGTGACAAACTTGACGCAATGATTCATTCGCCGCATTATACAAAATTTTTGCAGGAAACTATTGTTACTCAGCGTGACGGACGGTTTGTTGTTCCTGTTAAAAGCGAATGCAGAGGCAATGTTCAGGGATTGGTGCACGATACTTCATCTTCCGGCTCAACCGTGTTTATTGAACCTATTTCCGTTGTTGAGGCAAATAACGATATCAAGGTTCTCAAAGGCAAGGAACGGGAGGAAATTAATCGCATTTTGTTTGAACTGTCGGTTGAGGCG
Organism: bacterium; assembly: GCA_963597385.1. Lineage (GTDB taxonomy): Bacteria > Bacillota > Clostridia > Oscillospirales > Acutalibacteraceae > Eubacterium_R. The sequence goes on along the minus strand of CAVBQD010000072.1, from coordinate 110 downwards.
GGAAATTTCGGCGAAAGCATAAAACACAGCTATGCCGCTGCAGTTGACCTTAATCTCATTTTCGCAAAGGCTCACCTTGCAAACAAAATGAAAGCGGTAAAGCCTGTTAT
>CAVBQD010000071.1:0-10691 GCA_963597385.1 bacterium | reverse complement strand
CGCTTGGGCAGGCGACAGAGCAAAGGAATTTGTTGTTGACAATCCAAACAAAATCGCCGATATGATTCAGGATAACATTCCGCCGATTCCGCCCGGAACATTCCAGCCTTATATCGAGGGCGCCGACGAGGAGCTTACGAATAAATGTTGGACAATGGCTAAAGAGCTTTACGGCGACCCCGTTCCCGAATATGTTGCAAGCCGTCTTGAAAGAGAGCTTGATTCAATCATTTCAAACGGTTACGGCGTGCTTTATGTTATCGCAAAGCGACTTGTTGAGGAGAGTGAACGCCGCGGCTATCTTGTAGGCTCGCGTGGTTCGGTCGGCTCATCGCTCGCCGCTCACTTTGGCGGTATTTCCGAGGTTAATCCGCTTGCACCGCATTATTACTGCAAAAAATGTAAACACAGCGAATTTTTCCTTAACGGTGAATACGGTTCGGGATTTGATTTACCTAAAAAGGATTGCCCGGTTTGCGGCGAACCTATGAAACGTGACGGTCACGAAATTCCGTTTGAAACATTCCTTGGATTTGACGGCGACAAAGAGCCTGATATCGACCTTAACTTCTCCGGTGAGGTTCAGGGTCAAATCCACAGATTTACCGAAACTTTGTTCGGTAAGGAATATGTGTTTAAGGCAGGCACAATGTCCACTATTGCCGAAAAAACCGCATACGGTTATGTACTTAATTATTTCCGTGAGCGTGACAAATACACAGGTGAGCGTGTTGAAAAAGCAAAGGAAAACCTTGCCGAAAGCAACAGTATGCTCTCAACAATTCCGAGAGCCGAGGTTGAACGGCTTGCAACACTTATCGATAAAGGCAAGATTACAAGAACAACCGGTCAGCACCCGGGCGGAATGGTTGTTGTTCCGGACAAGTATACGGTTGAGGACTTTACGCCTATTCAGTATCCGTCAAATGACGAGAAAAAAGGTACATACACAACCCACTTCGATTTTAAGAACTCACTTCACGATACACTTCTTAAACTCGACGAACTCGGTCACGATAATCCGACGCTTTACAAATACCTTGAAGATTCAACCGGCATTCCTGTTATGGAAGTTGATTTGAGTGACCCGAAACTGTACGAACTTATTACTTCGTGTGCTCCGCTGGGCGTTTCATCGGAAGATATAGATAACCCGACCGGAACGCTTGCAATTCCCGAAATGGGAACGCCGTTCGTTGTCGGTATGCTTATGGAAGCACAGCCAAAAACATTCGCCGACTTGCTTCAAATTTCAGGTCTGTCACACGGTACCGATGTATGGCTCGGTAACGCACAGGAACTTATTAATAACGGCACTTGCACGATTTCCGAAGTTATCGGTTGTCGTGATGACATTATGACTTATCTTATCCATAAACTTGAAGCATACGAAAGAGAAACAGGCAAGGAGGCACCTCTTACCAAAAAAGATTGCTTTAAAATTATGGAATATACCCGTAAAGGTAAAGCACCAAAGGAACTTCCGCCTTACGAAGAGGGTATGAAAACCATTGGCGTTGAGCAGTGGTACATTGATTCGTGTTATAAAATCAAGTATATGTTCCCTAAGGCTCACGCGGCGGCTTATGTTATTGCCGCACTCCGTATTGCATGGTACAAAATATACTATCCGGTTCAATTTTACAGTGCGTTCTTTACCGTTCGCGGCGGCGCTATCGATGCTGTTGCCGCAGTTCAGGGTAAGGATGCCGTTAAGAAAAAAATGAACGAAATTAAGCTTAAAGGTAACGATGCAACCGCAAAGGAAGAATCGCAGTATGTAGTTTTGCAGATTGTTATTGAAATGCTTGCACGCGGTTACGAATTCCTACCCGTTGACCTTTATAAATCCGATTGGCGTGTGTATAAAATAGAAGACGGCAAAATCCGACTTCCGTTTTCCGCTATTGACGGTATCGGCGAGAATGCGGCGGTTTCCATTGCCGATGCGGTAAAAAGAAATCCCGACGGATTTGTTGCTTCGGATGACCTTGCCAATGAACCGGGCGTGGGCAAGTCCGTAGTTGACGCACTGCGTGCGGCAGGTGCTCTCGGTGATTTGCCCGAAACCACACAGATTTCGTTGTTTTAATTCATATAAAATTGTTATTGACAAGTTCGCTTCAATATGTTAGCATATTAGCGTACTAAAGTGAACTATAGGAAAGGACGGTATTTCCGCGGAAATATCATTTGATGTTATGAAAAGATATTCAAAAATCACTCCGCAAGGCAGCAGAGATTACCTTTTTGAGGAGTGCGATGACAGAAGAAAGGTTGAACACGAGCTTTCGGCTTTGTTTAAGGAGAATAATTACAGAAAAGTCATTACTCCGGCTATTGAATACTTCGATGTGTTCAAAAGCGACAATATCGGTATTGAGTCGGAAATGATGTTTAAGATGTCCGATTCAAAGGGCAGAACAACTGTTTTACGACCGGACAACACCATGCCTATTGCCCGTATGGTTGCCACCCGACTTCACAATGAGGAACTTCCGGTAAGAATGTATTACAGTCAGCCTGTTTATGTCAGAGCAAAGGATTTGGCAGGCAGACCGAGTGAGATTGCCCAAAGCGGTGTTGAACTTATCGGCGACGGCTCGTTTGATGCAGATATCGAGATTATTAAAATGGCTGTTGAAAGCCTTAAAAGAAGCAATCTTAATTCGTTTAAGCTTGAAATCGGCAATGCGGCATTTTTCAATGTTGTTCTCGGTAAAATGGATATTCCGCAAAGTGTCAGAGCTGATGTTGTAAATTATATCGAATCGAAAAATTATGCGGCTCTCGGTGATTTGCTCGATAAAATCGGTGATACTGCCGAAACAAGAGTTATTCGCAAATTGCCACGCCTGTTCGGTGACGCTTCTGTTATCGACGAAGCCAAAAAGCTTTATTCCGATTCCGCGTTTCAGCAGGCTTTGCTTTATCTTCAAACGGTGTATAATAAGTTGTGTGACGAGGGCTTGAAAGATTATCTAATTATTGACCTCGGTCTTGTTAACCGCTCAAATTATTACACGGGGGTTATATTCCACGGCTACGCCGAGGGCTCGGGTATTTCCGTTCTTTCCGGCGGCAGATACGACAATCTTCTCGGAGAATTCGGTATGCCGGCTCCGGCTATCGGCTTTGCTGTTGAAGTGTCGGCTCTTTGCGAGGCTATGCGTGAAGTTATCAATGTTGAACGCCCTATTCGTATCGCCCTTACAAAAGGCAGACTGGAAAAGAAAACCGTTGAGCTTTTCAAAACTATGGGTCTTGATACCACGGAACTTGAAAACAAGGGAAGACGGCTTATTCTTCCGGTTGATAAGTACGAAACCGTGCTGTCAAAGGCACCGGATGTTATCACCTATGTTGAACACGGCGTGTGTGACATCGGCATTGTCGGTAAGGACACTATCGTTGAACACGCTTCGTCGTTTTATGAGGTTATCGACCTCAATATCGGCAAGTGCAAATTCGCTCTTGCTTGCCCAAAGGGAACAGATTTTTTCTCGGGATATAAACGAAAAACAGTTGCTTCAAAGTACCCTAAGGTTGCAAAGGAATTTTTTGAATCAAAGGGTATGGATGTTGAAGTTATTAAAATTGAGGGCAGTGTTGAGCTTGCTCCGCTTCTCGGTCTTGCCGACGGAATAGTCGATATTGTCGAAACCGGTTCAACGCTCAAAGAAAACGGTCTTGAAGTTGTTGAGGACATTTTCCCGATTTCCGCAAGAGTAATAGTAAATATGGCTTCAATGAAGCTTCGAAAAGCAGAAATTGAAGAATTCTTAAATGATTTGGAACTTGCGTCCCGTGTTTGATTGGAGGAAATATGAAAATTACAAAAGCAAACGGCAAAGCAGAATATGCCGTTATAGAAAATCTTAAAAAAAGAAGCGGTGAAACCGATGAAAAAATCGTAAATATCGTTTCAAATATAATAAATGAAGTTAAAGAAAACGGCGACGATGCCGTTCGTGAATTTACTGTTCGCTTTGACGGCGGTGTTCCTAAAAAGTCTGTTATCGAAAAGGATGAACTTCAGGAATATCTCGATATGGTAGACGATGACTTTAAGTCGGCTATCATAAAAGCTAAAAACAATATTTATGATTTTCATCTCCGTCAGGCTCAGCAGTCGTGGATGACGACTAAGGAAAACGGAGTTATTATGGGTCAAAGAGTGCGTGGACTTCATAAAGTCGGCATTTATGTTCCGGGCGGTACTGCGGCTTATCCGTCATCAGTTTTGATGAATGCCGTTCCTGCAAAAATCGCAGGCGTTAAGGAAATTATTATGGTAACTCCTCCTGCAAAGGACGGCAATCCCGACCCTAATATTATGGCTGCTGCCGCTGTTGCCGGCGTTGACCGAGTATTTTTGGTCGGCGGTGCACAGGCTGTTGCCGCTCTTGCTTACGGTACAGAAAAAATTCCAAAGGTAGATAAAATCGTTGGTCCCGGCAATATTTTTGTTGCAACCGCAAAAAAACTTCTTTACGGCGTTGTTGATATTGATATGGTAGCCGGTCCGAGCGAAATTCTTATAGTGGCAGACAAAACGGCAGACCCGGCATTTTTGGCTGCCGACCTTATGTCGCAGGCAGAGCACGACAAAATGGCTTCTGCTATTTTGCTTACAACATCTGTTGATTTGGCAAGGGCTGCCGCTCACGAAATTGAAAAACAGGTCAAAACTCTTGAACGCCAGGAAATTATTCGTGAAAGCCTTGAAAATTACGGTGAAATCATTGTTTGTGAAGATTTGAAACAGGCTATTGATTTTGCAAACGAGCTTGCTCCGGAACATCTCGAACTCTGCGTTGCCGAACCGCTCAAATATATCGGTAAGGTAGATAACGCCGGTTCGGTATTCCTCGGCAACTTCTCACCGGAGCCTCTCGGCGATTATTTCGCAGGTCCAAACCATGTTTTGCCGACTTCCGGCACAGCAAGATTCTTCTCACCTCTCGGCGTAGACAGTTTTGTAAAGAAGTCGTCGTTTATTTATTACACTCCTGCCGAACTTCGTGCGGCAAAAGACGATATCATCAAGCTTGCCGATACGGAGGGACTTACGGCTCACGCAAATTCAATTAAGGTAAGATTTGAATAATTTAAGTAGGGGACGCGGCTTGCCCATCCCGTTATGGGACGCGGCTTGCCCGTCCTGTCAGTAGGGGATGTGGCTTGCCCATCCCGTCATGGAACGCGGCTTGCCCGTCCCGTATGTTAAAGAAAGATATGGTAAATATTATGCGTACAGCAACAGTAGAAAGAAATACAAAAGAAACACAGATTAAAGCCGAGCTTAATCTTGACGGAGGAGAAGTCAGCATTTCAACAGGAATCGGCTTTTTTGACCATATGCTTACTGCTTTTGCCGTTCACGGCGGATTAGGTTTAAAGCTTAATGTAAACGGAGATATTGATGTAGACACTCATCATACCGTTGAGGATACCGGCATAGTTCTCGGCACGGCGTTTAAACAGGCACTTGGCGATATGAGCGGAATAGAACGCTACGGCACATTCTTTATCCCAATGGACGAAAGCCTTGCACAGGCTTCGCTTGATATTTCAAACCGTCCGTTTTTGGTGTTTAATGCAGACTTTAAGCAGGAAAAATGCGGCGATTACGAAAATTGCGTGACCGAGGAGTTTTGGCGTGCTTTTGCCGTGAACGGCGGAATTACACTTCACATCAATGTGCTTTACGGTTCAAATGCTCACCACGAGATTGAAGCGATATTCAAGGCAGTTGCACACGCAATGAAAATTGCCGTAACAAAAAACGCTGACGGCTCAGTGCTTTCAACAAAAGGAGTACTTTAATGATAATTTTTCCTGCTATTGATATTATAGACGGCAAACCTGTAAGACTGTTTAAAGGCGATTTTGCAACCGCCGAGCAGGTGGCCGACGATGTGCTTGAAACTGCAAACGGCTTTGTAAAAGCAGGTGCAAATTGGGTGCATATGGTAGACCTTGACGGTTCTCTAAAAAAAGAAAGAGTTAACTCACAAACATTTATCGATGTTGCCCGTCAAACACCGCTCAAGGTTGAAATCGGCGGCGGCATACGCACAATGGCTGATATTGATTTTTATGCAAATAACGATATCTTAAGGGTGATTTTAGGCTCTGTCGCACTTAAAAATCCTCAGCTTGTCAAAGAGGCTGTTAAAGAATTCGGTGACCTCATCGCAGTAGGTATTGATGCAAAAAACGGCTTTGTCGCAACCGAGGGCTGGACTGAGGGTTCGGACACTCATTATATCGACCTTGCAAAGCAAATGGAATCGATGGGCGTTAAAACGATTATTTATACCGATATTTCAAAGGATGGCACTTTGAGCGGACCTAATATTGAACAACTTACGGCTCTTAATGACGCTGTATCGTGCGATGTTACAGCGTCCGGAGGTGTTACAAATATTGACGATATTGTCGCTCTCAGGGATAAAAATCTTTACGGTGCCATTTGCGGCAAATCAATATATAAGGGTACTTTGAACTTGAAAGAGGCTGTGGAGGTGTGCAAGTAATGGATTTGGATAAGTATTTTAAAAAAGGCGAACTTATTCCTGCGATAGTCCAAGAGGATTCTACCGGCGAGGTTCTTATGCTTGCCTATATGAATAAAGAGTCGCTTCAAAAAACGCTTGAAACAGGTTACACTTGGTTTTGGTCAAGAAGCAGACAGGAACTTTGGAACAAGGGTGCAACTTCCGGTCATCTCCAAAGAATCACGGATATAAAGGGCGATTGTGACGACGACACGCTGTTAATTAAAGTCATTCAAACAGGTGCCGCCTGCCATACGGGCAATCACTCGTGCTTTTTCAATAATATAGATTTTAACAAAGCGGATTAACGAAAGGTAAAATATGGATTACATCAGAAACGATTACGAAACTATCCTTGCAAGAAAGGAAGCAAAGGAAGAAGGCTCTTATACTTGCTATCTTTTTGAACAGGGAATAGATAAAATATTGAAAAAGGTGGGCGAGGAAAGTACCGAAATGGTTATCGCCGCCAAAAACGGAGTTAAGGAAGAAACCGTCGGCGAGATTTGCGATTTGATTTATCACACTCTCGTTATGATGGTAAATGAGGATATTTCAATAGAAGATGTTGAGGCGGTTCTTCAAAAGCGTGCCGAAAAAGCAGGCAATTTAAAGAAATTTCATAAGGTAGACAAAAATTCATAATGGCAATAAAAAAATGGGTGATAAGGCAGGCTGACAAGGAGCGTGCCTCTCAAATCAGCGAAAAATTTAATATTGACCCATTTGTTGCATTTTTGATGGTGTCGAGGGGAGTTGTTGACGATCTTGATGTTGTCAACTTTATGACAGATGATTTTATGCTTTCATCTCCCTTTGATATGGCAGATATGGACGAAGCCGTTTTTACAGTCAGTGAGGCTATAGAAAACGGCAGTAAAATCTGCGTTTACGGCGACTATGATTGCGACGGTGTTACATCCACAACTTTGCTTGTGGATTTTCTGCGTAGTAAGGGTGCCGATGTTTGCTACTATATTCCAAGCAGGGAAACAGAGGGATACGGCTTAAATAATTCGGCTATTGATATTATCGCCCAGTGGGGCGTTGAACTTATAATTACTGTTGATAACGGTATCAGTGCATTTGATGAAGCAGAGCATATCTATGAACTCGGTATGTCGCTTGTTATTACCGACCATCACCAACTCACCGACGGAAAACTTCCGAGAGCGGAGGCGGTAGTAAATCCTCACAGAGACGACAATGCAATGGATTTTTGCGATTTTTGCGGAGTGGGAGTTGCGTTTAAATTTGCCGTCGCTATGGACGAAGACAATGTTGAGGATATAGTAGAACGCTATATAGACCTTGTGGCTATCGGTACAATCGGTGATGTTATGCCGCTCAAAGAAGAAAATAGGGCATATGTCCGTCGCGGACTTCAAAAGCTCAATAAAAATCCTCGTAAGTCGCTTGCACCGTTTGTCAGCAGAAGTGCAAAAAGCTTGACCTCACAGGATATTGCGTTTCAAATTTGCCCAAGAATAAACGCTATCGGCAGAATGGGTGACGCAAAAAGAGCGGTAGAGTTTTTGCTTTGTGACGATGCGGCACAAGCTGCTTCGGCTTGTAATGCACTTGATGAAGAAAATGCCAACCGTCAAAGAGTGGAACAGGAAATAAGCGAAGATGTTAAAAATCAAATAAGAAAGAACCCGAAATTGGTTGCTTCTCCGGTCATTGTAGTTGCCGGCAAAGGCTATCATCACGGTGTTATCGGTATTGTTGCCGCTCATATTTTGGAAAAATACGGCAAACCTACTTTTGTTATCGGTATTGATGAAAACGGTGTGGCACGAGGCTCCGCACGGAGTGTTGACGGATTTAATGTTTTCGAGGCACTTACCGCTTGCAGTGACGATATGATTCAATTTGGCGGACATCCGCTTGCAGCCGGTATCACTCTCAAAGAGGATATGATAGAAAAATTTTCGGCTGACATTAACGATTTCGCTATTAAAAACTATCCCGTTATGCCGCCGGTTGAACTTACGCTTGATTTAAAGCTTGCTCCGTCATATCTCAATCTTGATTTGGTTGAGTCGCTGTCGGTGCTTGAACCTTACGGTGCAGGCAATCCGCCGGCTGTGTTCGGTATATATAAATTGAGGCTTTTGGCTGTAACTCCGTTAAGCGAGGGCAAACATATTCGCCTTGATTTGCAAAAGAAAGACACCAAAATCCGTGTTGTTAAGTTTTCAACACCGTACGATGAATTTCCGTATAAGCCGGGCGATGTGCTCAATCTTGCCGTTAAGGTGAGTAAAAACGCATATAACGGCAAAATGTATTTGTCTGTTCAGGCTGTTGATATTCGCTTGTCGTCCCTTGACGAAGATAAATATTTTGTTGAAAAATCCAACTATGATTTGTATAAATACACGGGCAGGGTTGACGAAAGTCTGTATCCTACAAGAAATGATTGTGCCTTTGTGTATAAATATTTAAAGAAAAATAACGGCTATCCTTATTCTCTTGAAGATTTGTATTTCAGACTTCAAAGCGATATAACCTACGGCAAGCTTATGTTTGCACTAAAGGCACTTTCGCAAGGCGGGCTGATTAATTATAAAAAAGGAATAACCCTTAATGTTGTAAAGGAAAAAGTAAACCTTGAGGAAACACCTATTCTCAAGGCTTTGAAGGGAAGATTAAACATTGAGTGACGAAGTAAAAACACAAGATAAAAAAGAAGAAATCAAATTAGAAGAATACGACGATAAGTTTGACGAGTTCTTTGAAGAAGTAAAAAAGAACACAAATTATAACAGCGACCTTATCAAAAAAGCCTATGATTTGGCGTATGAGGCACATAAAAATCAGCGTCGCCGTTCGGGTGAGCCGTACATTATGCATCCCGTTGCTGTTGCAAAAATTTTGTTCGATTACGGAATGGATAACGAGTGTATTATCGGTGCTCTTCTTCACGATGTTGTTGAGGATACCACTTATGACCTCGACTTTATTCGTGAACATTTCGGCGAAGAGGTTGCCGTGCTTGTTGACGGCGTTACAAAGCTCGGTAAAATTCCGCTTTCCACCAAAGAAGAAGTGCAGGCTGAGAATATCCGCAAAATGTTCATTGCGATGAATCAGGATGTTCGTGTAATTATTATCAAGCTTGCCGACCGACTTCACAATATGCGTACTCTTCAGCATATGCCGCAATATAAGCAAAGAGAAAAATCGCTTGAAACTCTCGAAATTTATGCTCCGATTGCTCACCGTCTCGGTATCCGTGCCGTTAAGGAAGAACTTGAGGATTTAGCTATTCGCTATCTTGACCCTTACGCTTATAAGGAAATAGAAAATTCTCTTTCCATGAAAATGGAAGAGGGCAAAAAATTTCTTGAGGATATCAAGGCACAGATTAAAGAAAAAATCGAGCCTATTATGCCGGGTGCACAGATTACGTCAAGGGTAAAATCCGTTCACGGTATATTCCGTAAGCTTTATATCAAGGGCAAGAATTTTGAAGAAATTTATGATATTTACGCGGTTCGTATTATAGTTGATTCTATGATTGATTGCTATAACGCTCTCGGTATTGTACACGATATGTTCACTCCGCTTCCGGGCAGATTTAAGGACTATATTTCAACCCCAAAGCCTAATATGTACCAGTCGCTTCATACAACCGTGCTTAGCAAAAAAGGTATTGCGTTTGAAATTCAAATCCGTACTTGGGAAATGCACCGTACTGCCGAATACGGTATCGCCGCTCACTGGAAATACAAAATCGGCAAGGGCGGAGAAGATAACTTTGACACTTCTCTTCAGTGGATTCATCAGATGCTTGAAGCAGGCGACTCAGCCGATAACGCCGAGGATATGGTTATGTCAATTAAGGGCGACCTTTCCATTGACGAAATCTATGTTTTCACTCCGCGAGGAGATGTAAAGTCACTTCCGAAAGGCTCAACCGTTATCGACTTTGCCTATGCAATTCACTCCGCTGTCGGCAACAAGATGGTGGGTGCAAAGGTTGACGGCAGAATTGTTCCGCTTGATACCGTTGTCCGCACCGGTCAGGTTGTTGAAATTATAACATCAAAACAGCAGGGTAAAGGTCCGTCAAGAGATTGGCTGAAAATGGTTAAAACCGGTGAGGCACGCTCAAAAATC
>CAVBQD010000070.1:0-10720 GCA_963597385.1 bacterium | reverse complement strand
GTGCAGTCACGGGCTGTACGGCAAGGAATGATGTGGAAGAAGAAACAAGCGAAACAACAACCACAACGACCACCAAACCCACCACGACGGAGGATTTGGAAACTACATTTAAGGAAAGCGACACGATGAAAGTTTACCCGGGTCTGTCAAAGGACGCCGACGGTGACTATCCGTACGAGCTTGCAAGTTACACTTCATATTATCGTTCGAGCGACGAAACAAGGACGGCAAACCTCAAAGCCGCTGTAAATAAAATTGATAATATTAAAATCCCTGCCGATTCTGTATTTTCGTTTAATCAAACCGTCGGTAAGCGTACCGTAACAGCCGGCTACAAAACAGCTAAGGTTATCAATAACGGTGAATTTGTGGACGGTCTCGGCGGAGGCATCTGTCAGGTAAGTTCAACGATTTTTGAATGTGTGCTCCGTGCGAATATCGAAATTGTGTACAGAACCAACCATTCGCTTGAAATAAGCTATGTTCCGCTCGGCGGCGACGCAACCGTCCAATGGAACAGCAAGGATTTTACGTTCAAGAACAACCTCGGTTGCGATGTCCGTCTTGAAATGACCTGCGAGGGCGGAAAACTCACCTGCAAACTTTTCGGCAAAGAAGATGTAAAACAGGATAATGTTAAAATAAGCATTAAAAAAGACGGCTCACAGTATGTACTGACACGAACGGTTGACGGCAAACAAAACTATCGCACCGTAAGCAAATACGGCAAACCAAAATCCACAGCAACTACAAAAAAGAAAACAACAACTGCAAAAAGCAAGAAGAAAAAATCCGAAACAACAGAGAAAAAGTCATAATATGAAACAAAGAAACGATATGCTCTCGGGCGGTGTGCTCAAGAGCATACTTCTATTTGCATTGCCGATAATGCTAAGCTCACTTTTACAGTACAATTATTCGCTCATCGACAACATCATTGTCGGCAGATATGTGTCGACCGACGCACTTGCGGCAGTGGGCAATGTGGGTTCAATCAGTTCGTTTATTGTCGGAGCATCACTCGGACTTACAAGCGGTTTTACAATACCGATAGCCCAAGCTTTCGGAGCAAACGACAGAAAAAAGATGAGTCTATACACCGCTTCAAGCGTTAATGTTTCGTTGGTGGCGGGAATATGTGCAATAGCTTTGGGCGAAGCGTTGAGTTATCCGTTGCTCCACGCAATCGGCACACCGAACGAAATCATAAAAATGTCGGCGGCATATCTAAACATATTATATATAGGTGTTCCGTTTCAAATGCTGACAAACAATTTTACATCTATATCGCTTGCAGTCGGCGAAAGCAAAAAACCGCTTCTCTTTCAAATAATCAGCGTTATTTTCAACTTTTTTCTCGACCTCATTTTTGTTAAATATTTCAAATGGGGCGTTGAAGGTGCGGCAGGTGCAACGCTTATTTCACAAGCACTTGCAATGATACTTATCGGGGTGTATATTTTCAGGTTCAACAAAAATATTTCGGTTGAAAAATCCGACTTTAAGCCGAACATCAAAATAGCGTGGGAACAAATCAAACTCGGCATTCCCGTATCGTTGCAGTTTTCGATTACATCAATCGGTTCAATGTGTCTGCAAAGTGCGGTAAACGGATTCGGTGCAAATGTCATTGCCGGTTTCACCGCCGCAAACAAGGTTGAAAATCTGACAAATATCCCGATGAGCAGTTTGGGTGTTGCAAATCAAACCTTTGTCGGTCAAAACTACGGTGCAAAAAATTACGACAGAATCGTAAAAAGCATACGCAAAATATTCATACTTGACCTTGCGGTTTCCGTTATGATGAGCATTACGATTTTTACCGTCGGTCAACCGCTTGTAAGCCTGTTTTCCACTCAGGCGAACAATGAAATGATGTTTGCCGCAAAAAGATACATTCTTGCAACGGCTCAATGCTACAGCCTTGTTGCCATACTTTTTGTATTACGCAGTTCGTTACAGGGTCTCGGCTACACATATGCAAATATGGTTGCCGGCATAGGCGAGCTTGTCGGCAGAATCGCTATCGCTTTTATATTCACAAAAGTCATCGGTTTTTCCGCCGTTTGCTACGCCGCTCCCGCCGCTTGGCTTTTGGCTGATATTCCGCTTGCAATTATCTATCTTAACAAAGAGAAAAAATTCAAACGCCTTGCCAAACAACAAACGGTTGACAAGGGTCAGTAAATTGTATATAATAAAAATGAACAAGGAGCAGTCCGATAGACGGTCAGCCCTTAGTTGTGATTAAGTAATCGCCCCTAAGTTATCAGGCTATACGGGCGGTTACTTATTTCTTTATAAGAATAATAAGTAGTAAAACTACAGTTAGATATAATGTTATCATTTCCATAGCATCACCCCCTAACACAAAATTAGAGGGCATTGCCCTCTTTATGTCAGAGAGCTAACCGCCTACCGTTTTTCGTGACAAATCTCCTTGCCCGAAACCATTATAAATTATATGTATTAATATGTCAAACAAAAATCCTTACAGTACGCACTGCAAGGATTTTATACTTTTATATACTATTTATTAAGCAAGTGCTCGCAAGCGGCTGTCACAAAGCCACGGAAGAGCGGGTGCGGTTTGTTCGGGCGTGACTTGAATTCCGGATGGAACTGACCTGCCACAAACCACGGGTGCTCGGGAATTTCTATCATTTCAACAATATGATTATTCGGACTTGTGCCGGCAAAAATCATACCGTGATTGAGAAGTGCCTCACGATAGTCGTTATTAACCTCATATCTGTGGCGGTGACGCTCCCAAATTTCATCTGCACCGTAAAGCTTGGACGACTTTGACTCCGGATTAAGTACGCACGGATATTTGCCGAGGCGAAGTGTACCGCCGAGGTCTGTAAGGTTTTTCTTTTCAGGCAAAATGTCGATAACCGGATATCTTGTGTCGGGGTCGATTTCTGCCGAGTTTGCACCCTCAAGACCCAAAACATTTCTTGCAAACTCAATAATTGCGATTTGCATACCGAGGCAAATGCCGAGATACGGAATTTTGTGGGTTCTTGCGTAATTGCAGGCAAGTATTTTACCCTCGATACCGCGACTGCCGAATCCGCCCGGAACAAGAATACCGTCTACATCCTTGAACACTTCGTCAAGGTCAACGCCGTCTGCTTCAAGGCTTTCGGAATCAATCCAATTAATATCAACGGCACTTCTTGTGGCGATACCGCCGTGTTTGAGTGCTTCGTTAACGCTGATGTACGAATCGTGAAGTTCAACATATTTGCCGACCATTGCGATTTTTACCGTTTGCTTAGGATTGCGGAGAGCGAAAAGCATATCTTCCCAGTCTTTCAAATCCTGATTCGGTGCGTCAATGCCGAGTTTACGCATAACAACTTCGTCCATTTTTTGATCTTTGAGCATCATAGGCACGGCGTAAAGAATATCGCAGTTATTATTTTCAACAACACAGTCTTCACCGACATTACAGAAAAGAGAAATTTTACGCTTAATATCCTCTGACAAAGGATGTTCTGTTCGACACACGATAATATCCGGCTGAATACCGATTGAAAGCATTTCCTTAACCGAGTGCTGAGTCGGCTTGCTCTTGAGTTCGTCCGAAGCGGCAAGATAAGGCACAAGTGTTACATGGATAAACACGCAGTTTTCTCTGCCGTAGTCCGTTGCAAACTGACGGATAGCTTCCAAGAACGGCTGGCTTTCGATATCGCCGATAGTACCGCCGATTTCAACAAGGCAAACATCTGCACCGGTTTCTTCATTGCGGCTGATATACTTTTTAATTTCGTTTGTGATATGCGGAATAATCTGAATTGTTTGACCGCCGTAAACGCCTTTTCTTTCGTCTGAAATAACTTTCCAGTAAACTCTGCCCGAGGTGAGGTTTGAATTTTGAGTAAGACTTTCGTCGATAAATCTTTCATAGTGACCGAGGTCAAGGTCGGTTTCCGCACCGTCATCGGTAACAAAAACTTCGCCGTGCTGAACAGGGTTCATTGTGCCCGGGTCAACATTAAGATACGGGTCAAGCTTTTGTGCGGTAACTTTCAAGCCTCTGGCTTTAAGAAGTCTGCCGAGGGATGCCGCAGTTATCCCTTTACCAAGACCGGAAACAACACCGCCGGTGATGAATATGTACTTTGGTTTTTTCATTTATATGTCCTCCTAAATTGATTTTAATATAGCAAAAGACGGCAATACACCCTTGGGGGGGTACAACCGTCATTGATTGTCAAGCGACCCCCTGCATATTTACCTGTCGTTACAAGTGAGTCTGATTCCGAGTTCTTTCAGCATTTTTTCATCTAACGACGAAAGCATAACGGAGCAGTGCATTTCGCTGTATCTAAGGCTGTCAAGCTGTGACAGAGCCTTTTTTGCATTTTCGTCCGTTGCCGCCGAAATTGAAAGAGCAATAAGAATTTCATTAATATGAAGTTGCGGATTTTTCGCTCCGAGGTGCTGTGTTTTAAGCTCTTCGATAGGCTTGATTACCTCCGGGTCGATAAGCATAACATCGTCGTCAATCTCCGCAAGAGATTTGAGTGCATTAAGAAGTGTTGCACTTGCACAGCCCATAAGAGTTGAAGTTTTTCCCGTAATGATTTTACCGCTCGGAAGTTCAATCGCCGCCGCAGGTGCTCCTGTTTTTTCGGCAAGTTCCTCCGCATACTTAACGCACTTTCTGTCGTTTACCTCAAGAAGTGCATTGTTAAGAAGCAACTCAAGCTTGTATATCTCGCTGTCATTCTTTACGCCACGCTTTTTGTTACGCTTTGCGGTAAAGTATCTGCGAATAATCTCGTTATTTGACGCTTCACAAACCGCGTCATTGTCAACAATGCAGTTGCCCGCCATATTTACGCCCATATCGGTAGGCGACTTGTACGGACATTTGCCGTAAATCTTATCAAATGTGGCTTTAAGCACCGGAAAGATTTCCACATCACGGTTATAGTTAACAGTGGTTTCGCCGTACGCTTCAAGGTGCCACGGGTCAATCATATTAACATCGTTAAGGTCGGCAGTTGCGGCTTCATACGCAATATTAACCGGGTGATTGAGCGGAATATTCCAAATCGGAAAAGTTTCAAACTTTGCATATCCGGCTTTTACGCCACGCTTGTTTTCGTGATAAAGCTGTGAAAGACAGGTTGCCATTTTACCGCTGCCCGGACCCGGTGCAGTGATGATTACAAGCTCTCTTTCGGTTTCGATATAATCGTTTTTACCGTAGCCGTCGTCCGACACGATTTTTGAAATATTATTCGGATAGCCGTCAATAAGATAATGATGATACGACTTAATTCCCGCTTCTTTGAGCTTTTCTTCAAAAGCCAAAACCTTCGGAGTTGCCGTATACTTTGTAAGGCAAACGGAACCTACAAACAAGCCCTTGCTCTCAAAAGCGTTGATAAGGCGGAACACATCAACATCATATGTTATGCCGAGGTCGCCTCTGATTTTGTTTTTCTCAATATCCTCCGAACTGATTACAACAACAATCTCCGCCTCGTCCTTTAATTGAAGAAGCATTTGAAGCTTGCTGTCGGGCAAAAAGCCCGGCAAAACTCTGCTTGCATGAAAATCGTCAAACAGCTTGCCGCCGAATTCAAGATACAACTTGCCGCCGAATTCGGCAATGCGTTCCTTGATTCTGCTTGATTGCATGGAAAGATACTTATCGTTATCAAATCCGATTTTATACATTCCTATATTGTCCCCTCTTATGACATTTTAAAAAAATAAAAGACAGATGCACAAAACATCTGTCTGTACTTACCTATTATAAAGTATGAAGACTGACTTTTCAATAGGTTAATTAAAAAAAATTTAATTTTTTGCAAGGCGGTTTGATTTTACGGAATGCCGCGGACGGCATTCCCTACGGTATATATGTTATTTTGTTTTGCCTTTTAAGAACGGACGGAGCGGTTTGTATATAAATGCCGACACGGCAACGCTTATCAGTCCTTTTATAAAGGTGAACGGCACATTGTATACCAATATCGCAGTTTCGATATTTTTTACTTTGAACAACGCCTGATACACACCGAGCACCGCTTCTTTTGGCATAAAGTTGTAATAAAACGGATAAACCACAAAAAGGTTTGACGGATAACTTACCGCCGCCATAACAAGTGCACCGATTACACCGCCCAAAATCGCACCTTTTTTCGTTTTGTGCTTTTGATAAATAAGTCCTGCCGTGAGTGTAAACACCGCACCCAAAATGAAGTTTGACAACTCGCCGACATATCCGCTTCGGCTGGCGGCAAGGTGAATAAGATTTTTTATAAGCTCGATTAATACGCCTGCAATCGGGCCGTATGCAAACGCTCCCAAAAGTGCCGGCAAATCCGAAAAATCAAGTGCGATGAAACTTACCGGACTCGGAATTTCAAGATACTGAAGAGCCGTTGCCGCCGCCGCAAGCACACCGCAACCTACAATGAGGTGAGTTTTGCTCGGCTTTGATGATGAATTTTGTTTGATGATGTTTTCGTTTGACATAGTCGTTCCTTTCCTGCCCGGGTCGGCATAAGAAAAGCCCTAACAAAAGCTGTTAGGGCGAAAGACAAATCCGTTATTTGCACACTCATCAATATACAAATATTATTTAGATTTTATATTTCTTTCATCCGGACTTTAACCGTCGGTTTCGGAATTGCACCGAATCAGCTGTCTGCGACAGGTCGTGGACTGTACCACCGGTGAGGAATTGCACCTCGCCCCGAAATATTTTGTACTTTTATATTAATACATTATATATATGTTGTCAATAGGCAATTATTCCAAATTACCCGTAAGGAACATAATTGCCGTGAGAGCCGCAACCGGTGCGGTTTGAGTGCGAAGAATACGCTTGCCGAGAGTTGCACGAACTCCGCCCGCGGCTTCAATCTGTTCTACTTCCTGCTGTTCAAATCCGCCCTCGGGTCCTATGAAAATGCCGACGCTTGAAACATCCGGCTTAATTATATCAACAAGCCTTTCTCCGCCGCCCTCAAAGAACACGATTTTCACCTCGCTCTTATCCTCGGCAATCGCCTGTTTGAGCGTTTTCATATTCTCAATTTTCGGCACAATTCCTCTGCCGCTCTGCTGTGCGGCTTCAAGTGCTATTTTTTGATAGCGTTGATTTTTCTTGCCTGCCGCCTTGTCATCGGGACGGGAAACACAACGCTTTGTAAGCGTCGGCACAATTTCGCACACTCCGAGTTCAACGCATTTTTGGATAATATCTTCCATCTTACTGCTTTTCGGCACGCCCTGATATACCGTCACCTTACAGCTCGGCTCGCTTTCGCACGCCTGCTTATAGCAAACTTTAAGCACAACTTCGTCCTTTGTGATTTCTTCTATCTGACAGCCGTAGTCATCTCCGCCGCCGTCGGTAACGCAGATAACATCGCCCACCCTCATACGCAGAGATTTTGCAATATGCCTTGCACTTTCACCGTCAAGAATGATTTTTTCATCGTTAATATTTTCAACAAACAGCTTTTGCATTGTTCACCTCATAAATTCTTTCTTGCCCAATAAAACAAATATTGCTGTGCTATACCCTCAATACCGTCAAAGCATTCGGGCAAGCCGTTCGGGTAAAACTTCATCACCCTTTTCATCCACACATCAAGCGGAAAGCACGAATAAAACCGCATACCGAACAGCAAAGCACAGTTTGCCACCTTTTCGCCCACTCCGTAAATTTTCAAAAGTTCTTTTTTCGCATCGGCAAGCGACAATGATTTTATGTATTCCAAATCCACCTCTCCGCTTGCAACCGACTTTGCAAGTTTTTCAAGATATTTTGCACGGTAGCCCGTGCCGAGTGCTTCAAAATCCTCAACGCTCAACCTGCTCAGCTTTTCGGCAGTCGGAAACGAATAATATCCGTCCGCCACTTCGTCGCCGTAAGCCTTGCACAGTCGTGAAATAATCAGCTTTATCCTCTTAATGTTGTTCTGCTGACTGATGACAAAAGAGCAAAGAGCCTCCCAGCTGTTTTGATTGAGTATGCGAATGCCGTAATATTCGTCAATCGTAGAAGCAAGAAGTTCGTCCTGTTTGAGCCTGTCGCAAATTTCATCGTAGTCTTTATTCAAATCAAAATAATCCACCCAAAACGAATTGAAAGTGTTTTCATCCGTATCGTAAAAAATGAGGGAATCGCCTTTCTTTTCAATATGCAAAAAATGATTTTCGGCAACGCCCTTATACGAGCCGTCGTCCAAACGCTCCCACCTGAACGCCTGACCGCAATCAAGAGTTAAATCAAGGTCAAGGCAGGTGACGCCGTTCACAACTATATTATTTTCGGCAACATCATATTTCATTTTGTAACCTCAAAAACTTTCTGTAATATCAAGATTATAACATTTTTTTGTCAAGACCGAAAGTAAAAAACAGCAAATTATACAAAATTTTTGAAAAATATTTTTTGTTGAAAACTATGTGTAAAATGTTGAAAGATATGCACATTTTTAGTTTTCAACACCCTAAAAGTGCTTAAATATAGCGTTTTGGGGGTAAGTTTTACACCTTTTCCACATAGTTTTCCACATTTTGCGAATTATGAAATAATACGAAATGTTTATCAAAACGGATTGTCAAGAGTAAAAATCTGCTCAAAATGTAGAAATTGAATTTGGTTGATTATGTATAAATTTCAGATAAAAATCAAACACTATTTGTATAATTCAATGCCGAAAATTTGGCAGGTAAAAAGGACGATGATTATGCTCAAAGGAGTCAACAAACAAATACTCGAAATAACGAATACAGACTCGCCGTATTTTGAAAAAATCATATTTTTTGTGCGACCCTCGTCACAAAACACCGACGGCAAAAAGCTCCGTCGGGAAGCCGAGAAAATTTCAACCTCAACCGCCGTCAAACCGCCGAGGCAAAAACTCAATGTCAAAAAAACGCTTGCCGTTGTCGGTTACTCGGCAATGACGGTAATGTCTGGCGTCGGAATAACATTTTTGCTGAATCACTTAAACATTATATAAATAAATTTCGGGAGAACGGTATCTCCCTACGAAATATACGGAGGACAATATGAAAAACAAGGTAATCAAAAACATTGTGAGCTTTGCTCTCGCACTGGCAATAATTTTAGGCGTGGGCGGTGCCGGTCTGCTCGTCTACGACACATTCATAAAAGAAACAAGCGTTTATGCACTGTCAAAACTCGGTTCAAGCGGCAGTGAAGTCAAAAAAATCCAGCAGAAACTCAAATCGCTTGGGTATTACAACGGCTCAATTGACGGAATTTACGGTTCGGCAACCAAAAAAGCCGTGACCGCATTCCAAAAAAATTGCGGTTTAACCGCCGACGGAATTTGCGGAAAAACAACGCTTCTTTATCTCGGGCTTGGCTCGTCTTCATCAAGCGACACTTCAAACGGTGCGTATTCGAGTGCGGATATTGAACTGCTGGCAAAGGTGATTTCTGCCGAAGCGAGGGGCGAAAGCTATGAGGGACAGGTTGCCGTGGGTGCGGTAATTCTCAATCGGGTGGCTCACCCGTCGTTTCCGGACACGCTGTCGGGAGTGATTTACCAAAAGGGTGCGTTTTCGTGCGTAAACGACAGCAATTGGTATCAGCCGGTTGCCGAATCAAGCAAGCGTGCCGCAACGGACGCACTCAACGGTTGGGACCCGTCGGGCGGTGCGGTGTACTATTTTAACCCTGCCAAAACGAACGACAAATTTATGCACTCGAGGACGGTAATTAAGGAAATCGGCAATCATAAATTTTGTATTTAAGAGAATGGCGATTGTAAATACCGTAGGGTGCGGCATCCCTAATGCACCGAAACGGAATGCCGCGGACGGCATTCCCTACGAAAGCACGACAGCTCACCTTACAAGTAAAGGGAGCCTTGATAGGTTAGAATGATTTTTATTTGGAGTGACAATATGACAAATTCAGACGCACGAAAAGTTGCGATAATCGGTTGCGGATTCGTGGGCAGTGCCTGTGCCTTTGCACTTATGGAAAGCGGACTTTTCAGCGAAATTGTTTTGCTTGACGCAAACACCGACAGGGCCGAGGGTGAGGCACTCGACATCAGTCACGGTCTGCCGTTTTCCAAACCGATGCAGATTTATGCCGGCACATACGACGACATCAGCGACGCTTCAATCATTGTAATAACCGCCGGCACGGGTCAAAAAGACGGCGAAACACGCCTTGATTTGGTGCACAGAAATGTGGATATTTACAAATCAATTATTCCGCAAATTGCGGGACGAAATTTCAAAGGGATTCTGCTGATAGTGTCCAATCCTGTGGACATTCTAACCTACACGGCACTGAAATTATCGGGTTTGCCGTCAAACAGAGTGTTCGGCTCGGGCACGGTTCTCGACACGGCAAGGCTTAAATATTTACTCGGCGACCATCTCGGAGTTGACCCGAGGAGCGTGCACGCTTTTATTTTGGGCGAACATGGCGACAGCGAAATTGCGGCTTTCAGCAGTGCAAATGTTTCGGGCATTCCGCTAAAGCAGTTCTGCAACGACAACTGCGGCGACATTTGCCACGCCGAAAAAATGAAAAAAATTGCCGAAGATGTGAAGAACTCGGCGTACGAAATTATCAAAAAGAAAAACGCCACCTACTACGGCATAGCAATGAGCGTCAGGCGTATATGCGAAGCGGTGGTGCTTGACCAAAAATCAATTTTACCCGTATCGTGCATACAGTCGGGAC
>CAVBQD010000069.1:0-10984 GCA_963597385.1 bacterium | reverse complement strand
CTTGATTACAATCAAGGGGAGCCTTAAATTGGTTGGAGTTGCCTCCCCTTGAGGCAAAAAACAGGCTCCACTTATTTATAAGGGGAGCTGGCAAGCCGTAGGCTTGACTGAGGGGTTAAGAAACTGAGGGGTTAATAACCGACTGAGGGGACGGATAATATCCGTCCCCTCAAATTATATATTCTTATGTTTTCTTTCTCTTAAATCTTTAAAAAACGCTGTGAGCATTGTTTGTGCTTCGTCTGCCATAACGCCGCCGATAATTTCGGGCTTATGATTGTACGGCAGTTCGTTAAAATTAACAACCGAGCCGAAACTTCCGGCTTTGCAGTCGCTTGCACCGAAGTACACCGTTTTGATTCGAGAATTTATAATCGCACCGGCACACATCGGGCACGGTTCAAGGGTTACATACATATCACATTGCCACAGACGCCAACCGCCGAGGTTTTTGCACGCCGAGTCGATAGCTTCTATCTCTGCGTGATAAAGTGCGTTTTTGCCGTACTCCCGCCGATTTCTGCCCGTGCCGACAATTTCGTTATCTTTAACAATCACCGCACCGACGGGAACTTCACCCTCAAGGGCACTTTGCCTTGCAAGGTCGAGTGCGGCTTGCATAAATTGATTTTCCGTCATACTTTAGTGATGTATTGTTTTGTGATAGCCCAGAGATATGCAAACGGAATTATCATACCCGGAATCATACACGCAACTTTTACAGCAAAATTGTTATCGTAAAGGCTTTTGAGCTTCTTTTCTTTTGTAAACGACTTTGTCATAACAAGATAAACAAGCGAAACGATAGCGGCTACAAAAATAACAAGCATAATCGCAACGGCAACTATGTTTGCCGTTTTTTCGTCTACCGCATTGGTTACGATGTCGTTAACTGCCGACCTGCCGTTATTCAAGCCGTGAATGAGAATAGCGATGATGACATTATCGGTTTGGATAGTGATATAAGCCATAATAATGCCCATAAGAAAGGCGAAAACGAACTGAATCACATTGCCGTGAATCAAGCCGAAAATAATGCTTACCATAAACACGGCAAAGCCGTTGCCGTACTTTCTTAACACGCCGAGTGTACAACATCTGAGTGCAAATTCTTCAAAAATTGCCGGTGCAACCGCTACGGAGATAACCATAACAAAGTAGGTCAAGAAATCGTTTGAAATGCCGTAGTCGTTTTGCGAAAGCTCATAACCGAGAGTGTTTTTTACAAAAACGGTCATTAAGGATACAATATAGTTTGCCACAAATGTGCAACCGAGACCGAAGAATGTCCAAGCCGCTATTTTAAGCCCGCCGATTTTTTTTGCCGGTACAAGGTCACAAGTGAAATTCCTTTTGAGTATCAAAGCAGGAAGTCCGAACGCCGGCAGAAGCGACAAAAGGTCAACGCCGATGATATTAAAAGCGTATCTGAACATTGCAGAGTTTTGGTATGTTTCGACAAGACCGAGCGAGCTTAGCATTCCTGCCCAAAAATTTTGCAAAAACAGATACAATAAAATTGCCGTTCCGAGCAAAAAACCCACTTTGACAAGCTCACCACGCTGTTTTTTCCTTGCGTAGGAAATTTGCCGTTGCATCAAAACATACTGTGCATTTTGCTGCTGATAGTATTGATTGTTTTGTTGGTTGAAATAGTTGTTGTTCATATGTTTTCCTTTCAAGGATTACAATTTTTTTGACAGTTCCTTTATGTAATCCTTTAGCTTTTCGGACAACTCGGGGTGCTTGAGTCCAACCTCAATATTTGCCTGCAAAATTCCGAATTTGTTGCCCATATCATATCGTGTTCCGTCATAATCAACGGCAACAACGCCTTGCTTTTGTGCAAGGGTACGCATTGCATCTGTCAACTGCAATTCGTTGCACGCACCTTTTGGAGTGTGCTCCAAAATCTCAAAAATTTCAGGCGGCATAATAACTCTGCCCAAAATTGAAAAGTGCGACATTATTTCTTCTTTTTTCGGTTTTTCAATCATATCCGTGCAGTTGTAACAATTGTTTTCAAGGTGTTCAACGGCAAGCGAACAGTATTTTGTGATTGATTCGGTGTCAACTTCTTTAACGCCGACAACGCCCTTGTTGTATTTTTCATAAGCGTCAATCAACTGCTTTGTGACAGGATTGTCGGAGATGATAACATCGTCACCGTACAAAACGGCAAACGGTTCGTCGCCCACGAATGCCTTTGCACAAAGCACGGCGTGACCCAATCCGCCTGTTTCTTTTTGGCGTAAAAAGTAGATATTGCCAAAATTCGCACAAGCCTTTACAGAATTGAGCAATTCCTGTTTGTCCGGATTTTGAGCAAGCTTTGTTTCAAGTTCAAAAGCGTGGTCAAAATGGTCTTCAATAGCTTCTTTGCCGCGGTTTGTGATAATCAACACTTCTTCAATTCCGCTGTTAAATGCTTCCTCAACGATGTATTGAATGGCAGGTTTGTCAACGATGTTGAGCATTTCCTTTGGTATTGCCTTTGACGCAGGCAACACTCTCGTGCCGAGTCCGGCGGCAGGAATAATGGCTTTTCTTACTTTTTTCATGTTTCTCGCTCCTAAAAAAATGATGTGACTATATAAATTAAGAAGTATGCAAGCAGCGGTGCAAACAGTGACACTCCGCCCTTGTTGCCAAGATACATTCTCTTCATTTGTTCTTGGTCAAGATTTGCTTCGGCACCGAAAAGTGTTGACTGAATAAAGTTTGCTCCGTTGCTGAGCTGTTCCGATACATTTTTGATAATGTTAAACACTGTGCCCTTGTAGAAATAGTCGGCGTATGCGGCAATTATTATCCTGATTAACAGCAAAACTCCGATTGTAATGTAGAGTATCGTCATTGCCGTTTGAGCGTCCGAAGCACCCATAACCGCCGATATGTCCGGCATTGCGGTTGATTTAGGGTTGTAGTTTGTGGCTAAGTCCTGCAATGCCGCCGTGTATTTAGGTGCAAATTTGAACAGAGCCGCATTTCCGATCAATACGACCGAAAACAGCATACAGAAAAACGCAATTCCTTGCTTGTACATTTTTCTGAACAGCAGATAGTATGAACCGAAGAAAAACGCACCCCAGTTCCAGCTGAGTTTGCTCTTTTTCTGTGAGAACTTTTTGAATTTTTCCACAAATCGCTGAGGGTTCGTCCTAACTGTTGCGGCAATGTCACTGATACTTACGCCTTCGATTTCGCCCTGTTCGTGATATTGAGGCATATCAAACTGAATTGTTTGAAACGGCTGAAACGGCGGCTGATTTTGCTGTTCTTCGTTTGAACTTTCGTTTGACGGATTTTGTCGATTGTTTGCACTGTTGGCAGGCGGAGCGTAATATTCGCCCATTTTTGCCTGTGCCTGTATATTCGGCTGAGGAATAATCGGCTTGTGCTCCTCTAAAAAACTGTAGCCCGATGTGTGTAATCCTTGGTTTACGCAGTGACCCGACAGCTTGTAGCACTCTCTGTGGTGAGGCGTACCGCATTCGGGACAGGTGACTATGTCGTCGTCTTTGGTAAACTGTTTGTTACATACGGGACATTTGTATTCTTCGTAGTTTGGCATATAATTCTCCCAAATAATATATATTATTTTTATTATACTTATCTAATCATAAAAAATCAAATATTTAATTAATAATTGATTAACTGTTTATAAATTGTGCTTGGTTTATGTATGTTACGGCTTGCACTGTCCGCAAGGCTCGTAGCCGTTATTTACAAGATTATCTCTGTATCCTGTGTATGATTTTTTGTTGTCGGCTTTGATTTTTTGAACAGCAGGGCAGTCTTCGGTGTGGAATTTCTTTGTGTTGAGATTTACAATATATGTCTGCTTTTCACCGCTGTTTATCTCCGTTTCGCTCTCAACAGCCTTGCTTTCACCGGTTGAATAATCTATTTCTATTCCCGGTTGAACATTGTAGCAATACACATTGAACTGAATTCCTTTGCCGTTGTCCTCAATGCTGTATGCTTCCATTTGAACGCCTCTTGCAACAAGCTCATCGTCTTTGAAAACAGGCGTCACTCTGTAAAGGACATGGTTGTTTGTTGTTTTAATATATTCGGCAACCTTGTTTTCAAACGGCAACATTCCTTCAATGTTAAGGTATCTTGTACCCGTAATCAGGTTGTTCGGATTAGCGTTTTCGGCGGTCAATTGATATCCTATCAAATGGCAACGGTTGTATAAATACTTTCCGTCAACATTGTTGTATTTTGCTATATGCCAGCCGGTAGGCTTAACCGAACCTATAGCCCCTCTCTCTTCGGTCGGCATAAGGTCGGTACCTATGTTCGCAACACAGGTTGTGCACCTGCCGAGCGAATCGAGTTCGCCGTATTCTTCAAAAGATTCGGTGTAATCGCTTGCTTCAAATTCAGGCACATTGTTGTTAATTGTTGTGTACGGATAATATGTGTACGGCTGAACATCATCTGTACTGATACTGTTTTCAACTTCCGTGTACTGCGTTACCGTTTCTTTTTCTTTTGAAACGGTATGCTCAACGGTTTTGTATTCACTGCAAGCCGTAAGCATTAAAACGGCCAACAGCAACGATATTATTTTTGTAAAATTCTTTTTCATCTTATCACCAAACATATAATAACATATTATATAGGTTAAAGCAATTTGGATTTTTTACTGTTCAGGTCAATAATTATTATAACACAACTTACAAGAAGCATAACGCTCAAGCCATTGTTAATTTCACTTGCTTTAGGCGTTATGTTCGATATATTTGAAAACACCTCTTCATTCGGCGAAAACAAAGCGGTATACAGTTTACCCGGGAAATATGACAGCAGTCCTCCGGCAAGCCTGTGAACAAAAAAATCAAAGTAGCTCATATTTACTTTTTTGATTATACCGAGTAGCTGAAAATGTATACAAATTCCGCCAAAACCCAAAAAGAAACACAGATATTCAAGCGGTATTGCCGTGCCGTTTGCAAATATGCCGTTTGTTATTTCTATCATCGGCATTGCTGTTTTCGGTATTGTGAAAAGCCCCGACAGGGCAGAAAAGAATATTATATACCCGCACATCGAGGCGACACTTCGTATACTGCTTTCAACCGAGTTTATTAATGCGGTTGAAAAGTTCATTTTCTTGATTTTGGCATTGGCAATTTTGTATGATTCATCCTTTTCAAACAGTCCTTCAACAACACAAATCACCAAAGATGAAAATACATTTGTCAAATAAATAATTGCACCTGCTTTTGTGCTCCCTAACTTTATTGTGCCCACCGCCGTTATTATAAAGGCAATACCTCCGCAAAAATTAAATCTCAGCAGTCTTCTCGCGGTGCTGTCCGAAATTAAGCCTTGCTCAAAAAGTTCGTTTGTCAATATCGCACCGGTGGGATATCCGCCGATAAGCCCGAAAATCACGGCACAAATTGCCGCAGACGGAAGTCTTAACAGCTTTGAAAACGGCTTAAATAAAAGCTCAAAAACTGTCGAACATTCGCTTTTTGTCAATGTGTTTGTCAGTATGATTACGGGCAGAAGCGACGGCACAATTATATCAGAACACATTTTTATTCCCTCGATTGCCTGCATCTTTGCTTTTGACGAAAACATTGTGAGCAAGACAATGAGCGTTATTGCACCGAATGATTGAACGGTCAAAATTGCTTTTTTCAAATTAATCACCGATATATTATACTTAAAACAAGGCAAAAATAAAACTCCGACCTACAAAAGTAAATCGAAGTTGATTTTTAAATACCCGATGTCAAAAGATTTGCGTTTCTTATCAAAGCGTCAACCGCTTCCTGGCCGCTTTTTTTGACGATTTCATTTATTCCGTCTTCATATTCCGGCGGTCTGCTTGAAAGGTTGTGACAGTCGGAGCCTATAAGATGAATATGACCTGTATCAAGAAGCTTGAATAATTTTTTCTTGACGCTTCGGTGTGCGTTTGAAAATGTTGAAATATTTACCTGCGTGAGGCAACCCATATCAATGTAATCCTCAAGCTTGTAGGGGTCTTCCATAAGAGCCTGATATCTCTCTATATGAGCAAGAATCGGTTTTGCACCGTAATCGCAGTACATATTCATTAATCGGTCGTATGTGTTTTCAGAAAAACTGCTTGAAAACGGATGCTCAATCAATATGTAATTTGAATTGCCTATTTTTAACTCGTCAATGTTCTGATTGTTAAATAGGTATTGACTGATGTACACTTCCGCCGCAGGAATTAAGGTCGGACTTCCGCTCGGTAACGCACGCATAAGTTCGTTAAAAGCTTTGTCACGACGCCTCAAAAAATCGTCAAGCGATATATTGTCGGAATAATAATGCGGCGTCAGTATAATTTTCTTTGCACCCTGCCTTTGCAACTTTTCAATCATTGCAAGGCTTGTGTCAATGTCCGGTGAGCCGTCGTCTATCCCCGGAATAATATGGCAATGGGTTTCAACAAGATTATTAATAATCATAATGTGTTCCTTTGTTGCTTAACGGCTTATCTTTTGTTTTGGCGGGCGTCATAAGGAACATTGTCATAACCGTAACCGTATGAGCCGTAGCCGTAAGAACCGTAGCCGTAGCCGCTGTTATATCCGTATCCGTTATACGAACCGTAACTGCCGTAGCTTCCGTAACTGCCGTAAGAACCGTATCCGTAACCGTAGCCGTTTTTGTTTTTACCGTAACGGTAGCGACCGTATTTGCCGTAGCCGTATTTTGAACGGTTTGTATCGGCAAAGTTGATAACAAATCCGAGAATTTTTGCGTCGATAAATTCAAGAGCCGATATAGCTCGTTGAACCTCCGGATGGGTTGACTGATTTGAACGAACGATAAGTACAACGCCGTCACTTTCTCTGATTACAGGAAGTGCGTCCGATACAACATTTATCGGCGGTGTATCAATGATTATATAGTCAAAATCCTCGCCGATTTCTTCCAAAAATTCCACCATCGGCTCGCTTCCGAGAATTTCGGCAGGATTCGGAGGAATTGAACCGGAACAGAGTACCGAAAGGTTTTCAAATTCTGTAGCGTGGATAACGGAAAACAAATCCGTCTTTTTTTCTGCACCCGCACCGACTTTACTGCCCAGGTAGTTTGTAAGTCCCGGTGAATTCGGTACCGAAAAATAATGGTGAATTTTAGGCTTACGAAGGTCGCCGTCAATAAGCAGAACTTTTTGGTCAGCCTGCGACAAAGCGATTGCAATGTTGATTGTTGTAGTAGTTTTGCCTTCGTTCGGAGCAGATGAAGAAATAACGATGGTTTTACAGCCTTTTTTCATTACGGAAAACATAATGTTTGTTCTTACGCTCTTATATGCTTCTTCAACTCTGAATTTGAGCGAAGGATCCATTTCGATATCTTTGAGCAACTGACGGGAGTTGCTGTTTACTCTTGCGGACTTTTTACTGTTCTTTTTTGCCATTATTTCTCAGCTCCTTTCTCGGACGAACTTATATACGGTTCATCAATATTTTTTGTGCGTGACGCTGTTGAAACGCTTTTAATCTCATAGTTAGGAATACTGCCGAGAACAGGAATGCTGTATTTTTCAACAAGCTCTTCACTCGTGCGGATTCTGATGTCAAGCAGATTTCTCAAAATAATATATGCACACGCCAAAATTATTCCGATAACCGCACCGATAATACATTTTTTAGGATAGCCCTTACTTCCTGCGGCAGACGCCTTTATCGGCTTGTCCTCAACACTTGCTTTGACAAGACCGTTGTTCGTCTTTTTCATCATATTAGGAACCTCGGTTTCGAGCTGATGAGCAATTTCGTACGACAAATCGTTGCTCGTGGTTGTAACGGTAATTACAAACATCGCCGTATTTTCAACGGATTCGATAGTCATCGCATTTTTAATGTTTGCTCCCGTACAGCTTGAATTGATTCTGTTGTTCAACTCCTGTGCAACGGTTGTGGAAAATTCATTTGTATTCATAATTTCAATATATGTGTCAAGCATCATTATTGCATAATTCATCTTACTTGTGTTGCTTATTCTGTCGTTGACGCTTGAATATGTATTGCCCTTTATTTCACTGTTTGTATCTTCCGCATATGCAAGAAATTCAACGGTGGAAGTGTAGGTTAATTGGGTGAAGTTTGCGGTGTAGAAAAATCCGAGCAATGCACCCACAAGTGCAAATGCCACGATTACTTTCCACTTTCTTAAAAGAGAGATAAGTATTTTTCGTACATTTTCATCTATGTTCATATATATAAATTCTCCTTTACTTTACATAACTACAAATAACAATATAAGTATAATAACTTTTCTTAAATATTTTGTCAATAAAAAACAGAAATTTAGATTATATTATTGACAAATAATCACTTTTCAATCATAATATCTGTGATATTTTACTGTGATACAAGGAGAAGTATTTTATGCCTAATCAAGTGTTTATGCCTGTGTGGGGCCCGTATTCAAAAAAATATATGGGTCTTTCAAGAATTATGGGCACAATCGATAACAAAAACGGTAAATCAAGTGCTGATGCGGTACGCTTTGATTTTGCCGTTCATCCTACAATTTGGAACTCGTCAACACCTGTTCCCAATGTGACCGTTCCGTCAAACTACCACTTGTGGAAATGTGCAACGGATTATTCGTTTTACTCTTACAGATATGAGCTTATGTGGAAAGATATGGTGTATGCCGATGTGTCTTTTTCAAAAATCAACGAAGAAGCGTATCTTGCAAGAGTTGAGTTTGTGAATAATACCGACCTTTCGCAAAATACGGTTCTTAATTTCTTTTCGTCGCTTGAATTCCCGAATTCAAAGGAATATTACATCAAAGCAAAGAACGAAAATTATTTTCTTATCAAAGCAAACGAGTATTCGCAGTATTCATATGTAAAAATCCGTCCTTGGGAAAACGAAACTCCCGACGGTATGTTCCGCGGTATGTTCAAAAGCGAGGAGTTCTATCTTGGTTACGGCTTGGGCGACAGATGCGACAATGCTCATGTTCATTATCTCGGCTTAAAGCCTTTCGGCTGTGAATCGGGGGATAAGGTTGCATATAAACTTTCGGCTGACGGTATTGAAAATCCCGTTGTCGCTTTGAGATACAAGACCGTTACCGACGGTGATGCAAAATTCAGCGTGAACGGAGCAGAAACCGTGTTGCCTCACAGTGAAAAACTTACAATTATTGAACTTCCTTTTGCGGAAAGTTTTGAACTTGTGAGCCTCGGTGCAGCAGGTGTTGAATTTGACTTTGTTGCCGTGTATGAAAAGGGCAACAGCCTTGAAGTTGTTGAGCTGAAACACGATTTTGAACCGGAAATCAATACCGCTCCGAACGGCAAGGGCTATACGGTTGATATCGACTACAAGTACAACGACTGCAAATTTAAGGTTATTACTTCAAATCCTAATACCCGTTTTCGTACTCTCGACAGCGGAAGCCTTGAGGACGCACTTATCAACCGTCTTTCTAACGGCGACCATACATACGATGATTTAAAGGAAACATTTTCAGGTTCGTTTAAGCGTAAAACTTCCGATGACGGCTTTTTCCAAAATACACTTATTAAGTCGATTTTCATTGAACCGCACAGCACGCACATTGAGTATGCGGTTGTTGCAAAGTCGGATTTTGAGCCTTTGAGCAGTGACGAATACGAAAAAATTTATAACGAACGCAAAGTGCTCGGCGAAACGGCAAAATTCAACAAAGACGGTGAAAAGTACGCTCTTTCAACCGATATTTTGCGTGCAACACTTTTGACAAACACGGTTTATCCTGTCTATAAGCACGGCGAAAATGTAATTCATCACACTCCGGGTAAGCGTTGGGACAGCTTTTATACCTGGGACAGCGGTTTTATCGGAATGGGACTTCTTGAATTCAGCAATGAATTGTGTCAGTATGCACTCGATATGTATCTTTGTGATGACGACAATGACGATTTTTGCTTTTTACTTCACGGTTCGCTTGTGCCTACGCAGTTTGTTGAGTATTTTGAACTTCTCAAACGCACAAACGACAAGTCAAAGCTCGACTTCCTTTATGATAAAATGAAACTCTATTATGAGTTTTTGCGTGGCAGAACTCATAATTCAACCTGTGCAAAGTTTGATAACGGACTTCTCACAACATATGATTATTGGTATTCCTGCTCGGGTATGGACGATTATCCGGCTCAGGTCAAGATGATTGCCGATAAGGCGGAAGAATATTCCTGTCCTTGCCTTTCAACAAGCCAAATTATCCGTGCCGGTAAAATTTTGAAAGCGGTTGCTTCGTATCTCGGTAAAACAGACGATATTGCCGTTTACGATGCAGATATTAAATATTCGACCGAGGCACTCAATAACTACGCTTGGGATGAAGAGTCGGGCTATTTCGGCTATACAATGTACGATAAGGACAAAAACGCTCCTTATATTATGAAAACCGAGGACGGCGAAAACTGGGATAAGGGCTTTGACGGCGTTTATCCGCTCATTGCAGGTGCGGTTGACGGCGACAGAAAGCAAAAACTCATTTCGCACATTAAAAATCCGAATGAAATGTGGTCTGCGGCAGGTGTTTCCGCTGTTGATATGTCCGCTTCGTATTATTTTGACGACGGCTATTGGAACGGCAATGTTTGGATGAGCCATCAGTGGTTTGTTTGGAAAACGATGCTTGATAACGGCGACGCTGATTTTGCGTTTGAAATTGCAAACCGTGCTCTTGAAATGTGGAGAGAGGAAACCGATTTCACATATTTTACCTATGAATGTTTCGGAATTAAAACCCGCCGTGGCGGCTGGTTCCATAATTTCGGCGGCTTGTCTGCTCCTATTTGTATTTGGGCAAACGCTTACTATAAGCCGGGTACTGTTACAACAGGTCTTGATGTGTGGACGGATTATCAAAATGTAACCGACAGCAGTGCCGAGATTTCGTTTAAATATTTCGGCAATAACGAAAAATATTCCGTGATTGTTACCCTCAGTGATAAGAATTCTTATAA
>CAVBQD010000068.1:0-11118 GCA_963597385.1 bacterium | reverse complement strand
GTAGGTCTCGGTCACGGTAATCTCGGCAAAATGCTTCTTGAAGAAGAAACAGAATGTTTCGCATTCCTTGCAGGTCACGAATCATTCGCAGCTGCTGAAGGTGCTATCGGTATCGCAGAAAAGGCTAACAAGGTTAGACAAAAGCCACTCCGCGTTATTCTTAACGGTCTTGGCAAGGACGCCGCTCAAATCATCGCAAGAATCAACGGCTTCACTTATGTTGAAACAGAAATGGATTACTACACAGGCGAAGTTAAGGAAGTTTTCCGCAAGGCATATTCAGACGGTCTTCGTGCAAAAGTTAACTGCTACGGTGCTAACGATGTAACTGAAGGCGTTGCAATTATGTGGAAAGAAAATGTTGATGTTTCTATCACAGGTAACTCAACAAACCCAACAAGATTCCAGCACCCTGTTGCCGGCACTTACAAGAAAGAACGCCTTGAAAATGGCAAAAAGTACTTCTCAGTTGCCTCAGGCGGCGGTACAGGTCGTACACTTCACCCTGATAATATGGCTGCCGGTCCTGCATCATACGGTATGACAGATACAATGGGCAGAATGCACTCAGACGCACAGTTCGCCGGTTCTTCATCAGTTCCTGCACACGTAGAAATGATGGGTCTTATCGGTATGGGTAACAACCCTATGGTTGGTGCTACAGTAGCTTGTGCAGTTGCAGTCGCAGAAGCTCTCTAATAAAAACTAAAATTAATATTTGGTTTACAACAAAAGCGTTTCAATCAATTTGGAACGCTTTTATATTATTCGCAAAACAATTGTTTCCTCTATAAGCTGTCAAAAACAAAAAAAGAAGCTACCCTTTTGAGGTAGCTTCCTAAATTATGGATTAAGTTTAAACTAAAATTACTTAAGTTCAACTGTTGCGCCTGCTGCTGTGAGAGCTTCTTTAAGAGCTTCAGCGTCAGCTGTTGGCATTGCTTCCTTAACTGTTGAAGGAGCACCGTCAACGATTTCCTTAGCTTCCTTAAGGCCAAGACCTGTTGCTTCACGAACTGCCTTGATAACCTGAATCTTGTTTGCACCTACTTCTGTAAGAACAACGTCAAATTCTGACTTAGCGTCAGCTGCTGCTGCACCGCCTTCTGCAGGAGCTGCTGCTACTGCTACTGCTGCTGCAGTTACGCCGAATGTTTCCTCGATTGTTTCTTTGAGTTCTTTAAGTTCAAGAACTGTAAGTTCTGCGATTGAATCTACAATTGCTGTAATCTTTTCTGATGCCATGATTTTTTCCTCCGTAATTAGAATTAAATTTAGTAATTATTCTGCTGATTCTTCAGCCGGTGCTTCTGCCGGAGCTTCCTCTACCGGAGCTTCCTCAGGAGCTGCTTCAACTGCTGATGCACCGCCCTTTTCTTCAAGAGCATTAACTGCACGAGCGATACAAGCGATAGGTTCTACTACAACACTTGCGATAGTTGCAAGGAGAGTTTCTCTTGAAGGAAGTTTAGCAAGTGCTACAACTTCTTCGTTAGCGATGATTGCACCGTCGAGATAACCTGTCTTGATATTGAAGCTTTCGTTTTCTTCTGCGTACTTGTTGAGAATACGAGCTGCTGCTACATAATCGTCAACTGATGTTGCAACTGCTGTTGTACCTTCTACAACAGAATCTGCAATCTCAAGTCCTGCTTCTTCAGCTGCACGCTTAAGGATAGAGTTTTTAACTACTGTGTAGCTAACGCCTGCTTCACGAAGCTCTTTTCTGAGCTTTGTATCGTCTTCAACGTTGATACCCTTGTAGTCAACAACTACACCTGCACATGAACTCTTGATGCGTTCTGCAAGATCGGCAACCTGTTGCTTTTTCTTTTCAAGAACTACTGTACTTGGCATTTTAGTTTACCTCCATAATTATTTTGCCGTATAAAACGGACTTTTGGAGCTATCCAACAAATATAAAAGTGCATCCCCAAATCGAGGATGCACGACATTACATAATTTTGCACAAAGTGCTACATAATGCTCATTCCTCGGTAGGCGACAATGCTTATGTCACAGGGACACCTACTGTCTTTGGTTGAACAGCTTATATATTGTATCACAAGAGAATACTCTTGTCAACAATTTTTTATTATTCTGCTGTAGAAACAGTACCAACCTTTGATGGGTTGATTCTTACGCCCGGACCCATTGTTGAAGCCACTGCACAAGACTTAATGTACTGACCCTTTGCTGCTTCAGGCTTTGCCTTGATGATAGCGTCAAGGAGAGCATTGAAGTTTTCAAGGAGCTTGTCTGTACCGAATGATACCTTACCGATTGGGCAGTGAATGATGTTTGACTTGTCAAGACGGTATTCAATCTTACCTGCCTTAGCTTCCTGTACAGCCTTTGCTACATCCATAGTAACTGTACCTGCTTTTGGTGACGGCATCAAGCCACGAGGACCGAGAACCTTACCCAAACGACCAACAACGCCCATCATATCAGGAGATGCGATACATACATCGAAATCCATCCAGCCGCCTTGAATCTTTTGCATCAAGTCCATATCACCTACGATATCGGCACCTGCTTCTTGAGCTGCTTTTGCAAGGTCGCCCTTTGCGAATACTGCAACCTTAACATCTTTACCTGTACCGTTTGGCAAAACAACTGCACCACGAACCTGCTGGTCAGCATGACGGGAGTCAACGCCCAAACGAACATGTACTTCTACTGTTTCATCAAACTTTGCCTTAGCTGTCTTTTCAACGAGATCCAAAGCTTCTGTTGATGTGTATAAATTAGCGCGGTCAATCAATTTTGCGCCATCTGTATATTTCTTTCCGTGTTTCATTAAAATTACCTCCAGTGGTTAATCGGATTTTTCCTCCCACATTGGGAATCAGTCTTCTACTACAATACCCATGCTGCGAGCTGTACCTGCGATCATTGACATAGCAGCTTCAAGTGATGCTGCGTTAAGGTCAGGCATCTTTTGTTCTGCAATCTTTTGAACATCAGCCTTAGAGATTGTTGCAACCTTTGTCTTGTTAGGAACACCTGATGCCTTGTCAATACCGCATGCCTTCTTAATAAGAACTGCTGCAGGCGGAGTCTTTGTGATGAATGTGAATGTACGGTCTTCATATACAGTAATTACTACAGGAATGATAAGACCTGCGTCATTCTTTGTTCTTTCGTTAAAGTCTTTTGTAAAAGCAACAATGTTTACACCGTGCTGACCGAGAGCCGGACCTACAGGTGGTGCCGGAGTTGCTTTACCGGCAGGAATTTGAAGTTTAATTAAACCTACTACCTTTTGAGCCATAATTATTTTCCTCCTAAAAAATGTGGTTATTGGCGGAGAAGTTAAATCTCCTCCCACTCATAAAACGCTATAAATAACGCCTTACGGTAAATGCAGCAAAACGCTGCCGATTACTAAAATCAATCTTTGACCTTTTCGAGTTGGTCAAGTTCAAAATCAACTGAAGTTTCACGACCGAACATTGATACAACAGCCTGTACGCTGTTAT
Organism: bacterium; assembly: GCA_963597385.1. GTDB lineage: Bacteria > Bacillota > Clostridia > Oscillospirales > Acutalibacteraceae > Eubacterium_R. The sequence continues at coordinate 7,633 of CAVBQD010000068.1, read as the reverse complement.
TGGCTGTATCTATGGATTCAACAGTACCGGTGAAGCCCTCAAGAGGACCGTCGATAACCGTTACCATATCGCCTACTTCGTACTGAACCTCTACTGTTACCTTTTCTACGCCGAGATTTTTAACCTCTTCTTCGGTGAGTGCAACAGGCTTGCCCTCGGGACCTACAAATCCCGCACAACCTCTTGTGTTGCGGACAATGTACCATGTATCGTCTGTCATTATCATCTTTACCATAATGTATGAAGGGAAAATCTTTCTTTCGATTTCCTTCTTTGTGCCGTCGTCCTTTACTTCAACAACGGTTTCGGTAGGAATGACAATGTCCTGAATCATATCAGTAAGATTAAGGTTTTCTACCTTATTTTTAAGGTCGGTTGCTACCTTGTTTTCATAGCCTGAAAATGTGTGAGCAACATACCATTTTGCTTCTTCCATCGTGTGCCTCCTTAATTATTCGGCAGTGGTGGCTTCTGTTGTAGCTTCGGTAAGTGCCTCGGCTGTTGTTTCCTCTGTTGTTTCCTCTGATTGGCTTGTAGTTGTTTCTGCCAACTGCTTAATGCCTTTCATACCGCTTGTAAGACCAAGGTCGATAACATAAATTACCGCACTTACGATAGCGATTACAACGATAACAACAACGGTGTTCTTAAGAACTTCCTTTGCTTTCGGCCATGTAACCTTTTTACCTTCACTGTTTACACTCTTAAAGAAACTTGCGATTGACTTGAACGGATTTTTCTTAGACTTTTGCTTGTCATTCTTAGACTTTTTAGCTTCTGCTTTTGATTTCTTAGCTTCTGCTTTCTTAGCCTTTTTATCTTCAGCCATCGTAATTCCTCCGTTACTTTGTTTCTCTGTGAAGTGTGTGCTTCTTACAGAAACGACAATACTTGTTCATTTCAAGTCTGTCAGGTGTGTTTTTCTTGTTTTTCATTGTGTTGTAATTGCGTTGTTTGCATTCAGTGCAAGCTAATGTAATCTTAACTCTCATTTTGGCACCTCCTATTTAATTTCGATAACAATCTCCCTCGTGCCGTCAAAATCCGCAACGCTTACGAATTCATCAAAATCAGGGCACAAAAATAAAAGCCCTTTTCTACGAGGTACAAAAACTATACCACAGTTGTCAACAAATGTCAACCCTTTTCTTTGGACAATCAATGTAAATCTTCTTTTTACCCCAAAAGGTACGGAAGCGTGAAAATATTAGTTGAAATATTTTCGTAATGTATTATAATATATATACATTTGATTAATTACAGTTATATATTGAGGGATAACTATATGAAAGCGGTTATAATCGGCGGCGGTGCGTCGGGCATTGCTGCGGCAATCAAAATAAAACAGAATAACCCTAATTTTGATGTAACCGTATTGGAACATCTTGACGATATACTCAAGAAAATTCACGCGACCGGCAACGGCAGGTGCAATATTGCAAACAAAAATGCCGAGCACTACAGCGATGTACTTGATTTTTTATCCTCTCTCGGTCTTGTATTGCGTGAGGACGAATGCGGCAGAATGTATCCGTATTCATTACAGGCGTCAAGCGTTGTCGATGTGCTGAAAGAACAGTGCGACCGTTTGGGTGTAAAAACCGTTACCGAGTGCGAAATAAAAAGAGTTGAGCATTTCGGCGACAATTTTTACATTTATACAAACAAGGGCGTATTTGACTGTGCGACTTTGGTGCTTGCCACGGGCGGCAAGGCTCAAAAAGCACTCGGTTCAGACGGCAGCGGATACGAGCTTGCAAAATCATTCGGGCACACAGTTACGGAGCTGTCCCCTGCTCTCGTTCAGATGAAATCGTCAAACAAGAACTGCCGTTCCCTCAAAGGCACACGGGTAAAATGCCTTGTGAAAATCGAAACGAACGGTGAAATTGTCGGTGAAGAATACGGCGAACTGCTTTTTACCGATTACGGCTTGTCAGGCATTGTAATTATGAACCTTTCAGTATTTATTGACGATAAGCGACTTTCGTCCGGGCAAGACAAAACCGTTGCGGTAATTGATTTTGTGCCGGAAATGAGCGAAAATGAGTTGAAAAATCATTTTGAAAAATTTGCTTCCCTTGTAGGAATACTTCCGCAAAAGCTGTGTTCTGTTCTCGAAAAGCAATCGAACGGCGAAGCAGACAGAATAGCACGGTGCGTTAAAAATCAACGCATAATAATCACGGGTACAAAAGGATACGAATTTGCCCAAATCACAAAGGGCGGTGTGCCGAACGGCGAATTAACCGACGGCAACGAATCAAAAATCATACCGTATCTGTACATTACTGGCGAACTTACGGACAATCAATTTGAATGCGGCGGATTTAATCTGACATACGCAATTTACAGCGGTATCAACGCCGCCAATAACATAACGACCAAACTTAAACGAAAAGAATTATGATTAGAATTAACGAAATTAAGTTGTCGCTTGACGACGAAGAGGCACTCCTCAAATCGAAAGCGGCAAAAGCTTTAAAGATAAACGAAAAATATATAACGAACCTCACGATTTTTAAGAAAAGCGTAGACGCAAGACACAAGGACGATGTTCACTTCACATACAGCGTTGATGTTACGATATCACTCGATGAGGAGCAAATTGTTGCGAAGTGCAAATCAAGCAAGGCTACGGTTGTTAAGCCGTACAAATACGACTTGCCGGCAAACAACAGGGATTCGCAATTTCGTCCCGTCGTTGTCGGTTTCGGCCCTGCCGGAATGCTTGCCGGTCTTATTCTTGCACAGGCGGGTGCACAGCCGATTATTCTTGAACGGGGCAAAGACATTGACGCAAGGCAAAAAGATGTCAACGAATTTTGGACGAAACGCAAACTCAATGAAGAAAGCAATGTTCAGTTCGGTGAGGGCGGTGCCGGCACATTTTCGGACGGCAAGCTCACAACGGGGATAAAAAGTCCCTTTATCCGCAAGGTGCTTGAAGAACTGTACGAAGCGGGTGCACCGGAAGAGATACTTTATTCATCTAAACCCCACATCGGCACGGACAGACTTGCGATAGTGGTTAAAAATATACGCAAAAAGATAGAAAAATTAGGCGGCGAGGTTAAACTTGAATGCCGACTTGACAAACTTCACACAGCAAACGGTGCCGTTCAGGGAGTATCGTATGTACACGACGGAGAACGGTTTGACATTGAAACCGACAGCGTAATTATGGCAATCGGTCACAGTGCAAGAGATACGGTTGAAATGCTGTACAGGCTTGGTGTTGAGATTATTCAAAAGCCGTTTTCGGTAGGTGCAAGAATCGAACATCCGCAAAGTCTTATTAACAAGGCACAGTACGGCAAATTTGCCGACCATCCGAAATTGGGTGCCGCCGATTACAAGCTTGCCTGCCACGGTTTGCACGAACGGGGAGCGTACACATTTTGTATGTGCCCGGGCGGTACGGTTGTTGCCGCCGCAAGCGAAAAAGAAGGCGTTATTGTAAACGGTATGAGTTCGCTTGCCCGTGACGGCGAGAATGCAAACTCCGCACTTTTGGTGGGAATTGAGCCAAAGGATTTTCCGTCCGACCATCCGCTTGCCGGAATTTACTATCAAAGGGAAATCGAGCACAAAGCCTTTGAGCTTGCAGGCGGAGATTACAGAGCACCGGCACAGCTGGTTGGCGATTTTCTTGCAGGCAAAGAGAGTAAAGAACTTGGAGGCGTTCAACCGACCTGTCCTACGGGGGTTACGCTCACAAATATTGAAGAGTGTCTGCCGCAAAAGGTTTCGGCTACAATGAAAGACGCAATAGTTCAAATGGACAACAAGCTCCACGGCTTTAACCTTTACGACGCATTGCTCACCGCTCCCGAAACAAGAAGTTCCAGCAGTGTTCGCATTTTGCGTGACGAATTTTTGGAGTGCAACATACAGGGAGTTTACCCGTGCGGCGAGGGTGCAGGCTATGCCGGAGGTATTGTATCTGCCGCCGTTGACGGCATAAAATGTGCCGAGGCGGTGCTTAAAGACGAGCACTACAAAATAGGTTGACTACAAGCAATATAAATAGTATAATATTAAACATAAATTTTTGGAGGGCATAATCAATGTTAAATTCAGAAAAAACACTTGACCAAATCGTTGCTCTTTGCAAAGGCAGAGGCTTTGTATATCCGGGCAGTGAAATTTACGGCGGACTTGCAAACACTTGGGATTACGGTCCGTTGGGTGTTGAACTTAAAACAAACATCAAAGACGCTTGGAGAAAGAAGTTTATCCAAGAGAACAAATACAATGTAGGTCTTGATTCAGCCATTTTGATGAATCCGCAGACTTGGGTTGCTTCGGGTCACTTGGGCGGATTTTCAGACCCTCTTATGGACTGCTGTGAGTGTAAAACACGCCACAGAGCAGACCAGATTATCGAAGATTTTGACGGCACAAATGTTGCAGGTTGGTCAAACGAACAACTCAGCAATTACATCAAGGAAAAGAACATTCCTTGCCCGAATTGCGGTGCTCACAATTTTACTGACATCCGTCAGTTCAACCTTATGTTCAAGACATTCCAGGGTGTAACCGAGGACAGCAAGGATGAGATTTATCTCCGTCCGGAAACCGCACAGGGCATTTTTGTTAACTTTGCAAATATTCAAAGAACAACAAGAAGAAAAGTACCTTTCGGCGTTGCTCAAATCGGTAAATCGTTCAGAAACGAAATCACACCGGGTAAGTTCATCTTCCGTGTTCGTGAATTTGAACAAATGGAACTTGAATTCTTCTGCAAGCCGGGCACAGACCTTGAATGGTTTGAGTATTGGAGAGGCTTCTGCAGAGATTGGCTCTACTCACTCAACATCAAGCCTGAAAACCTCAGATTGCGTGACCACGACCCTGAAGAACTTTGCTTCTACTCAAAGGCAACAACCGACTTTGAATACAACTTCCCGTTCGGCTGGGGCGAGCTTTGGGGCGTTGCAGACAGAACAGACTATGACCTCACACAGCACATCAACACATCGGGCAAGAATCTTGAATACTTTGACGGCACAACAAACGAAAGATACATTCCTTATGTTATCGAACCGTCACTCGGTGTTGAAAGACTCTTCCTTGCAGTTCTTTGTGAAGCATACGACGAAGAAATTTTGGATGAAGAAAAGAACGACAAGAGAATCGTTATGCACTTCCATCCGGCTCTTGCTCCGTACAAGTGTGCAGTTCTTCCTCTTTCAAAGAAGCTCAACGAGCAGGCTGAAGAAGTTTTCCAAAACCTTTCAAAGAAGTTTATGGTTGACTACGATGACGCAGGTTCAATCGGTAAGAGATACCGCAGACAGGACGAAATCGGTACTCCTTTCTGTATCACATACGACTTTGAGTCGGTTGACGACGGTTGCGTAACCGTTCGTGACAGAGATACAATGGAACAGGTTCGACTTCCTATTTCAGAACTCGAAGCATTTATTGAAGAAAAAATTGCATTTTAATTAAATCAAAAATTAACAAAATTCCTATGGTAGAAATCACCATAGGAATTTTATTTTGGATTATTTAATTTATTTTACAACCTCAACATCGGTTGCAAGAACGAATTTGTCGCTGTCCTCAGTGTAAGTAACTTTAACCTTGTCGCCCTTATTGATGAGAAGCACATCCATACAATCGGTTACGGTAATATAATAATATTTGCCCTTAACCTGCAAATAGTAAACCGTGTTGCCGTCGTTTACAGAAGTTTTAATATCCTTAACCTCACCCGTTACGGTCAGGTTTTTCTCTTCCTGAGGTTCTTCGGTCGTTGCACTCGACGAAGAAGTGCCGTCGCCGTCAATTATATTATCCGACGAAGAGTCGTCAACCTTGTAATCTTCGGCGTCTGCGTCCTGATCTACCTTATTTTTATCTTTAAGAGCCGCAATATAGTTTTCCACTGCCGCATTGAGTGCATTTGTGTGTGATTTTTCGTTGTCAAGAAGTCCTGTACCTACGATAGTTTTATCATCAAGGTTTACAAGTGCATAACCCTTAACCGTGTAACCGTCACCGTAGAGCGACATAAAGTAGGTAGGCTGATCCTCAATGTCAAGAAGAATCGGGAATGTTGCCTGATAACGATATTGTTGAACCATATCGACTGCGGATTCCTGTGCCGAATTTTCCTGAGCACCGCCGTTTTTGTAATATCTTAGCTCCTTGGTACGCTGATTACAAAAGATAAATCCAAAGTTCGAAGTGTCCGACTCGGCAGATGTTACACCGGTGTAAACCCACATATCATCGTCCATTGCAATAACTCCGCTACCGTCCGAAGTAACATTTACATCATTTTGGAAAATAATGGAATTCCAAAAGCCATGAGAAAGTTTGCCGTGGTAGTTATACTGCTGTACAACAAGGCTTTCGCTGTACACAACATCAATCCAGTTAAGCGAATCGTCCGTACGAATTTGACCCATACTGTAATACCGGCTTTCGCCTGTAAGAGCGTCGGTAATGATTGCACCCTTTACATCCGTTCCGCCGAAAAGTCCGATTGTTTTGTCAAGAACCGGAGTAATCCAATACGGGTGTGCGTCATCGTTAATCTCGAAATTCGGTGTGTCAAGAATTGCGGTAGGATATTGAAATCTCAAATGACGGATAAGCTTTTCGTTGAAAAGTTCCGTCGGAGAATATTTGATACCGCTGCCGAATTTTTCGACACAGTTAACAACCGTAACATTTTGACTTACAAGGTCGGTGAGCATATATGCCGGCAAGCCGTTTTTGGTGTTGTTAAACCACTTGAAAACATTTGCGTACTCAAGATATGCTACTCTTACCGGATGATTTTTGTAATTAATTTGCGTTGACGAATTAGACACAACATATTGGCTCTTATATTCAGAAAGCGAGCCGAGCTGTTGGTCGGCAAGAACCTTTGAGGTTGCCGCGTCAAGTCGAGGAACATCGGTATAATTTATGTTTTTGAAATCCTCGGAGAAACTGCTTTCTTTAACTTCAACCAAATCACTGTAGCTTTTTGCACGGAAAAGCGTGCAGCCTGCAACCCAACCTATGCCCATAACGATAAGCATCATAACAACCAACACAATCGGGAAAATCGAACGCTTTTTGCAATACTCACGGCGTTCAATTTTTTTGTTTGCTCCGCAAAGAAAATAAAACGAAGCACAGAAAATTGCAATAATTATGAACCAAAATGTGTAAAAATCGGTTGATTTGAAATTCATTGCCGGAATCATCATATAATAAACACCGGCACCGACAACCAAGGTGATAAGAAGCGAAATCAAAAGCTTGAGACCTACCTTTGGCGGCTTGACCACCACTTCAACCTCATCGCTTGAAGGCCATTTGAATTTTGACTTGAAGCTGTCAATTACTTCATCTGCATCAAAATCCATATTGGGAATTTTTTCACTCATAAAAATACTCCTTTAAAAATAGTATTAATATTATACTATATATAGAATATTTAATCAAGCACGCATTTTTGAACAGAATGACCAACAACGGAATGCCGAGACGGCATTCCCTACGAAAAAAGCAGTCACTCATACGAATGACTGCTTTCAGCGTGTCGAAAAAGTATTTTCGGCACGCCGGGGGGACTGTTGAGAAAGGTTCTGAATTTCGTTTTCTTGCGAAGGAAGATGTATATAAA